>JBGSWL010000078.1:0-102356 GCA_041752455.1 Roseitalea sp. | reverse complement strand
TTCTCGTGATCACTGTAGCGTCCGCTCACATAGCCGCCACTGGCCAAGAGATCCCTCGCAACGGCGATTCTGCGGGCGGTTTCCTGATCGGTGTTGGTTTTGTCGAAAACCCAGGCTTCGAGTTTTGCGTAAGCTGAGGCTTCGTCCTCCGTGAGGAAAAGGTCGCCGTATTGCCGTATATCGGTTGGGATTTCGTCTTCCGGGATTCCTAGCAAAGGGAGAAGGGCGAGCAGCCAGAGGAATGCGGAGGATATACGTATCATTGGATATATGGACGCGAGAATGGTGGTGTTATTCAAGGAAAGTTTTTGGGAGGAGGAGGGAGAGGGTCTTGAGGTCGGAGAGACGGAGAGATGGAGGGGTATTTGATTGATGAATGACGATTTTTGATTGTTGATTTTTGATTTTGGGGAGACGGAGAGGTTTTGATTCTTGCGGAGGGGGATGAGAGATGTACGTTTTGGGTATGGTTGGTATTGTGCTTGGATCGGGTTTAGGGGCTTTGGCGGATGAGGTGGAGGTGTTGCGGGAGGTGGGGTTTGAGGAGGCGGGGTTGCCGCGTTCGACGGTGCCGGGGCATGTGGGGAAGTTTATTTTCGGGAATTTGGGTGGGGTGGAGGTTTTGTTGATGAAGGGGCGGGTGCATTTGTATGAGGGGCATGGGGCGCGTGAGGTGACGTCGGGGGTGAGATGGATGGCGGAGCAAGGTGTGAAATCGTTGATTCTGACGAATGCGGCGGGGTGTTTGAATCGTGGGTTTCAGCCGGGGGGGTGGATGATGCTTTCGGATCATTTGAATCTAACAGGTGCATCGCCGTTGGTGGGTGCTCAGTTTGTGGATATGAGCGAGGTGTATGATGCGGGGTGGCGTGAGGAGTTTCGGGAGGCGGCCAGTGAGATGGGTGTGAGTTTGTATGAGGGGGTTTATGCTGGTTTGCGGGGGCCGCAGTATGAGACGCCGGCGGAGGTGAGGATGCTGGGTGTGATGGGTGCGGATGCGGTGGGGATGAGCACGGTGCTGGAGGCGATTCAGGCGCGGGCTTTGGGGATGAGGGTGCTTGGGTTTTCGTGTTTGACGAATTGGGCTGCGGGTTTGCAGGAGAATTTGAATCACGAGGAGGTTTTGGAGACGGGGAAGAGTGCTGCGGCGGTGATGGTGAGGTTTTTGAGGAGGGTTTTGGGGAGGGATTGAAGATTGAGGATTGAAGAATTTGAATCGCGAATTTACGCGTATCATCGCTATTTTTTTTAACCACGAATTTCACGAATCACACGAATGAAGAAGATGTTTTTAAGATCACATCTCTGGATCTTTAGTTCTGGAAATTCGTGGTTCAATCTTCATCGGATATCTGTGGTTTTTCCCCAGCTTGATCGACTTGGCTTCTAGTTATGTTTTCCCTGCTACAGATTTTGATCCAAGATTTTTTTATCGGTCTTTTTGAGAACCAGAGGGGACGAAGGAAAAAGATATCGGAGATGGTTATAGGTGGGATTTCTTGCGTAGGCTGCGGTGTTCTTGGATTTTATTTTTACCGCCCTGTGGATGTTCTTGATCAAGAACTGGTTCGCGTGAGTGGTGTTGTCGCGTGGGCTAGGAATGAGAAGGGACACAAGCATGATGTCGATCTGCTGGTGGCGATGAAAAATAGTGAGATAAGAATGAAATCGGATTCGCCATACCCGAGTAAGTTCAGATTCGGCTCACGGACTCCAGATGTGCTAAAAGAAGGACAGGATATTGAGTTTATTCTCAACCGTAGCGAGATGGAAGGTGCGCCTCGCAAGCATCGATTCCAGGGCTATGAGTGGAGGGAGTTTGTGGGGATGAGCAGTTCAGGTGTCGTGCATTTGACGCCTAAGAATCATGAGCGGTGGCATGAGGAGAATCATAAACTAGGGAGGATTATGCTGCCGATTTTTGCGGCTTTAGGGCTTGTTTTGTTTGTTTATGGGTGGCGTGGAATTGGTGTGAAGAAGAGTAAGAGAAAGCAAAGGATATCTCGATAGGCAGGAGCCGCGAGACGCGGCTTGCACGGCCTGCGGCGGGACGCCGCAGCTACTTTAGTCGATGAGTTCGGCGGCGATGGGGTCTACTAGGGGGCGGCCTCTTTTGGAGAGGATGAGGTGGGTGTTGTTGATGGCGAGGAGGTTTTCGGAGGCGAGTTGGTGGGCTTTTGTTAGGGATTTTCGGGAGAGGAGGTTTAGGGGGATGCCGGTGGAGGTGCGGAGGCCTAGGGCGATGAGTTCGATGGTGCGTTGTTGAGGGGAGAGGGTTTCGGATTCGTGGATGGCGTTGCCTAGGGATTGGATGAGTTTTATGTAGGCGTTGGTGTCGGGGATGTTGCGGTGGCGGGTGTTGTGGATGGTGGAGACGGCGGAGGGGCCGAGGCCCAGGTAGTCGTTGCCTTGCCAGTAACCTTGGTTGTGGAGGGAGTGGTGGTTTGGACGGGCGTAGTTGGAGGTTTCGTAGTGGTCGAAGCCGGCGGAGGTGAGGAGGTCTTCGGCGAGGTGGTAGTGTTCGGCATCGTTGTCTTCGTTTTCTTCGTAGGTGCCGTTTTTCAGGGAGTTGAAGAAGGCGGTGTCTTCTTCGTAGGTGAGGTTGTAGGCGGAGATGTGGTCGGGCTGGAGGGAGATGGTGTGTTGCAGGGTTTGTTTCCAGTTTTCGAGGGATTGGCCGGGGATGGAGAACATGAGGTCGATGTTGACGGAGGGGATTTCGGCTTGTCGGAGGATGTGGACGGATTCGGTGGCCTGTTGGGGTGTGTGTTCGCGTCCGAGGGTTGTGAGGGTTTGAGGTGAGAAGGATTGGATGCCGAGGGAGATGCGTGTGATGCCGAGGTCTTTGAAGAGTTTGGCTTTGGAGAGGTCGAAGGTGGCGGGGTTGGCTTCGAGGGTGATTTCTTCGACTTGGCTGAGATCGAAGATGTTCCTGAGGTGATCAAATAGATCGGTGAGGTGTTTGGGTGAGAGCATGGAGGGCGTGCCGCCGCCGAGATAGAGGGTTTTTGGGTGGGAAGAAAGGGGTTCCAAACCCCTTCTCCATATTGCTTCCTGGCCGATGGCTTGGATGAAATCGGGTATTGGTGTGTTGCCGGGGGTGTGTTTGTAGAAGGAGCAGTAGGGGCAGATGCGGTGGCAGAAGGGGATGTGGATGTAGAGGAGCACTAAAATTTCAAAATTTAAATTTCAACTTTCAAGAAAGAGAGGTGCGGATGCGGGTGATGTATTTTTTTACGGCTTTTGTAGTAGATGAGGCGAGGTTGGTTTCCGGTTTGGCGAAGGGGGGGACGAACCAGGGGAAGGAGCCGAGGAGATCGGTGATGACGGCGATTTCGCCATCGCAGGTGGCGTTTCCGCAACCGATGCCGATGGTGGGGATGGGGATGGATTGGGTGATGGTTGTGGCGGCTGTAGGAGTGAGAGATTCGAGGATGATGGCGAATACGCCGGCATCGATGAGTGCATGGGCACCGGCAAGGATTTCGGCGGTTTGTTCGGGGGTTTTGCCTTTTTTGTGGTAGCCGCCTTCCTGGAGGACGCGTTGGGGGAGCATGCCGAGGTGGCCGCAGACGGGGATGCCGGCGGAGGTGATGGCGCGGACTTTTTCGGCCTGACGGATGCCGCCTTCGAGTTTTACGGCATCGGCTCCGGCAGCGGCGAGTGCTTGGGCAGTTTGGAGTGCTTGGGCAGGGGTTTCGTAGGTGTGGATGGGTAGGTCGGCGATGAGGAGGGCGCGGGGTTTGGCGCGGGCGACGGCTCTGAGGTGGTGGAGGATGTGATCGAGGGTGACGTGTGTGGTGTCCGGGAAGCCGAGGACGACCATGCCGAGGGAGTCGCCGACGAGGAGGATGTCGATGCCTGCGTCATCGAGGAGTTTGGCGGTGGGGTAGTCGTAGCAGGTGAGTGCGGCGATGGAGCCGGGACCTTTTTTTCCGCTGATGGCTGTGGTTTTTTCCAGGGGAGTCACGAGGGTTTCTGTATTGAATGAAAAAGCCTCCGGGGAGCGGTGCTCTGATCGGAGGCTTTTTTCCATAAAAATGGCGACCCGTAAGGGAGTCGAACCCTTCTTGCCAGGATGAAAACCTGGAGTCCTAACCGATAGACGAACGGGTCGTTGGTCGCGGTGCGGGCGGAAAGAAAACTTAGGTGTGAGTTGGTTGCAAGATTATTTTGGGATGAATGTGGATTTTTTTTGGGGAGAGATTGATTAACCGCCAAGCTCGCTGAGTTCGCCAAGTTTTTTACCACGGAATGCACGGAATACACGGAATGGTTTTGTATGTGGGGGAAGGGGAAGATTTTTGAACCACGGATAGCGCGGATTTTCACGGATGAAGATTTGGGATGAGGAGTGGGAAGGGGTGTTGGAAAGTCTTGATATGTGGGAATGGGTGTGCATTGTCGCGCCTCGCGCAGATGGCAGGCATACCATATCAGGCATTAACGGGGTTTCGGGATTTCACACCAAGGGAGTGTGCGGTGAGGAATTATTTGTTTGAGACGTGGCGTGGGGTTGCGAGGCGGAGTGGGTTTGTGGAGTATGAGACGCCGATTTTGGAGGATACGGGTTTGTATTTGAAGAAGAGTGGTGGGGAGTTGTCGAAGCAGTTGTTTCGGTTTGAGGATCAGGGAGGGCGGGATGTTACGTTGCGGCCGGAGGTAACGGCGTCTTTGGCGCGGATTGTGGCGGCGGAGCAGAGGCAGTATGCAAAGCCGTTGAAGTGGTTTGAGATCGGGCAGTGTTTCCGGTATGAGAAGCCGCAGAAGGGGCGGGGGCGTGAGTTTCATCAGTTCAATGTGGATATTTTGGGTGAGGCCGGGGCGGGTGCGGATGCGGAGTTGATCGCGTTGGCGATTGAGACGATGTTGGCGTTTGGTTTTGTGAAGGGGGATTTTGTGGTGAGGGTTTCGGATCGGAATGCTTGGGTGAAGTTTGCGCAGGCGCGGGGTGTGGGTGAGGATGTGATGGCGGATTTTTTGAATTTGGTGGACAAGCTGGAGAGGGAGAAGCCGGAGGTTTTGGAGGAGAAGTTGGCGAGGTTCGGGACGAGTTTGGAGGAGGTGAAGGGTTTTGTGGCGAATCCGAAGGATGCGGAGGGGAGTTTTGAGGAGATTGTTGCGAATTTGGCGGCTCGTGGGTTGGCGGATTTTGTGGAGCTGGATTTATCGATTGTTCGTGGTTTGGCTTATTATACGGGGGTGGTGTTTGAGGTGTTTGATTCGAGCAAGTCGATGAGGGCTGTGGCGGGTGGGGGCAGGTATGATACTTTGGTGAAGACCATTTCGGATGGCGCGGTGGATATGCCGGCGACGGGGTTTGCGATGGGGGATTATGTGATACGGAATTTGATTGAGGAGACGGCTCATGCGGCGATGCAGATGGAGGTTTGGTTGATGCGGAATGCGGCGGGTTGTGATGTGTTTGTGGTGGTGGCGGATGATGAGAAGTGGGGTGAGGGTTTGCGTGTGGTGACCGAGCTGAGGCGTGCGGGGATGGCGGTGGATCATTCGCTGGCGAAGGTGAAGGTCGGGAAGCAGTTTCAGACGGCGGAGAAGTGTGGGGCGAGGTTTGCGGTGGTGATCGGGGAGGAGTTTCCGGTGGTGAAGATCAAGGTTTTGTCGAGTCGGATGGAAGAGGAGTGTGAGGCCGCCTCACTTGTGGAATGGATGACCCAGAGACTCACCGAACCCGACGGGCCGTTGTTGGCGTGAAGATTTTTAACCGCGAATGAACGCTAATAAACGCGAATGAAGAGTTAAGAGATTGAGGGTTAAGATTAATTTTTATTATTTATGAATAAGTATTCTACACATCATTGTGATGAGCTAAGGGAGAGTGATCTTGGGAAAGAGGTGGAGCTTGTGGGTTGGGTGAACTCGGCGCGGGATCATGGGGGTGTGATTTTCATTGATTTGCGGGATCGCGAGGGGATGACGCAATGTGTTTTCCGGCCGGAGGAGAATGCGGAGGCGGCGAAGCTTTCGCATACTTTGCGTGAAGAGGATGTGGTGCAGGTGAGGGGGATGGTGTCGAAGCGTTTGGATGGTGCTGAGAATAGCAAGATGGCGACGGGTGCGGTTGAGGTCGTTGCGACTTCGCTGACGATTTTGAACAAGGCGGATGTTTTGCCGTTTCAGTTGGACAAGGAGTTGTCGAATGAGGACATGCGGATGAAGTATCGTTATCTGGATTTGCGGAGGCCGCGTATGTCGAAGAACATTCGTCAGCGGAGCAAGATTACATCGGCGGCGCGGCGGTATTTGGATGAGGTTGGTTTTTATGAGATTGAGACTCCGATTTTGTCGAATCCGACGCCGGAGGGTGCGCGGGACTTTTTGGTGCCGTCGCGTTTGAATCCTGGAAAATTCTATGCGTTACCGCAGGCGCCGCAGCAGTACAAGCAGTTGCTGATGGTTTCGGGTTTTGACCGCTATTTCCAGATCGCGCCATGCTTTCGCGACGAGGACCCGCGCGCCGACCGCTTCTATGGCGAGTTCTACCAACTCGACCTGGAAATGAGCTTTGTCGAGCAGGATGACATTCTCGGCACCATGGAGCCGGTCTACCGCTCGCTGTTCGAGACGTTCGCCAACGGCAAGCCGGTGAGCCAGACGTTCCGGCGCATCGCGCACGACGATTCGATCCGCATGTACGGCTCCGACAAGCCGGACCTGCGCAACCCGATCGTCATGGAAAACGTCTCGGACCACTTCCGCAGCTCCGGCTTCAAGGTGTTTGCCGGCATTCTCGACGCGTCGCCCAAGCACCAGGTCTGGGCGATCCCGGCAAAGACCGGCGGCAGCCGTGCTTTCTGTGACCGCATGAATGCCTGGGCGCAAGGGCAGGGCCAGCCGGGCCTCGGCTACATCTTCTGGCGCAAGGAAGGCGAGACGCTGGAAGGCGCTGGCCCGATTGCCAAGAACATCGGCGCCGAACGCACCGAGGCAATCCGCGTCCAGCTTGGTCTTGGCGATGGCGACGCCTGCTTCTTTGCGGCGGGCGATCCGGCCAAGTTCTACCGCTTTGCCGGTGATGCGCGCCTGCGCGCCGGCGAGGAACTCGACCTTGTCGATCGCGACCGTTTCGAACTGGCCTGGATCATCGACTTCCCGTTCTACGAATGGAACGAGGACGACAAGCGCATCGAGTTCGCCCACAACCCGTTCTCGATGCCGCAAGGCGGTCGCGAAGCGCTGGAAGCGGCGCTGGCTGAAGGCAACGACGCCGTGCTCGGCCTCAAGGCCTACCAGTACGATCTGGTCTGCAACGGCTATGAAATCGCATCCGGTGGTATCCGCAACCATCTGCCCGAAACCATGGTCAAGGCGTTCGAGATTGCCGGTCTGTCGCGTGAGACGGTCGAGGAGCGCTTCGGCGGGCTCTACCGCGCCTTCCAGTATGGCGCACCGCCGCACGGCGGCATGGCGGCGGGTGTCGACCGGGTCGTGATGTTGATCTGCGGCGTCAAGAACCTGCGCGAGATCGCGCTGTTCCCGATGAACCAGCAGGCAATCGACCTGTTGATGAACGCACCGGCGGAAGCATCACCGGCACAGCTTCGCGAATTGTCGCTGCGGGTCATTCCGCCTGCGAAGGGCTGATCCGTCGGAATCGAGAAATGAAATAACCGGCGGAAGTGATTCCGCCGGTTTTGTTTTTCGGTTCGCGTTCGAAGCTTATTCGTTGGCCATGATGTCGACAGCCAGCGTGCCGATCAGCGCCTGCGGCGTGGTCATGACAGCCGACATGATCTGCGCGACTGGTACCGGGCTTGCCGGAGCTGCAACTATCTTCAACGTGCCCGGATTGTCGAGATACTTGCCGATTTCAGCCGAGGCTTTGGCGGCAAAGGCCGGGTCCTGAAGCTGGGCAAGGCCGAGCGGCAGAACGCCCTTGGCCATCGCGACCATCGACGCACGGTCCATGCCCTGCTGCTGACCGAAGAAGTCGAGCAGGCGGTTGGTCAAGGACTTGTCCGAAAGCTCGACGGCGAGCGAGTTGATTTCCAACTGCTGAAGCAAGCCGAGCATGGCAAGGCCCTGCGCTTCCTCGGACTGGTCTTTCATCTGCTCCTGCATCGCAACCATCGCGCCGAGCAATTCGGCGGTGTAGCCGCCGATGTCGAAGCGCATTACCAGTTCGGCGGCATCATCGACCGCATAGGTGATCTCTTCGACAACCATCCGGCCCGAGGCCGTGTCCCAGTTGCCCGAACCGGTGACATTGCCGTTGAGCCGGTCATAGCCGAGCGCAGCCATCGTCTCGCGCGCCTGTGCTTCGGGCAGCTTGGTCATGTCGGCGGTCATGCCGTCGATGGACATTTCGAATGCCATGGCACCGCCCGGCTGGTAGTCGGTGCTGGTCGCGCTCATCGACTGCATTGAAAAGACTTCGTCGGTGCCTTCAAGGAACTTGACGGCGCCGACCCGGATGCCGCTCGACATGCCCGACGCAAGGATCGGATCGGTGACCGAAGGGCCGGGGATGAACAGGTTGTCGATGGCCGCGCCGCCAAATTCCAGCGTCTTGCCATCCTTGGTCTGGGTGAAGGCCGGCATTTCGATCACGCCGACGCGGTAGCTGTCGTCGATCTGGACGACGTCCTGCAGACGGACTTCTTCGATGTTGAGCGGGTTCAAGTCGTCGCCGGGGCCAAACGAAACGCCCGAAAGCACCACGTCATCGCCATCGAGCGTAACCTGGCTGGCAGTCAGGGTCGCGCCCTGGCGGGCAAACAGGCCCGAAAGCTGGTCGAACACAGCTTGGCCTTCAAATGCGAAAGCGGGTGAAACCGCAAAGATCAGTGCAAGCGCAGTGGCGGTCGATCGAATGGCGAACATGGGAGCTCCTCGGTTGGTTCGGTGACCAGGTTAAAGCGACCCCATTCACTCACATCTGTGCGATATCGCACACAAGCGAATCCGGACCCGCAATTGCGACGTAACCTACAATGCTTTCGGGAATATGGCAGCGGTGCAAACAATGCTTGTCACCGGCAGTCTCCAGCCTTAACCCATGTTGGTGCCGGTTCAAGCTACGGGAAAACAAGACGTGACAATGCCAGAAATCCATCCTGCCCGTCGCTTCGAGGCCGTGGTTGACGGCCTGTTCAAGGCATCCGGCCGCGATTTTGTCACGACACCCGTTGGCGAGATCGAACTGACATTTGAGGGCATTCCCGGCGATGTCCATGCAGGCCAGACGCGCCGTTCCGGTGGCCGCGAACCCTGGTACACGCGCGGCACGATCATGCGCAACGAACGGCAGGTGACGATCGTTTCGCGCGATGAACTGGCTGCAGCGGCGTCGGACATGGGAATCGAGCAGATCGCGCCCGAATGGATCGGCGCGAACATGACGCTTTCCGGCGTTCCGATGCTCTCGATGCTGCCGGCCTCGACGCTTCTGTTCTTTGCCGGCGGCGCGACAATCAAGATCGATTTCCAGAATGGCCCATGCTCGCTGTCCGGTGCCTCCATTGCCCGCCATCTCGGGCGGGAAGGGGACAAGGATCTCGCTCTTGCCTTCCCGAAACATGCCAAGCGCCGCCGCGGCGTCCTCGGTTGGGTCGAAAAGCCCGGCGTCATCGCCGTCGGCGCTTCCGTTCGCGTCCAGTTGCCGGAACAGTGGGTGTATCCGGCATGACCGGCAGTGGCTCGGCAAAAGCCGGGCCAACCATGCTGTCGAGTAGTTCTTCGTCCTCGGTGCCGTCAACCCGCTTGCGGCATTGCCAGCGCTCCAGCACATCATTGATGTCGTCGAGCACGAAGTGCCGGGCCGAATCGCGATCGTAACCGTCGTCGAGCAGTGCATCATAGTCCGTGTATACATGGCGAACATGCGACACCGCCGCCAGCCACACCGCCTTTTCCGCCAGCAACGAGC
Organism: Roseitalea sp.; assembly: GCA_041752455.1. GTDB lineage: Bacteria > Pseudomonadota > Alphaproteobacteria > Rhizobiales > Rhizobiaceae > JBGSWL01. Next base: position 92,467 of record JBGSWL010000078.1, on the reverse strand, counting down.
GCATGTGCGGGCGCCCGACCAGCGCCCGGACGACAAGCACGTCTTCCAGTGGCATCATCGGCGCCAGAAGGTTCAGCGCCTGCGAAACGGCCTGTTGGCGCTTCGTCGTCATCGTCTGCGTCCCGTACAATCCGCTTGCGAAAGCTTTGAGAACGATATAAACATATCTTTATGTCTCAAGTTGCACAAACACAATCCGACAGCCTTGATGTCGACACGCTCGTCGAACATCTGAAGTCGGTCGCCGAGCCGAGCCGCCTTCGCATGCTCAAGCTCCTGGCCCAAACCGACCTCACGGTTTCGGAACTGACCACCATTCTGGGCCAGTCGCAACCGCGTGTTTCGCGGCACCTGAAGCTGCTTCTGGAAGCGCGGCTCATCCGCCGCCGTCAGGAGGGATCGTGGGCGCTGTTCCGCCTCGACAGCCATGGCAGCCAGGGTGCGCTCGTTGCCGAAATCCTGCGCCACGCCGATGGCAATGACCCGGTCCTGACGCGCGATGCTGAACGTCTCGACATGGTCAAGCGCCAGCGCCGCGAGAGTGCGTCGGCCTATTTCTCGTCCAATGCCCGGTCCTGGGACCAGATCCGCTCATTGCACGTTGCTGACGGCAAGGTAGAAGCGAAGCTGCTGGAAACCGTCGGCATGGGACCTTTCAACGCACTCCTCGACATCGGCACCGGAACCGGCCGCATGCTGGAATTGCTGGCACCGCGCTGCCGGACCGTAACCGGCATCGATTCGAACCGCGACATGCTCAATGTGGCCCGCGCCAACATGGAAGCCGCCGGCATCACCAACGCCGACCTGTTGCTAGGCGATGTGTTTTCCCCGCCGGTGCCGCGCGATGCCTACGATCTCGTCATCATCCATCAGGTTCTGCATTTCCTTGATGATCCGGGTCTTGCGGTCGCCGAGGCAACCCGCAGCCTGTCGGCAGGCGGGAAAATGGTCATCGTCGATTTTGCGCCGCACGAGCTTGAGTTCCTGCGTGAAAAGCACCGCCACCATCGCCTCGGCTTCGATACGCCGACCGTGTCGCAGTGGTTGGCAGCTGCAGGTCTCGAAGATTTTCAGGCGATCAAACTGGCGCCGGCCAATGGCGCCGGTGACAAGCTGACAGTGATGATCTGGGTCGCGCGCGACCCTCGGATGTTAGTGGCCAATGGACAATCCGGCTCGGCCGGCAGAAAGGCGGTAGCGTGATGCGTGGCAGTGCATTTTCCAGAAATCGCGGTCCGCTTTCGGGCGATGATGTGCGCGTGTCGTTTGAGTTCTTTCCGCCGAAGAATGACCAGATGGAAGCAACGCTTGCCGACACGATCGACAAGCTGAAGCCGCTGTCCCCGGATTTCGTGTCCGTCACCTATGGCGCGGGCGGCTCCACCCGCGATCCGAGCCGCAGGACGCTGGCCCGCGTGATGCAGGCCGGTGGCATGGATGCATGCGCTCACATCACCTGTGTCGGTTCGACGCGCGAAGAAGTCGACGAGGTCGTGCGCGATTTCGCAGAGATGGGAATCCGCCGCTTCGTGGCGCTGCGCGGCGATCCGCAAACCGGCATGGGCACAAAATATGTGCCGCATCCTGATGGCTATGAAAACGCTGCGCATCTGGTTGCCGGGTTGAAGGCCTTTGCCGATTTCGACATCTCGGTCGCCGCGTATCCGGAAAAACACCCGGAAAGCCCGGATTTTGCGACCGACATCGACATGCTGAAGCGCAAGGTCGACAATGGCGCAACCCGCGCCATCACCCAGTTCTTCTTCGAAAACGATACCTATGAGCGCTATATTGAGCGCGCCCGCCGCGCGGGGATCTACATCCCGATCGTGCCGGGCATCCTGCCGATCCACAACTTCAAGGCTGTTTCCAACTTCGCCTCACGCTGCCAGGCGCATGTGCCGGACTGGCTTGCCGAAAGGTTCGAGGGACTGGAAAACGATCCGGGTACCCACGCCTTGATCTCGGCGGCGGTTGCTGCAGAACAGGTTCTCGACCTGATCGAGCGCGGTGTGCGGGACTTCCACTTCTACACGATGAACCGCCCGGATCTGGTTTTCGCCATTTGCCACCTGATCGGTGTGCGCGGCTCCGAAGGCGTGGAAGCGGCCGCCTGAGGGCCTGCCGAGCGAAAGAAGCGCGACGAATCAAAAAGGCCGGGCAGTCATGCCCGGCCTTTTCTTTGGCTGGAGATTGCCGATTTTCAGACCACGCCGAGGACCAGCGCAGCTACAAACGCAAAGGCGGCACACACGATGACGAAGTTGAGCGAGCGTGACAGATCCATTGGTGTTCCTCCGTTCGGTCAAGAAGAAAAGATTAGCGCATTGTGACAGTTTCACAACAGGAATCGTTTGTGCGGCGCAACGTGCCGGGGTGAAAACCGGGGCGAATTTCTGATCGCAATCCACGCCATCACGAACCATTCGGCTGTCTGGAAAAACGTGATCAGCCGCGCTGCGTTTTGCCGCGTTGTAGGGGTGCTCGACATCGCAGATACCTGTTCAGGTGATTTGCGATCTCCCAAACCAGAGGCTTGCCCATGCCCAAGCTCATCCGTTTCGTGATCATCAACTCGGTTATCGGCGTCCTGATCGGCTGGGGCGTCGCGTTTCTGCTGATCTGGATGAATGTTGGCGGGCTCGGCAATCTTTATGCCAATGCCAGCAACAAGTTCGCCGTCCTTGCCCTGATGGGAATGTCGTTCGGCGTCACGTTCGGGTTCGGCTATCTGTCGACCGCCGTCATGTTGATGCCCGACCGGAAGGACGACTTTGACCGGCTTTGAACGCTGTCAGTTGGTCACGGATGCCAGCCACTTGCGCCACTGGTCGATACCGCCAACGAAAACGTTGATGTCGGCATCGCCATTGATACCTGGCACTCGGCCGGTCCCCGTATACTGCCAGAACACCCAGTTGCGACCGGGATAAGGCACGCGCGGATGCGCCTTGACCGAGCGCAGCCAGAAGGCGTCGCGCTCGAAGTGCCCGACGAGGTTTTCCCGGTGGAAATCAACGGTCGTGTAGATGATCGGCCTGCGCCCGTAGTGGCTCGCGATCATCGACATGAAGGTTTCCATTTCGGCGCGCACTTTTTCCGGCGAAGGGCGAAACTTGCAGCTCGGCGACTTGTGGTTCCATTCCATGTCGAGAACATGGGGCAGGGCCCCTTTGTCCTTCGGCACATTGCGGATGAACCACCTGGCCTGCACCGCCGCCGGCGTGCAGAAATAATAGAAGTGGTAGGCCGAGCGCGGAACGCCAGCGCGCTTTGCATCGTGCCAGTTGATGATGAAACGATCGTCCAACCGGTCGCCGCCTTCGGTCGCTTTGATGAAGGCGAACGCAACGCCTGCGCTTCGAGCCTTTTGCCAGTCGATCGCCTGCTGGTATTTTGAAACATCGATGCCGTGCACCGGGAACCCGTGCGGCCCGCCGCCCTCCCAGTTGTCGACGGGATCGCTGTCGGAAAAGCGCGGAACGGCCGTTGCAAATGTCGCCGCCGGCCGCGTTGTTTCCGTGAAGACGTCGTCGACCTGCGTGCAGCCGGCAAGACCCAGCAAGGCACCAAGCGCCAGCGTTGTTGCAAGGGCTGCGCGTCCGAAAGTTCGCAAATCCGTCTCCAACCCTTTGCCGACGCCAGAATGTGGGTCGCAATGCCGCTTTCGTCCAGCATCTCTAACCGATTCGCGGCCGCCAAGTGTACGGGCGCTTTCGTCGCGGCAAGATTGACGCCGCTTCCGCTTAGGCTAAACCTGTGACGCATCAAGGTATAGGGGCAGTTCCATGACGATCATCCGCCGCATCGGGTTTGCGGGACTTGCGCTTGTCGCGGCCTTGATCGGCTGGCTTGTCGTCAGCCCGCCGGACCTGATCCGGGTCGGCGCCAACTACTCCGCCAAGATCGTCTGCTCCAACGTCTTTCTGGCCGGCCGCGATGCGCAGGAGGTGCTTGCGGTCGATGTGCAGGCGCCCGGCCATCCGCTGCTGCGCCTGATGCGGATCAACGTCGACCGGGAGGCCGGCACCGTGCGCGCCGGTCTTTTCGGCTTCATCGGTGGCGGACTTGCCGTTTATCGCGGTCCGTCGGCCGGTTGCTCTTCGGCGCCCGGTGGTGACCCGTCGGACGTCACCGGGCCGATCCCGCCGGAAGGCATGGCGGTCACGATGATCGCAGCGCCGTGGCCGGTCGGAGACATGGTGGAAACCGTGGCGGATACGGAGCTGGAAGCAATCCTGTCCGATGAGGCCCTTGTCGGGCCCGGCATGCGTGCCGTCGTCGTCGTCAAGAACGGGCAGATCATTGCCGAGCGCTATGGCGACGGGTTTGGCCCGGAAGTGCCTTTGCTCGGATGGTCGATGACCAAGACCGTGACGGCAGCACTGATCGGCCGGGCGGTGCGCGAAGGAAAGATCATCACCGGTCAGAACGCCGGTGTCACTGTTTGGGCGGGCGATGATCGCAGCGCGATCACGCTCGCCGATCTGTCCGGCATGGCCAGCGATCTTGTATGGAACGAAGGCTATGGCTCGGTCTCCGACGTGACACGGATGCTCTATCTGGAACAGGACATGGCCGGATTTGTTGCCAGCCAGCCGCTCGACGCAGAAACGCCCGGTGGCATCGGCGACGTTTTCAACTACTCGTCCGGCACCACCGTTCTGCTCTCCAAGATCTGGCAGGATGCGATCGGCGACCGGCAGACAGCCGCGAATTTCCCGAAGGAAGCGCTGTTTGCACCGCTGCGCGCGACCAGCGCCACGCTGGAGATGGATGCATCCGGCACATTCGTCGGCTCATCCTACATGTACGCTACCGCCCGTGACTGGGCACGGGTCGGCCAGTTCCTGCTGCAGCGCGGCGTCTGGAACGGCCGCTCGCTCCTGCCGGTGGGCTATGTCGACTGGATGATCGAGGCCCACCCGGCTTCGGACGGCCAATACGGGCGCGGGCAGGTCTGGCGGCGCCCCGCCAATGCCTGGATGGGCGAACCGATCCCGGAACTGCCGTCCGACAGCTTTTTCATGAACGGGCACGACGGCCAGTCGGTCAACATTATTCCCTCCGAGGAACTGGTCATCGTGCGCATGGGGCTGACGCCTTCGGAGAACCGCTATCAGGTCGCACGGCTGATCGACGCGATCATCCGGACGACGCGATAATCGTATGCCGCTGGCGCACTGACGCGACAGGGGCAACGCTTGCAACAGATCAGGATGATGCCATGTCCGGAGTAACCCGCTACCACCCGCTGCTCGTCACCCTTCATTGGCTGATGGCAGCCTTGATCGTGATCCTTTTGCTCGCTGGGACCTTTCTTCTGGCGCCTTTGCCAAGCACCGATCCCTTGAAGATCGACGGTCTTTTCGGACACATGCTGTTTGGCGTTTCAGTCATGGCGCTGCTGATCGTGCGGCTGATCGTGAAAATGCGGACCGCTGCGCCGCCCCATGTCGAGACCGGCAACGTGCAGATCGACCGGGCAGGCGCTCTGGCCCATTGGGCATTGTATGCGCTGATCTTCATTGTCGCCGGTTCGGGAATGGCCATGTCGGTGTTGGCGGGCCTTCCCGACATCGTGTTCTTCGGCTCGGGCGATCCGCTGCCGGAGAGTTTCTGGGTGTACCCACCGCGCTATGTGCATGCCATCGCGACCAAGCTGCTCGCGGGCCTCATAGTACTGCATGTCGCTGCAGCGATTTGGCACCAGTTTGTCCGCAAGGACGGGCTTCTGGCGCGCATGGGTTTTGGCAAGCGACACGTTTGAGACGAACTTTCCGCCCAAACGAAAAAGGCGCCAGGATTGTTCCCGGCGCCTTATGTCTATCGAATGGCCTTTCGCCTTATTCGACGATGACTTCGCCGGTCGGACGCGGGGTTGCTGCGGTTTCTGCCGGCAGGATCGGGTAGGTCACTTCAGGAAGCTTGCCGGTCAGCGCGTTCAGGAAAGCAACGAGTTGGTCGGTTTCTTCATCGGTGATCTCTGCGCCAAGCTGCGATTCCGACATGATCTGCACCGCCACCTTGAGATCCCAGACCTTGCCGGAGTGGAAATAAGGCGCAGTCAGCGCGATGTTGCGAAGCGGCGCCGCACGGAAAACATATTCGTCATCGGCTGTTTCCGTGACCGCGAAACGACCCTTGTCGCCGACGGGCAAGACGTCCGCACCCGGCTTTTCAATCAGACCGAACGGATAATAGCCGTTGCCGCCGAGGTTGACGCCCGAGTGGCAGGAGGCGCAACCCTTGTCCATGAACAGCTTGAGACCGGCGGTCTCCGCTTCGCCGAGTGCGGCATCGTCGCCATTCAGCCACGAATCGAAGGGTGACGGGGTGATCAGCGTGGCTTCGAAAGCCTCGATGGCCTTTGCGAAGTTGTCGAAGGAAACCGGCTCGGCTTCTTCCGGGAACGACGCCTTGAACCAGTCCACGTATTGCGGCATCGAATTCAGCGTCGCCAGAACGTTGTCCGGCGTGTTGGCCATTTCAACGCCGGCCTGCACCGGGCCCTTGGCTTGGGCTGCAAGGTCTGGCGCGCGGCCATCCCTGAACTGGGCTTCGTTGAAAACCGCATTGAAGACGGTCGGCGAGTTGCGCGGACCCTTTTGCCAGCCGTGACCGATCGAGGTTTCCAGATTGTCATCCCCGCCGGTACCGACATTGTGGCACGAATTGCAGGAGAAGACGCCCGATGCCGACATGCGCGGATCAAAAAACAGGGCCTTGCCGAGTTCGACCTTTTCAGGCGTCACGACGTTTTCATTCAGCGCCGGCACGGTTGACGGCAGCGGCTTGAACATTTCGAGGGCCGACGCGCGCAGGTCCTGGGCCTGTGCTGCACTGGCCATGGCGAAGGCAGCTACCGAAGCCGCCTAGACGATCTTGTACATTTGGGTCATGGATCCTCTCCACGATCGCGGAGGCAGGATGCCGCCCGCTTGCGGGAGAAAATGTCAGTTCGTCTTTGCGATCATTGACATCAGTCAAAACGATGGTTGTTTGCCGCGCTCACCTTGCGCCTCAATTGACGCAGGTCATGGCCGTCGCCGGCCCGGGACGGCATAGCGTGATCACTGCAAATGTTCACGGAACGCCATGCAACTGATCGACGGTCTGATCCTTGTCCTGCCGGTCGTGCTTTCACTCGGCCTTCTGGTTTGGCTCGCGTGGCGGGGCGTCTCGGTCCTGATTCTCGCGCCGGTGCTTGCCGGCCTTGCAGCCTTGTTGGTCGGCGACCCGGTGATGGCGTCATTGACCCAACGATTCATGCCGGCGGTCGGAAGTTTCGTCGTGTCATTCTTTCCGCTGTTTGTCATCGGTGCCATTTTCGGGCGCGTCATGGAGGTTTCCGGCGCGGCAGCCACGATCTCGCAGAGCGTGATCGCGGCACTTGGAGCCCGTCGCGCCATCCTGGCGGTCGTTATCGCCTGCGCCATCCTGACCTACGGCGGCATTTCGCTTTTCGTGGTTGCCTTCGCAGTCTATCCGATCGCGCTGGCGCTTTTCAAAGCGGCACGCATAAGCGCCACCCTCGTTCCTGCGGCGATCGCTCTTGGATCTTTCACCTTCACCATGACCGCGTTGCCGGGAACGCCATCCATCCAGAATGCAATCCCGATGCCATACTTCGGCACGACGGTTTTTGCGGCGCCCGGTCTTGGCATCATTGCCGGCCTGGTCATGGCGGTAGTCGGACTTGTCTATCTTTCGCGGCAGGCGGCCCGTTATCCGGGCAACCCCGAAAATCTCATCCGCGATGATAATGTTCCGTCACTGCCGGCTCAAAGTCCTCATCAACCCTCGCTGTGGCGGAGCCTGGCACCGCTCGCAACGGTCATCGTTACCAACCTGCTACTTTCGACCTTCTACTTCCCGGCACTCGACCTCGCATTCCTCGACGAGGAAAGGTGGGGCGCAACGAACCCCCAGGCGGTCGTCGGCACATGGTCCTTGATCGCGAGCCTGCTTCTGGCCCTGGTGACACTGGTGGTCCTCGTCTACCGCCAACTTGATATGCCGCTGACGGTCATGGGCGATGGCGCCCAGATGGCGTTGATCCCGCTTTTCAACACCGCGGCGCTGGTCGGGTTTGGTGCCGTCATTGCCGGCTTGCCAGCGTTCGGCCTCATCACCAGCGGTCTGGACAACCTTCCCGGCGGCGTGATCGTCAATCTCGCGCTTTCGACAGGCCTTTTGGCCGGAATAACCGGATCTGCGTCCGGCGGCATGTCGATCGCGCTGGATGTGCTGGGTGAGAAATATCTTGCGCTTGCCGCCATCCAGAACATCGATCCGGCGCTGATGCATCGGGTCACGTCGCTCGCGACCGGCTGTCTTGATACGTTGCCGCACAACGGCGCAGTCATCACGCTTCTGGGCATTGGCAAGCTGACGCACCGGGAAGCCTACGCGCCAATCTTTGTCGTAGCGGTCGCCATACCGCTGTTGGCGCTATGCGTCGTGCTTGTCTTGTCAGCCCTCTTCGGCAGTTTCTGACACGACAGCGGGGCTATCCTGACCCATATCCTCCCGGTGTCGGCGTTGTGACGATCACCGCTTCGCCGGCCTTCAGGTGCGTCTGGTCGCTCGGCTGCAAGAGTTCAAGGGTGCCGTCGAGCCGGCGCACTTCGGTCTTGCCGCACTGGCCGTCACCGCCCCCGGCAAGGCCCTTGGGCGGCACGAGGCGGTGCGACGAGACGATGGCGCAGTCCATGTCCTCAAGGAAGCGCAGTGTCCGTCGCGTGCCGTCACCACCCGGATATCGGCCTTGGCCACCGGAACCTTTCCGGATCGAGAACTCTTCGACCACCACGGGAAACCGCATTTCGAGGATCTCAGGGTCGGTCATCCTTGTGTTGGTCATGTGGGTGTGGACGCCCGACGCACCGGCAAAGCCGCGCCTGTCATTCATCACGCCTGCCGGTGCACCGGAGCAGATCGTCTCGTAGTTCTGGTAGCGTGCATTGCCATAGGTGAGGTTGTTCATCGAGCCTTGCGCATTGGCCATGGCGCCGAGCGCCTGCAGCAGGCAGTTGGTCACATGCTGGGATGTCTCGGTGTTGCCGGCAACAACGGCAGCCGGGTAGGCGGGTTTGAGGAAGCAGCCATCGGGAATGATGATCTCGATCGGCTTCAGGCAGCCTGCATTCATCGGGATGCCGCTTTCGACCATCAGCCGGAATACGTATAGCACCGCGGCGCGGGTCACCGGTTCCGGCGCGTTGAAATTGTTGGGCCAGACATCAGAAGTGCCGGTAAAGTCCACCTTCGCGCTGCGCTTCGTCCGGTCGACGCTGATCTTGACCCGGATTTCCTGGCCGCGATCGGTTGGGTAAGTGGCCTCGCAATCGGCCAGCCGGTCGATAACCCGGCGCACGCTTTCCTCCGCATTGTCTTGCACATGCTTCATATAGGCTTGGACCACAGGCAGCGTGAAATGGCTGACCATGCGGGAGAGTTCGAGGACGCCCTTCTCGTTGGCAGCGACCTGCGCCTTGATGTCGGCAAGGTTTTGCACCGGGTTGCGCGCCGGCCAGCGATGGTTGGTCATCAGGTCAAGAAACGCCTGCTCGTTGAACACGCCTTCCGAGACCAGCTTGAAATTGTCGACCAGCACGCCTTCCTCGTCGAGATGCGTGGCGCGCGGCGTTGCCGAACCCGGTGCCATGCCGCCGATATCGGCATGGTGCCCGCGCGCCGCGACGTAGAAGAGGATGGTCCGGTAGGCATCAAACACCGGCGTCACCACGGTGATGTCCGGCAGATGCGTGCCGCCATTGTATGGCGCGTTGAGCGCATAGACATCGCCCGGTTTCATCACCGGGTTCTGGCGGATGATCGATTCGACCGACCGGTCCATGGACCCCAGATGCACCGGCATGTGCGGCGCGTTCGCCACCAATTGCCCGTCGGCATCGAATACCGCGCAGGAGAAATCCAGCCGCTCCTTGATGTTGACCGACGAGGCCGTGTTCTGCAGCGTCACGCCCATCTGCTCGGCAATCGACATGAACAGGTTGTTGAACACCTCCAGCATCACCGGATCGGCATCGGTGCCGATAGGAGCAAGCGACGAGCGAGGACGAACGCGGCGCAGGACAATGTTGTCACGGGCGGTCAATGTTGCCTCCCAACCGTCTTCGACAACGATGGTCTGGTTGGCTTCTATGATGATCGCCGGGCCGGCCATGCGTGCACCCGACAAGAGCGCCTCGCGGTGAAAGACACCGGCACTGCGATGCCGGCCGCCGGAATAGATCGGACGCATGGACGCCGGTTCCGGCCGGTGGTCTTCGACCTCGGCAGAAGCGGGCGAACCGGGGCGATCATCACGGTCGGTGCCTTCGATCCCGACGGCTTCGACAATCATGCGCCGTCCGGGCGAGATGAAACCGAATTGCGCCTTGTGCGCCGCTTCGAAAGCGCGTGCCGCTGCGGTCAGATCGGCGCCATCGAAGGCAACCTCCAGCGCCGTGTCCGTGCCGTCGTAGCGGATATGCAGCGTCAGCGTTGATTCGATCTGTGAAGTATCAACCCCCTGGCCCTCCAGTTCGGCTTCAACATCCGTCTGCAAGCGATTCAGAAGATTCGTGATTTCCGGAAGGGTTTGCTCTTCAAGCGGCATGACAAGCGCGTGTTGGCGCGAGGCGGAAACCCGGCTCATGCCGATGCCGTAGGCCGAGAGCAGCCCCGACAGCGGATGGATCAGCACCGCGTCCATGCCGAGCGCATCGGCAACCAGGCAGGCATGCTGACCGCCAGCGCCGCCGAAACAGTTGAGCACGGTGCGCGTCACATCATGGCCGCGTTGCACCGAAATCTTCTTGATGGCGTTCGCCATGTTCTCGACCGCAATCGTCAGGAAGCCTTCCGCCACCTGTTCGGGTGTGCGTCCGCCACCGATCCGGGATGCCAGCGTCGCAAAATCTTGGCGCACGACGTCAGCATCCAACGGCTGGTCGCGCGCCGGTCCGAAGATGGCCGGAAATGTTGCCGGATCGAGCTTGCCGACCATCACATTGGCATCGGTGACGGTCAGCGGTCCGCCGCGCCGGTAGGCGGCTGGCCCCGGATTGGCACCGGCAGAGGCCGGGCCAACCTGAAACCGGTCATCCTCGTATTTGAGGATCGACCCGCCGCCGGCCGCGACCGTGTGGATGCGCATCATCGGCGCTCGAATGCGAACGCCTGCAACCTCGGTCTCGAAAGCGCGCTCATAGGTGCCGTCGCAATGGGCGACGTCGGTCGATGTGCCGCCCATATCGAAACCGATGACATGGCCGAAACCTTCCTCGCGCGCCGTTTCCACCATGCCGACCACACCGCCCGCCGGGCCGGACAGGATCGCATCCTTGCCCTGGAAGGTCGAGGCCGAGGTAAGCCCGCCCGATGACATCATGAACTGCAGGCGGGTTTCGCTATGCCCCTCGTGCTTCGAGGCTCGCTGTGCTCGCACCTCAGCATGAGGGGCAGGGCGACCATCCCCCTCATCCTGAGGTGCGGCGCCGTCAGGCGCCGCCTCGAAGGACGTGGGTGATGGCAAAGCACCAATACCCAACTCCCCCGCCACGCGATCGACATAACGGCGAAGGATCGGCGACAGATAGGCATCGACCACGGTCGTATCGCCGCGACCGACCAGTTTGGCGAGTGGCGAAACCTCGTGGCTGACGGATACTTGCGCAAAGTCGGCGGCGCGGACCCGTTCGGCCGCAGCTTTTTCGTGGGCCGGATAGGCCCAGGCATGCATGAAGGCGATTGCCACCGCGTCGATGCCGTCGGCCCGCGCCTGCGCGAGCGCCGCGTCAAGGGTTGCCGCGTCGAATGGCGTTTCAACGGTGCCATCGGCCAGCACCCGTTCGTCAACCTCGATGACGCGCTCATAGAGCTGTTCGGGCAGCACGATCTCTTTGGCGAAAATGTCGGGCCGCGCCTGGTATGCGATCTTCAGCGCGTCGCGGAAACCGCGCGTGATCAATAGCAGCGTCCGGTCGCCCTTGCGCTCCAACAGCGCATTGGTCGCAACGGTGGTTCCCATGCGAACCACCTCGACAAGTCCTGCCGGGATCGGGGCGTCGGCGGAAAGGCCGAGAATGTCGCGGATGCCTTGCACCGCCGCGTCCCGGTAGGCCTCCGGGTTCTCCGACAGCAATTTGCGCGCCCGCAACTGCCCTTGCGGATCGCGCCCGATCACGTCCGTGAACGTGCCGCCGCGATCAATCCAGAACTGCCACTTGCCGGTGCCGGTCATCCAAGTCTCCGTTTTGCCATTTCCATCTTGCTGAAATCGGCGATACGGACAAGCCGCGCACTTGCCACAAAGCCGTCACGGCAATGGTCGATGCCGGAGGGAAAGAGGAATGCACCCGATGAAATCCACGCTGTTGATGGTTGGCGTCAGCCTCCTGGTTGCCATGCTCCACATAGCCCCGGCACAGGCCGAACCAGTCAGGGTGCTGGCCGGCACGTCGTGGAAGATCGCCGGCAATCCCGAAGCTTTCATCACGTTCGAAAATGACCGGATCGGCGGTCGCGGCGGCTGCAACCGGTTCACCGCAGGCTATGAGGAACTCACTGATGGCGCCATGACCGTGTCGCCGATTGCCGCCACCCGCATGGCGTGCGCCGAGGCTGCGATGAAGTTCGAGCACCGGTTTTTTGCCAAGCTCGAAAAAGTGCGGCGGTTCGAGATCATCGACAAGCGATTGGTTTTGCGCGGTGGTGATCTTGCCGTGCTCCTCGAACTGGAGCCGGACGACCACAACTAGTACGCACACACTTGCTTTCGCCACACCGGCGGTTGGGCTAGAACGTGTCATGACGATCTGGAATCGCTTGTCCGCATTTTTGACCGGCACGGCTGCCACGGCGTTTGCGACCGTGATCGAGCAAGTGCGCACGGTCTTTGAAGGTGACCCGGAGACCCGGGCGCGCGTTGCCTTTTCCGTCGCGATGATTGCCTTGTCCGCCAAGATGGCAAAGGCCGACGGCATCGTGACGCCGGCTGAAGTCACTGCATTTCGGGAGATTTTCGCGATCCCTGCGGACGAGGCCGGTAACGTGGCGACGCTCTACAACCTCGCCAAACGTGACGTCGCAGGCTTTCATGCCTATGCCCGGCAGATGGCCGATCTCTGCGGTTCCGGAAAACCCGACTGCCCGATCCTGCGCGACATCCTTGACGGCCTGTTTCACATCGCCAAGGCCGACGGGATGATCCATGAAAACGAGATGGCGTTTCTCGGCGATGTGGCTGAAATCTTCGGGGTGACCGACGCTGCTTTCGAACGGATCGCCGCCCGCCACGTTGATCGCGGCCGGTCTGACCCTTGGCGGATACTCGGCCTGTCACCGGAGATGGACTACCATGTGGCCCGGTCGCGCTACCTCGAACTGGTGCGCGACAATCACCCCGATGCGATGGTTGCGCGTGGCGTTCCTGAGGAGTTTGTCGGTATCGCCCATGATCGCATGGCCGCAATCACCACAGCTTGGGCAGCTATCGAGCCTGACCTTGCCCGAAAGCGCATGCCTGCCGATGGCTGAACCAGCTTTTTGTGCCGACCACGCAGGCGCCACGGTTCGTCCGTCGCCGAACATCGGCGTCAGGGCCGACGGTACGACCATCGACCTGCTGGTTCTGCATTACACCGAAATGGAAAGCGGCAAGGGCGCCGAGGACTGGCTGTGCAATCCCGAAAGCCAGGTCTCCTGCCACTACGTGCTGCATGAAGACGGGGCAGTGGTGCAACTGGTCGCTGAACGTGACCGCGCCTGGCATGCCGGCAAGGGCTCATGGCAGGGCCGCGAGGATGTCAATTCGCGGTCGGTTGGCATCGAAATCGTCAATGGCGGTCACCGCTACGGTTTGCCGCCCTATCCGGATGCCCAGATCGAGGCGCTGATTGCGCTGTGTCGCGGCATCCTTGCGCGCCATGCGATCGCACCTTGGAACATTGTTGCCCATTCCGACATCGCGCCCGAGCGAAAACGTGATCCGGGGGAACACTTTCCCTGGGCCCGTCTTGCCGCCTCCGGGATCGGCCTTTGGGCTGAGGCGTCAGGCCCTGCAGGCACGCAAGTGCTGCGCGAAGGCGACACAGGTCCGGGCGTTGCTGCATTGCAAGAAAAATTGGTGCAGTACGGCATGGAGTGCCCGATTTCCGGGGTTTTCGACCGGCGCACCAGTATCTGCGTCGAGGCCTTCCAGAGGCGGTTTCGCCAAGTGCTGGTCGATGGTGCGGCTGACCGATCGACGCTTCAGGTGCTCGATGATATTCTCGCGTTGACGGCCAAGGCCCGCAACGCGCCGACCCGGGTGCCATGACAGGTTGCAACGCAAAGTGATTTTCACGCCGGTATCTTGGCCCCAATCGGCGGATTGATGCAAACCTCGACTGAACAATCGGGGATACCACCACATGATCAAGACACCGCTCGGCGTTGCCGCTGCGGCTCTCCTGTGCATTGTCGCAACAGGATGCCAGACCACCTCCACCGCCGCACTTCCCGGCATCAACACGCAAGACCACGCCTTGAACGTCAAGGATCCGCTGCAGGCTATCACGGTCTCGACACGCCAGCGCAGCGACAAGCGACCGTTTGCAGCGCTTGTGGTTTCGCACGCAAAAGCCAATGGCGTACCCGTCGATCTCGCCCACGCCGTCATCCAGACCGAGAGTACCTACAATCCGAAAGCGCGCGGTGCGGCTGGCGAAATCGGCCTCATGCAGATCAAGCCGGCAACGGCGCGCATGATGGGCTACACCGGATCGGCCAGCGGTCTCTACGATCCGGCCACCAACCTCAAATACGGCATGAAATACCTCGGCACCGCACACCGGCTTTCCGGCGGTTCGACCTGCGGCACGATCCTCAAATACAATGCCGGCCACGGCGCCCGTTCGATGAACCCGGTATCGAAGGCCTATTGCAACAAGGTCGCCAAACTCCTCTCGAAATAGCCGTGACCGAAGCTGTCGGTGCCGGAAGGCTTGAAATGCCGGTTGCGATGGTCACATCACGACCATGCAACCGAATGGAGAACTCCCGACATGATGATGGCTTTGCGCGCGGCACTTGCAGTGATCGGAGCAGCATTTGCGGCTCTCATCATCTGGGCCGCCTATGCGGCAGACTTCTGGGCGTCGTTTGACGCGATCACCGCCGACCCTTGGGGACTGGTCACCTTGGCCGATCTTTATCTCGGTTTCCTGCTGTCGGCGGTGGTCATCGCAGGCTTCGAGCGCGGCTGGCGAGCCGTTTTCTGGATCATTCCGTTGCCGTTTCTTGGCAATGTCTGGACGGTCGCATGGTTCGTCTTGCGGCTGCCCGCACTTGTTCGCCGGCTCAAACCCGCGCAATGAAGTCGTAACGCGGCTTGACGCTTCGGCACGAAGCGGTGTTACTTGGTCAACGCCGGTAGCGATGGCAGGAGTCGCCCGGTGGTCTCAGTCGGGGGAGGGCCGCTTTGACCACTAAAATACTGATAGCTGACGATCATCCATTGTTTCGCGATGCGATCAGGTCGGCTTTGGCTGGCCATATCAATGGTGCCGCTGATGACACGATCATGCTGGAGGCTGGTGACTTTGCGCAGGCAAACGCCACGCTCGAGCGCGAAGGGGACATCGACCTTCTGATGCTGGACCTGACCATGCCGGGGGCCAGTGGCCTTTCGGCGCTGGTTGCCGTGCGCGCGACCCATCCGGCAGTGCCTGTGGTGATTGTCTCGGCAACCGATGATCCGGCAACCGTGCGCCGGTCGATCGAACTCGGCGCGTCGGGCTTCATCTCCAAGTCATCCAATACGGAAGTCATCCGCACCAGCGTCCAGCGCGTGCTGGATGGCGAGGTGGCGCTTCCCGCCCATATCGACCTTGGCAGCGAAAACGACCCGGAAATTGCAGACCTGATCGGTCGCATTCGCACCCTGACGCCGCAGCAGGCGCGCGTGCTCGGCATGCTGGCCGAAGGCTGGCTGAACAAGCAGATCGCCTACGAACTCGATGTGTCGGAAGCGACGATCAAGGCGCATGTCTCGGCGGTGTTGCAGAAGCTCAATGTCGACAGCCGCACCCAGGCTGTCATCCGCCTGTCGCGCATTGGATCGGATCTGCTGCGCGGCGAGGGCGAGGGCGGCCTGTCGCACGCCTGATGTGTTGAGCAGAGCTGCTATTCCGCCGCTTCGCGCGCCAGCGGAATTTGCGTCAGGATGGCGCGCAGCGCCGCCGGCTTCAGCGGTTTGTTGAGCAGCTGGATATCGCCGGCGGAGCACCGGTTCCGCAGTTCCGTCGAGCGATCAGCCGTCGCCAGAATGGCGGTGAGGGCCGGACCGAACCGCTCGCGCATGTCGGCAATGACGTCGAGCCCAGTGCCGTCATCAAGGTGATAGTCGGCAATGATCGCATGCGGGGCAAACAGCTCCGCATCAAGCCGCTCGGCAAGAACATCGCGGCGCGGCGCAGCGATGACCCGCGCACCCCATCCGGTGAGAAGAACGCTCATGCCGGCCATGACCGCCTCGTCATTGTCGATGCAGGCGATCACCAGGCCGGTGAGCAATTCGCGACTTGGTGTCAGAAGGATCCGCTGCAACGGCTTTTCTGATGCCGTCAGGTGGCTGCGCGGAACCGCGACGGTAAAGGCTGTGCCTTTGCCGGGCACCGAATTCAGTGCCACATCGATGCTGAGCACCCGCGAAATCCGGTCGACGATCGAAAGCCCGAGACCCAGTCCGCTGGCAATCCGTGCCCCGTCCGAGAGGCGCTGGAACTCCTTGAACACGTGCTGGAACTGGTTCTGCGCAATCCCGATCCCGGTATCGAGCACGCAGATGACGACGTGGTGTTCCTGGCGCCGGACACCGACCAGGATGCGCCCCTCATGGGTGTACTTGATCGCGTTGGAGACAAGATTCTGGATCACCCGGCGAAGCAGGTTGCGGTCGGTCTCGACAACCAGCCGGGTCGGCACGAAGCGCAAGGAAAGCCCCTTCTTCTCTGCCATTGGCTGGAAGTCCGAAACGACCTGCTCGAGCAGATCGCCGATGGCAAACGCGCTCGGATTGGGCTTCAGCGCGCCGGCATCCAGGCGCGAGATGTCGAGAACCGCGCCGATGATGTCCTCGACCGCTTCCAGAGCGCTGTCGATCTTGCCGGCGACATCGCGGCTTTTGCCATCGCCATGGTTGGCCAGCCGTTCCACGAGAGACGAGGTATACAGCCGCGCCGCGTTGAGCGGCTGGGAGATGTCGTGACCCGCCGCTGCCAGAAACCGGGTCTTGCCAAGATTGGCTTCTTCGGCGCGGGCCTGTGCTTTCGCCAGTTCCTCGTTGACCTTGGTGAGTTCGACGGTGCGCGCCTTGACCCGCAACTCGAGGCTTTCCTTGGCGCGCTTGAGGGCTTCATCGGCCTCCACCCGGCCGGTAATGTCGGTGTAGGTGATGACGATCCCGCCATCCGGCATCGGGTTGGAGCGGACTTCCAGGATGCGCCCGCTGCGTTTCAGCGCCAACTGCCAGGTCCGGCGGAATTGGGTGATGCTCTCGACGGTTTCGCGCTCGGTTTCCGCGTCGATCTGCCCGGTCTCCACCAGCATTGCGGTGATCGCTTTGAGCGGCATGCCGAAATGGCCCATTTCCGGCGGCAGTCCGAGCAACCGCCGGAACTGTCCGTTCCAGTTGGTCAGCCGATACTCGTTGTTGAAGACCGAGATGCCCTGATCCATCTGGTCGAGGGCTTTCTGCAGAAGGTCGCGGTTTTGCTGCAGGGCTTCGGAGGCATCATCGAGCAGCCGGATCGTGTCGGTCGAAGACGTCCCATCCTTTTCCAGAAGCAGCGACAGGACAAGGCGCGCGGATGATGACCCGATCGCGCTGGCAAGTATCTGCTCGGCTTGCCGAACCACCGCGATGTCGGCAGTTTCTGTGCCAGCCAGTTTGCGCCCTTCGCGCAGTTCAAAAGCTGCAAAGGCCCGCTCCATCCGCGCGGTCCCGACATAACGGGCGAGCGCCGCCTTGACCTCGGCAATCGTCGTGGTCGTGCGGAAGCGCTTGAGGGCGATGGATTGTTGCGCCTCGCGCGGCACGAACGTCACGGCCTGAATGCGCTCCAGCGGGCGGGCAACGCGGGAAACCGACCCGGCGACGATCAGGATGACATTGGCCAGAAGGCTCCAGAACACGCCGTGTACGAGCGGATCGAACCGTACCCCGAACAGGCCCTCGGGCCTGAGCAGCGCAAGACCCCAAGGGCCGTTTGCAACAATTTCGGCCTGATTGCCGATCATGGCGGGAAGCAGCAGGGTCCAGGCCCAGACCGCGATGCCGCCGGCCATGCCGAGGAAAGCGCCGCGGGCATTGGCGCCACGCCAGACAAGGCCGATCAGGAACGCCGGGGCAAATTGCGCAATGGCTGCAAACGACAGGAGCCCGATGGAGGACAATTGCGTCGTCGTCTCGGTCTGCCGGTAGTAGGCAAACGCCGCCAGAATGACCATACCCATGGCGATACGACGGATGTTCAGGATCAGGTGCGACCAGTCGCCCGGTTGCGACCGCCATGACGGATTGGTGCGCGACAACAGGATCGGAATGACGAGGTCGTTCGATACCATCACCGCCAGCGCGACCGAGGCGACGATGACCATGGCGGTCGCTGCCGAAAGTCCGCCGACAAAGGTCATCAGTGTCAAAAGATCATGGCCGGCAGCCATCGGCAGCGACAGAAAGTAGAGATCGGCAGGAGTTCCGGCAGGCGCATGAAGCAGGCCGGAAACCGCGATCGGCATGACCAGAAGGTTGATCGCGACCAGATAGGCCGGGAACAACCACATGGCCCGCCGCAGTTCCACATTCGAACGGTATTCCACGACCGTTACATGGAACTGTCGCGGCAGCAGCAGGATCGCAAAGGCCGACAAAAGCGTCATCACCAGCCATGTGCCGCCGGAGCTGCCGCGCGCGAGAGCGGCTGAAACCCGTTGATCGGTCTGGAACGCCTCGATGATCGGCCCGACGCCGCCATTGAGGAAAAATATCACCGCAATCGCCACAGTCAGGAAGAAGAACAGCTTGATCGCCGATTCCACCGCCACGGCGAGAATCAATCCGTCCTGATGCTCTGTCGCATCGGCGTGGCGCGTCCCGAAAAGGATTGCGAACGCCAGAAGGCTTGCAGCGACGATGAACGAGACATCGACCGGTAGGCCGGTTGACGGAAGGCCGAGCGGATCATAGTGGCGCACCATCAGCGTCACCGTATCGCTGATCGCCTTGAGTTGCAGGGCGATGTAGGGAACCGTGCCGACCACGGCAATGCAGGCGGCCAGCGCCGCCACCTTGACGCTCTTGCCGTAGCGGGCGCCGAGAAAATCCGCGACAGACGTGATGCGTTCCGATTTCGACAGATGCACCACACGTCGGATCAGCGGCATCCCGAGCGTGAAGACGAGGATCGGCCCGAGGAAAATCGCGAAATACTCGAACCCGTTCGTGGTGGCGAGCCCGACCGATCCGAAGAAGGTCCAGGATGTGCAGTAGACCGCAAGGCTCAAGGAATAGACGAGCGGGCGCGGACGATTGACCGGCACCGAGCGCGCACGCGCGTCACCCCACGCAGCAATCGCAAAAAGGATTGCCAGGTAGAAAAACGCAACAAGCGCAATCAACCAGCCTTGCAAGATGCCGATGCCTCCCACGCTGCCCGGGGCAGCAAGGCAGGCATGTGAGCGGTGCGCGGTCGCTAGGTCAAGTCTTCAGCCGGTTCAGGCCACGCGCATGGCGTGCAGATTCCGGTTAACGAAGTGAAATCTTTCCGATAAGGCTTTTGCGGCTGCGAACAATCGCAGGGTCAATAACCAGACTTTTGGGGGCGCATATGCTGAACGAATTCAAGGAATTCATATCAAAGGGCAACGTGATGGATCTCGCCGTCGGCGTGATCATCGGCGGAGCATTCGGCAAGATAGTCGACAGCCTCGTCAATGACATCATCATGCCGGTGGTCGGCGCAATTTTCGGCGGGCTGGACTTCAACAACTATTTCATCGGCCTGTCGTCGGCGGTCACCGCGACAAGTCTCGAAGCTGCCAAGGAACAGGGCGCTGTTCTGGCCTTCGGCTCGTTCATCACGGTCGCGCTGAACTTCATCATTCTGGCTTTCATCATTTTCCTGATGGTCAAGGCGGTCAACTCGCTGCGCCGCAAGGAAGAAGCAGCGCCGTCGGTCCCGGATGCACCGCCGGCCGATGTGGCGCTTCTGACCGAGATTCGGGATTTGCTCGCCAAATGATCCGCCTCCTCTGACAAATTGAAATGGACCCGGCGATGGCCGGGTCCGTCATGTTTGGTCTTTGTTGAGTATTGCGTCGCATGATAGCGCTTCGGGCGGCAGTCCACTGCATGTGCCGCCATTGCCGGATAGCTATGCAGTGCAGACGGCGCGGGGTCGGGGGCTTTAGGGGTTTTCATGCAAACGGGTGTCAAGGTCGAAAGCGTCTTGCGCGGCATTGCCGGCAATCTCGCGGCGTTTTCGTTCGTCACGAACATGCTGGCACTGGTTCTGCCGCTTTATCTTCTCCAGGTTTATGACCGCGTCCTGCCATCTTCGAGCATCAACACCCTCATCTACATTTCGCTGTTGGCCATCGCCGCTTTGGCGCTCCTCGGCATTCTGGAAGCGGTCCGGTCCATCTATGTCGGCCGCATGGCAAACCGGCTGGATATTGTCATCGGCCCTCTGGCTGTGCAGGCGCTGGCCGACGATCCCGCCGGGCCGCAAAAGGCATCGGAAATCCTGAAAGGCCTGGTCTCCCTGCGCGCATTCCTCGCCGGTCGCGCGGTCTTCACGATATTCGATCTGCCGTTTGCGCCGCTGTTCATGGTGATGCTTTACTTTGTTCATCCGGTGCTGTGCCTGATCACGTTCCTCGGCATGGCGTTGCTGGTCATCATCGCACTTTTCAACCAGGTGCTTGCCGTGCGCGCCAGCAAGAAGGCGATGGCGGTCCCCGATCGACCTGCCGATCTGGCGCAAGCCTATGCCAACAGCGCCGAAGTGATGCGGGCCATGGGGATGACCCCGTCGATTTCCGCGCGCTGGCGCACCGCAATGGTCAACAGCCTGGATGGCGCCGATGGCGCCGGTTCGACCGCCGCGACCTTGTCGGGCATATCAAAGGCCATTCGCATGATGCTCCAGCTTGCCATTCTCGGCGTCGGCGCCTGGCTGGTTCTTGACGGGCAGATGACGGCGGGCATGATCTTTGCATCATCGATTGTCAGTGGTCGCGCCTTGCAACCCATTGATCAGGCCATCGCCTCCTGGCGGCAGATCGCCGATGCCCGGTCAGCCTGGACCACGGTCAACAACGGGATTGCCGCCTTCTCGGCCCGGCAGGAAAGATACCGGAACCATGGCGCGCCAAAGGGGCGGATTTCGGTCCGCGATATCTCATATCTCGTCCGGTCAAACCGCGGCTCGACGGTTCCTGTCATTCGCACCCTGAACCTCAACGTGCCCGCCGGTTCGGTCGTGGCGATGATCGGACCAAGTGGCGCAGGCAAATCGACGCTGCTGCGCATGATGGCCGGAGCTTTGGCACCGACCACCGGTGCAATCGAGTATGACGGTGCCGACATTGCCGATTGGGATCCGGCCGACCGTGGCCGCCATGTCGGCTATGTCGAGCAGGCCGTACGCCTTCTGCCCGGCTCGATCGGCGAGAACATTGCGCGGTTCCGGCCGGACGCAACGCGCGAGGATATCGAGGCCGCAGCGCGCAAGGCTCATGCACACGACATGATCATGTCGCTTGCCGACGATTACGGCTCCCGTGTCGGCAGTGACGGCGTGATGCTATCGGGTGGGCAACTGCAACAGATCGCGCTGGCGCGCGCCTTTTTTGGCGAACCAGCGCTTCTTTTGCTGGATGAGCCGAATGCCAGCCTTGATTCTGACGGCCGAGTTGCTTTTGCCGGCGCCATTGACGCTGCGCGCCAGGCCGGGCGCACGGTCGTCATGGTCACGCAGCGCGATGATGTTCTGTCGATGGTCGATGCCGTGATCGTTGTCGAAGCCGGCACAATTGCCGATTATGGCCCGCGCGATGAGGTTCTGCGTCGCCGCGTCGAACAACTGGCCAAGCGGGCCGGGCGAACGTCACCGCTTCGGCCTGCCGCAGAAAGCGCCCCGGCCAATGCCAACACGACGATCGCCGCAACCGATTACACGGTGCCAACCCAGCGCGAGACGGCTACCAGTCAATCGCCTTTCGCAGGCTTTGGCCCGGGTCTGAAACCCCTGCGCGCAATGCCGCCGGCAGGAGGTCAAAATGGCTGATGTCGCACTCGGCTCGCCCGGCGCGGCCCTCGACACGATGGCCCGGCGGGTACAGTCTACCCGCATGGCATCGTTGTGGGGTTGGGCTTCGGTTCTCCTCTTCGTGTTCGGCTTTCTGGGCTGGTCTGTCACGCTGCCGATGAACGGCGCGGTCATCGCCGTGGGCAGTGTCGCCGTTGTCGGCGAAAACCTGGTGATCCAGCATTTCGAAGGCGGCATCGTACGCAAGGTGCACGTGAGGGAAGGCGGCGATGTTCAGCCTGGTGACGCCCTGATCGAACTTGATGACACGCAGGCGCGTGCCGCCCTGCAGCGGCTTGAAAAGCAGCATGTCAGCCTGCAGGCACGCCTCAGCCGACTCGTTGCCGAGCGTGATACCAGGGAAGCGATCGTCTTCTCGGAGTTCCTGACGGCCCGTGCCAAAGCGCTGGATCTCGAGGACACCCTGACCGAAAATACCCGCGAGTTCGATACGCGCCGTACGCGACTGGCCTCGGAAGAGGCGATCCTCAATCAGCGCATCACCGCGCTCGAGGAGGGGATTGTCGGGCTGGAGTCCCGTCAGAACGCCATTTCCGAGCAGTTGGAGATCATCGGCGAGGAGACAACGCGCAAGGAAGCGCTGCTCGGCCAGGGTTTGACGACGCGCGATGAATACACATCGCTGATCCGCGCGCGAGCGGACCTGATCGGCCAGCAAGGCGCCATCGAGGCTGAAATTGCGCGGTCGCGCACCCAGATCATCGAAACCCGCGAGCAGATCAACCGCGCCAGGACCCAGATCGTCGAGCAGGCAGTCACCGAGCTTTCCGAGGTTCGCGACAACCTTGCCGATACCGGTGAGCGGATCGCGGCCGCCCGCGATGTGCTGGAACGTACTGTCGTGCGCTCGCCCGCAAACGCCCGCATCGTGCGGCTTGAAGTCAACACGCCGGGTCAGGTGATCCGTCCCGGAGAGCCGCTGGCCGAACTTCTTCCGGGCGAAAGCGACATGGTCGCATCGGTGCGTCTGTCGGTGGCCGATATCGATCACGTGCAGCCGGGACAGGAAGCGCGCCTGCGGCTTTCCGCGCTCAACCAGCGTACGACGCCGGAAGCCAGCGGTGAGGTGACCTTTGTTTCGCCGGACCGCCTTGTCGACGAGGCGACGCGCGAACCATACTATCTGGCCCGTCTGCGCATCTCGCGTCTTCCGGACAACATATCGAGCAGCCAGATCTATCCGGGCATGCCGGTTGAAGCGCTGATTGCAACCAGCGAGCGGACATTTGCCGAATATCTGGTCCGGCCGATCCTTGATTCGATGGCATTGGCATTCCGCGAGGAATGATCGGCGCGCTTGCTTGCCGCGAATCGGCCGCTTGGCTAACGCTTGGCCATGTCCAAGAACGTCACACCGCCAAACGGCGATGAACCGGCTCGCTCCGTCGAGCCGGTCGATCTGAAATCGGCGCTCGAAGAGCGTTACCTTGCCTATGCCTTGTCGACGATCATGCACCGGGCGCTGCCCGACGCGCGTGACGGCATGAAGCCGGTTCACCGGCGTATTCTCTATGTGATGCGCCTGCTGCGGCTTGATCCGACCGCCGGCTTCCGCAAATGCGCCAAGATCGTCGGCGACGTGATGGGTAACTTCCACCCGCATGGCGACCAGGCGATCTATGATGCGCTGGTGCGGCTCGCGCAGGATTTTTCGGTACGATACCCGCTCGTCGACGGGCAGGGTAATTTCGGCAACATCGATGGCGATAACGCCGCCGCCTACCGCTATACCGAAGCGCGCATGACTGAAGTCGGCACCCTCCTGATGGAGGGTATCACCGAGGACGCGGTCGACTTTCGCCCCAACTACAACGAGGAAGATGAAGAGCCCGTCGTCTTGCCCGGTGCGTTTCCGAACCTGCTCGCCAATGGCTCGTCCGGCATCGCCGTGGGCATGGCGACCTCGATCCCGCCGCACAATGCTGCAGAACTTTGTGATGCCGCGCTGCACCTGATCGCCAACCCGGATGCGACAGTCACCAAACTGGTGGAATTCGTGCCCGGTCCTGACTTTCCGACTGGCGGCATCATCGTCGAGCCGCGCGCGGCCATCCTTGACGCCTACGAGACCGGCCGTGGCGGCTTTCGCGTGCGCGCCCGCTGGCACCGCGAAGACACGGGCCGTGGCGGCTATGTGATCGTCGTCACGGAAATCCCGTTTCAGGTGCAGAAGTCGCGGCTGATCGAGAAGATCGCAGAACTCCTGATGGCGCGGCGCATTCCGCTGCTGGAAGACATTCGTGACGAAAGCGCCGAGGACATCCGTGTCGTGCTCGAGCCGAAGACCCGCACGGTCGATCCCGAACTTCTCATGGAGTCGCTCTACAAGCTGACCGAACTGGAAAGCCGGATACCGCTCAACATGAACGTCCTGTCTGGCGGCATCGTGCCCAAAGTGATGAACTTGGCCGAGGTTCTGCGCGAATGGCTCGACCATCGCCGCGACGTGCTGCAGCGCCGCTCGCGCTTTCGCCTCGGCCAGATCGACAAGCGGCTGGAAATCCTCGCCGGGTTCCTGATCGCCTATCTCAACATCGATGAAGTGATCCGGATCGTCCGCTACGAGGATCATCCCAAGGCCGAGCTGATCGCCTTCTTCAAGCTGACCGAGGTGCAGGCCGAGGCGATCCTGAACCTTCGCCTTCGTGCCTTGAACAAGCTGGAAGAGGTGGAGATCCGCCGCGAGCACGACGAATTGTCGGCCGAGAAAGCCCAGATCGAAACGCTGCTGTCATCCGACGAGCGCCAGTGGAAGACGATCGCCTGGGAAATCGGCGAGGTGAAGACCAAGTTCGGCAAGGACACCCCGCTTGGCCGCCGCCGCTCGGACTTTGCCGAGGCCGCCGAGATCGACATCGAAGCGGTCCAGCAGGCGATGATCGAAAAGGAGCCGGTGACGGTCGTCGTCTCGGAAAAGGGCTGGATGCGCGCGCTGAAGGGCCATCTGGCCGATCATGCGACGCTCACCTTCAAGGAAGGCGACCGGCTGAAACACGCCTTCCATGCCCAGACGACCGACAAGATCCTCGTCTTCACCACCGGCGGCAAGTTCTACACGATCGGCGCCGACCGGCTGCCGGGCGGTCGCGGCCATGGCGAACCGGTTCGCCTGATCGTTGACATGGAAAACGACCAGGACATTGTCACGGCCTTTGTGGCGCGGTCTGGCCGCAGGCTGCTGCTGGCTTCCGCGGAAGGCAACGGCTTCATCGTTGCGGAAGATGACGTCGCCGCCAACACCCGCAAGGGCAAGCAGGTGATGAACGTCAAGCTGCCGGACGAGGCGCGCCTGATCGGCTTCCTCGACCCCGCCGATGCAGCCGCTGCGCCCGATCATCTCGCGGTGATCGGCGAGAACCGCAAGATGCTGATTTTTGCCCTCGACCAGGTGCCGGAAATGGCGCGCGGCAAGGGCGTGCGCCTGCAGAAATACAAGGATGGCGGCATTCTCGACATGAAGGCCTTCCGTCTTGATGCAGGCCTGTCCTGGCAAGATGCGTCGGACCGCACCTTTACCCGCACGAAGGAAGAACTGGCCGAATGGATCGCCCCCCGCGCCTCTGCCGGACGGCTGGTGCCGAAGGGCTTTCCGAGGAGCGGGAAATTTGGGGGGTGAGGCTTGATGGCGATAAATTTCACTGATCAAATTAAAATGAAATATCAAATATTTATCTATAATTTTGGATGGTCTCCTTATGTTGAATTTTTAGATGGTCCAATTGCAAAGTTTTCCTATTTTCTCGGTTTTGTAGGATATTTAATATTGTTCAATGATCAGGTAACTGAATATTTTCAGTTTTCAAACATCACCAGTATTACAAGACCATATTTCATATTGGATGGACAAACAAAGATACGAACGATATATTTTGGTATGGTATTATTGTTTTTCGCAAATTTAATATATAGAATATTTAGGCCGTGGGTGTTGAAGTACGGGCGAAATGAGCATGAATTCTCGGACTATGGCATTCGAAACTTTACAGCCTACAACTATATAAGGTTTAATGATGAAATTCGAACGGATGGACATCAAACGATTTATGGAAAGTATTATAGCCACGAATGGGATGAATTTCTGCGACTTGCGATTGGTGTAGAAAATAAAACTGAACGCCAAACTGGTAACTGGGCCGAAGCAAAATCGAAATTTGAAAATCTTCTAAGAGGAATTTGCTATGAAATATTTGCGAAAAATGATATTAAAAGGCGAAAAATTCTATTTATATAGATAACTTTTGCAGTTTTTGGTTATTTACTTTTTCTTATGCCGAGTTTGGATCTTTTTATTGCTGTTTTGTTGAATTCAGTAGATTTCTTTGCAATAAGCATTAGCTAGTTTTGCTAGTAGGTTTGGCATATGGTGGGTCAATCTTTCACCTTCCCTTAACCACTCCAATTGTCCCTTTTTCAATAATGGACCCTTAACGATAACGGCTTGTCCCCGGTGCTTGCGCCGGGAGTGTGCAACCCATTTGCGTCATCGTTTCACGGGTCCCCATGCGTCTTGCTTGCGTCATCGCCTCGCTTTTCCTGACAGTTTCGGTACTGCCCGGCTGCGTGTCCTCGTCGCCGACGGCAGCGCTGGATCTGCCCGCGCCATCCAATGAGACGACCGCCTCGATCGCCGGCGGGCCGACACCGCCCGGCGCAGTGGGGGATGTTTCGGGCCTGATCCTTGCGGCGCCGGAAACCTATGCCGCAACCGTATCTTCGCAGGTGCCGGCGCAGATCGCGGCGCCAGCGCCCGTCGAAGTTGCCATGGTCCGGCCGGAAAAACCGGCAGCGACTGGCCGCAGCCGAGGCAAGGGCTTTGACGGCACGATCTACCCGGCGCGGTTCTCAGACAAGGATCCGGTCGATTTCGGCCGCGCTTCGCCCAAGCATTTCGAAGTGCACGGCGTCGATGTTTCCCGCTGGCAAGGCCCGATCGATTGGGTGAAGCTGCGCCAGCGCGGCGCCAACTTCGCCTTCATCAAGGCGACCGAAGGCGGCAAGCATGTGGACCCGATGTTTGCCAAGAACTGGAAGGCAGCGGGCGAGGCCGGTGTGCCGCGCGGCGCCTATCACTTCTTCTATTGGTGCCGCGCCGCCTCCGAACAGGCCGACTGGTTCATCCGCAACGTGCCGAAGGAAAAGGGCGCGCTGCCGCCGGTCATCGATGTCGAATGGCACGGCAACCGCAAGACCTGCCCGCACAAGCTGCCGCGCGCCAAAGTGCTGGAGAAAATGAAGGTCTTCATGGATCGGCTGGAAGCCCACTACGGCCAGCGACCGATCATCTACACCGCCCCGGATTTCTACGAAGACAACCTCAAGGGCCAGTTCAAGGACTATCCGTTCTGGCTGCGCTCGGTCGCCCAACATCCCAAGGGCCGTTATCCGAACCGCGACTTCGTGTTCTGGCAGTATTCCGGCACCGGGCTTGCCAAGGGCCACGGCACCGAGATTGACCTCAACGTGTTCAACGGCTCCGAGGCGGCCTACCGCAAATGGGTGTCGCGCGAGGCGCTGTGACCACTGGCGCGGCGTTCAAAGCCGCGCTATCGGCGCAACCATGGCAAAACGCATCATCCACATCATCGAACATTGGCCGCTGCGCGAGGAAGACGCCGGGCGGCGCCACCTGCGGGCGGGCGGTTTCGACATTCGCGTTCATGAACCCTGGAAAGGCGACCGCCTCCCGGCGCTGACCGGTGACGAAGCCGGGGTGATGGTGATGGGCGGGCCTCAGATGGTCTCCGAACACGAGAAATGGCCTTATCTTGCCGATGAATTCCGGCTGATCGAACAGGCGATGGAGAAGGCGGTGCCGCTCGTCGGCATCTGCCTTGGTTCGCAGATGATCGCCCACGTGCTGGGTGCGACCGTCAAGTATGCGCCCGACGACGGCCTTTCGATGGGCTTTTACGAGACCCGGGCGACACCGGCCGGCAACGGTTTCATGCCGAAGACGTTCATGACCCTGAACGGCAATGCGCAAGGCTGGGATTTGCCCTCCGGCGCGACGCTTCTGGCGAGGTCCGACGAGACAGTGCACCCGAACCAGGCGTTTGCCTATGGTGATCAGGTCGCGGCTTTGCAGTTCCATCCGGAAGTGACGCGCGGCATTCTCGATCAGTGGCAGCAGGAATTCGGCGATGCAGTTGGCCGTCCCGGATCACGCTCATTGGCAGAGCAGGACGCCGGATTTGCCGCCCATGACGCGGCGCTGAAGGACTGGTACCGGGGGTTCCTGGACAGTCGCTTTCAAACCCAGCGCGCCACATAGCGGGTCGTGTCCGGGTCGAACCAGTTGCGCGAGAATTCCTCGACTGTTCCGCCATTGCCCCAACTGATCCGCTCCACATAACCGCACGGCGCGCCGGTCCGTATCGGAAATGCCGCCGGCGAAAAATCCGGGCAGGGGGCAACCGATACGCGGTCTTCGACGCGGGCAATCCAGAAGCCGAGCTTTTCCCGGTAGAACAGATGGATGGACGGGCCGATCGCCGCCGCATCGAGGTGCGGGGCGTGGCGCGCATCAAACCAGATTTCTTCGAGTGCCGCCGGTGTCGTGCCAAGCAGACGAAGCCGCCGCACGCGCCACACATCTCCGCGCCCGCCATTGCCGAAGGCCGGAATGGCTTCCGGATGGGCAAGGCGGTCAAGCGACAGGATCAGCGCTGACGGCAGACCGGTGGACCCGCCGGAGCGTTCCAGCCGGAAGAACTCGTAGATCGCACCGGTGCGGGCCTGGTGGCGCACATAGGTACCAGACCCCTGGATCCGTTCGACGAGCCCCCGGCTTTCGAGGGTTGCAAGTGCCTTGCGCAGCGTGCCGACCGCCACGCCCAATTGCACCGCCAGTTGCTGCTCGGTCGGCAGGCGCGCACCATCGGCCCAGATACCGGCAGCGATTTCGCGGCTGATCAGTTCGCTGATCTGCACATGCAGCGGCAAATTCGGCGAAGGCCCCGCAGTCTCCATGGTCGAAACGATATCCCCACTTAATTCATGCACTATTGATACATAGGTTTGGCGATGCTATCGAGAGAAAAAAACGCCGGTGCAACGACACATGCGGCAGATCAGGGAGAGCGCATCATGACAATCGTTCCGGTCAAATCCGCCGACATCGACGCGGCTGAAGTCGCCTGGTTTGCACCGATCTGCTCGGACGATTACCGCCACATGGGCGTGCCGGAAGGCGATCTGCGTTCGAACTTCGAAAACACCAGCAAGATCGTTCTGGCCGCCGAGCGCCATGGCTTTCGCAACATCCTGTGTCCGTCGTCCTATCAGGTCGGGCAGGACACCTGGTCCTTCGTTTCGGCGATGGCGCCGCTGACGAGCCGCATCAACATGCTGGCTGCGATTCGCTGCGGTGAGGTGCATCCCGCCATGCTCGCGCGCGCGGTCGCGACCGTCGACCACATGATGAAGGGCCGCCTGACGCTGAATGTCATTTCGTCGGACTTTCCCGGCGAGCAGGCGACGTCCGAACACCGCTACAAGCGATCCACGGAAGTCGTTGAAATCCTGCGGCAAGCCTGGACGCGCGACACGATCGACCATGACGGCGAGGTCTACCAGATCAAGGGGCTTTCCACCGACCCGGTGCGCCCGTACCAGCAGAACGGCGGCCCGCTGCTCTATTTCGGCGGCTATGCCCCTGACGCCGTCGAGCTCTGCGGACGGCACTGCGATGTCTACCTGATGTGGCCGGAGCCTGAGGAATTGCTGGCCGAGCGCATGCGCACCGTGCATGAGCGCGCTGCCGCCCACGGGCGTGTCCTCGACTACGGCCTGCGCGTCCATGTCATTGCACGCGATACCGAGCGGGAAGCGCGCGAATATGCCGACGAACTGGTCTCGCAGCTCGAACCGGAAAAGGGCGAGGAAATCCGCGCGCGTGCGCTCGATGCAAAGACCTACGGCGTCTCGTTGCAGGCGGCCAACCGTGACAAGGCGGACGAACACGGCTTTGTGGAGCCCAATCTTTGGACCGGCATCGGCCGGGCGCGGTCCGGATGCGGCGCCGCGCTCGTCGGATCGGTCGAGCAGGTGCTGGAAAAGCTGGCGCGCTACCGCGCCATGGGGATCCGCGCGTTCATCCTGTCGGGCTATCCGCATCTGGATGAATGTGACATTTTCGGAACCAAGGTCCTGCCGCAGTTGAAAACCTGCGCGCTGCCCCATTTGTATGGTCGTGTCCCTGATGAAATGCCGGCAACCCCGCTCGGCACAGGAACACGCCGGTGACAGCAATTCCCATGACCCATGAAATGGAACGCGTATCGCTGGCCGGTGGCAAGCTGGACTTCAGCCGCTTGGTTTATGGCGTTTGGCGTCTGGCCGACGATGCCAACCAGTCGGAAGCCCATGTGCGCGCCAAGATCGAGGCTGCGCTGGCGGTCGGCATCGACACATTCGACCATGCCGACATCTATGGCGACCACACCTGCGAAACGCTGTTCGGTCACGCGATCCGCGCCCGCGCCGACCTGCGCGACCGGGTCAGGATCATCACCAAATGCGACATCATGCTGCTGTCGGGCAAATATCCGGAGCGCCGGGTCAAGCACTACGACACGTCTCCCGCCCATATTCGCGCCTCGGTCGACAATTCGTTGCACCACATCACCGTGCCGGTGATCGATCTTCTGTTGTTGCACCGTCCCGATCCGTTGATGGATCACCATGCAACCGGTGCGGTGCTTGATGCGTTGATCGCCGAGGGCAAGATTCGCGCCGCCGGCGTCTCCAACTTCATGCCGTGGGATATCAATCTTTTGCAGTCGGCGATGACCAACCGCCTTGTGGTCAACCAGATCGAGATCAGCCTTGGCGCACGTCAGGCGTTCACCAACGGCCAGATCGCAAAGGCGCAGACCGACGGAACGACGCTGATGGCCTGGTCGCCTCTGGCCGCCGGGGCGCTGTTCAATCCGGCAACCGAAATCGGTCGCCGCGTCCTGCCGCGCCTGTCGGAAATTGCTGCGCAACAGGGTGTTGGCGCTGATGCCGTGGCGCTCGCCTGGGTGCTGGCCCATCCGGCGCGCATCATGCCCGTCGTCGGAACCAATGCGCTGGCGCGCATTTCGGCGCTGCCCGACGCTTTCAAGGTGGTTCTCGACCGCCAGACCTGGTTTGAACTGTGGACGCTTGCCGAGGGCAAAGACGTCCCGTGACAAAGGAATTGACCGTGAACGCTCAAGCCAATCTTTCCCTTGATGCCCTGCGCACCGCTGAACTGAAGCGGGCGATGGGCTGTTTTGCGACCGGCGTGACGGTGGTGGCGACCCACCATGACGGGCTGGACCACACCATGACCTGCAACTCGTTCAACACGGTGTCACTCGATCCGGCGCTGGTGCTCTGGTCGATCCGCCATGCCAGCATGAGCCTTGCAGCGTTTCGTCACGGCGGCGGCTACAGCGTGTCGATCCTGGCCGAGGACGAAGCCGATCTCGCCATGCAGTTTGCCCGTGGCAGCCTTGCCGACCGGCTCGCCGGCACCGAAACGGTGCGGATGGCCAGCGGGCGCCTGCGGCTCGCCAAGGCTGTGGCCTGGTTCGATTGCGATCTGGTGCAGGCAGTGAGCGCCGGCGACCACGACATCCTGATCGGCCAGATCACCGATTTCTCGGCGCCGGGCGGCGTGCCGCTTGTCTACGCGCAGGGCCGCTTCACGCGCCCGGCTTGAGGCGACGCTCTCAGCTTCGTTCCCAACCGGTGGCGAGCAGATGCTCTTGCGGCTGGAAGCGGGTCTTGTACTCCATCTTGCGCGATCCGTTGACCCAGTAGCCGAGATAGACATGGGGAACCCCGGCGCGCCGCGCCCGCGCCACATGATCGAGGATCATGAACGTGCCGAGCGAGCGGCTGTCGAGTTCGGGATCATAGAACGAATAGACCATGGAATAGCCATCCGCCATGCGGTCCGACAGGGCGACAGCCACAAGCGGCCCTTCGCCGACACCCGAGATGAAGCTGCCCGGGCCGCGCTTGCGGTATTCGATGACGGTGGTGTTCACGTGGCTGTCTTCGATCATCATCGCATAGTCGAGAACAGTCATGTCCGACATGCCGCCACCGGGATGGCGCAGGTCCAGGTAGCGGCGGAACAGGGAGTACTGCTCGCTGGAAGGCTCCGGCCGCAATTCGACGCCGATGAGATCCTGATTCGCGCGCGCCACACGCTGCATCGTGCGGGTCGGCTGGAATTCGTGGGCGATGATGCGCACGGAAATGCACGCCCGGCAGGTTTCGCAGGCCGGACGATAGGCAATGTTCTGCGACCGGCGAAAGCCGCCGACCGTCAGGATGTCATTCATTTCGGGGGCTTTTTCACCCACGAGATGGGTGAACACCTTTCGTTCGTGCTGCCCTGGCAAATAGGGGCAGGGCGAGGGCGAGGTCAGGAAGAACTGCGGTGTCTTGGTGTTGTGCTTGGTCATTCCCGCTGCCGGTCGCAACAAACGCGAACCGCTAGAATGGCAACTCGGCACCAGACGTCAAGCGCGCAAACGACGGTGTGATCAATCCGCGACGTAAGCGCTCGACCGCACGACCACCGTGCCGAGCGCAAGGTCATGCAACAGGCGCTTGTGGTGGGTGAACAGCGCGAGCAGCAGGATGAACGGGGTCAAAAGTACGTTGGCCGCCCAGAAGATCACCGCGTGGACGATTGCGGTCATCCAGTCGATGGTCTGCCCGTCATAACGCACCACGCGGATGTCCATCCATTGCATGCCCCAGGTTGCCTGGTTCGGTCCGCCGGTTGTCCAGCCGATATAGGCAAGCGCCACCGCAGGCCCCAGAACCGCGTAGAGCAGCCAGCCGATGCCGAAGGTCGCAATGCCGATGAGGCCGACCACGGGGATCGCCAGGATGACGAGTGCAATCACCATCGCATAGTCGATCAGGAATGCCATGATGCGGCGTGTCCGTACGCCATCGTAAAGACGGCCATCGGCAAAGCGGGTCGGGAGCATTGTGTCGTGTGGCGCGGTTTCCATGTGCAAGACGTGGTCGTTCCCGACCCGCGCTTCAAGGGGCAGGGGATGCAAACACCGCTCAGCGGTTGAGGATCTCGGCGGCTTCCGGCGCAAAATAGGTCAGGATGCCGTCGCAGCCGGCGCGCTTGAACGATCCGAGCGTTTCCATCATCACCCGTTCGCCATCGATCCAGCCTTGTGCCGCTGCGGCCCGGATCATCGAGTACTCGCCGGAGACCTGGTAGGCAAACACCGGAACGCCATAGGCGTCCTTCAACCGGCGGCAGATGTCGAGATAGGGAAGACCCGGCTTGACCATCAGCATGTCGGCACCTTCGGCAAGGTCCTGCGCCGCTTCTCGCAACGCTTCCTCGCTGTTGGCGGGATCGAGGTAGTAGGTCTTCTTGTCGCCCTTCAAAAGCCCGGCTGTGCCGATCGCCTCGCGATAGGGGCCATAGTAACCCGAGGCGAACTTCGTCGCATAGGAGAGGATCGCCACATGCGGGAACCCGGCCTCGTCGAGCGCATCGCGGATCGCGCCGACCCGGCCATCCATCATGTCGGAGGGGGCGATGATGTCGGCTCCGGCCTCGGCCTGAACGACGGCGGCGCACGCGATCAGTTCAACCGTCTCGTCGTTGACGATGATGCCGTCGCGCAAGATGCCGTCGTGGCCATGCGTCGTGAACGGATCGAGCGCCACGTCGGTGATGATCCCGATCTCCGGCACCGCTGCCTTGATGGCGCGCGTGACGCGGTTGATGATGTTGTCGGCATCGAGAATGTGGCTGCCGCGCTCGTCCTTGCGCTCCATCGGAACCGCAGCAAACGGCGCCAGTGCCGGAATGCCGAGCGCGCGGGCACGCAGCGCCGCTTCGACGGCGCGATCGGCGGTCATGCGCTCGACACCCGGCATGGCGGCAATCGGCTCGATGCGGTCTTCGCCTTCCATCACGAAGATTGGCCAGATCAGGTCGTCCGGGGTCAGTTGCGTTTCACGGACAAGGCGGCGCGACCAGTCTGCCTTGCGCATCCGGCGCAAACGGTTGCCGCCGGTGATCTCGTCAACGGTCCTGCGCATGTTTGGTCTCCCGTGGCATTTTCTTGGGTTGGCGATTGCCCGATTTGACGATGCTTTGCAATCGGTCGCCCCTTGCGCTAGTCGCCTTGAGCGGATGGCGGCGCATTTGGGGGCAAGCCGGTAATGTCGATGCTGGACATGCAGATTGATCGCCGGTCGCCGTCACTGACGGACCGGGTCTTCGTCATCTTTTGCCGCCTGATGGCGGCGCTGGCCCTGATCGCAGGCCTTGGCTACTGGATGCGCGTCACCGGCATGAGCAGCGAGCCTGCCGCCCGGTTCGACCTGTACACGCCCGAATGGCGCGCCCTGACCGCTGCGCTGTCGGTCCTGTTTCCGGTCGCGGCGCTGGGGCTGTGGCTTGCCACACGGTGGGGCCTCGTCGTCTGGGTCATTGCCGTTTTCATCGAAGTTGTCGCCTACGGCTTGTGGTCGGGCGTTTTCGGATCGCGCCCGGCACTGCTGGTCGGCCACGTCTTCATCCTGACCATCATGCTTTTGCTGGTCATGCGGCTTGGGTTTGAAAAGCGCAGCGAGCGCTTAACCCGCCATTGACCACGTGCCCGGACGGCACAGCCGACACACAATCTTAACGACGGGCTTTAAGTCGAATTTTATGCGCATTGCCTAAGAGTTGTCGGACAAGGCGGGAAACATCGCCGGCATGACAGAGAGGCAATGAAAT
This sequence comes from Roseitalea sp., assembly GCA_041752455.1. GTDB lineage: Bacteria > Pseudomonadota > Alphaproteobacteria > Rhizobiales > Rhizobiaceae > JBGSWL01. Next base: position 57,331 of record JBGSWL010000078.1, on the reverse strand, counting down.
GATCAACCAGTCTGGTCTCGTGGGTGAACCACGAGCAGCGTCCGACGAGGACTCGCTGCGTCGGCTTTATCTTGAAGCGCTGCAACTCGTGGAGCGCCTGCATCGGCGTTTGCAGGATGTCGTCAAGGACGAGTTCGAACGTTCAGGACGCGACGATATCAATGCCGTTCAGGCCATTCTCCTTTTCAACATCGGGGATGGCGAACTGACAGCGGGCGAACTGCGCTCGCGCGGCTATTACATGGGCTCGAACGTCTCCTACAACGTCAAGAAACTGGCGGAAGACGGCTTCATCCACCACAAGAAGTCGCGTGCCGACAAGCGCTCCGTGCGCATTTCGCTGACTGAAAAGGGCCGTGACGTCGCAGAAGTCGTTGCCGACCTCTACAGTCGCCACATCGCTTCGATCGAGGCGGTTGGCGGCATCAATGCGAGCGAGTTCCAGTCGATGAACCGCGCCATGCAGCGCCTCGACCGGTTCTGGAACGACACGATCCTCTACCGTCTGTGACGGCTTGATGAGAACCGAACCGGCGCGCGGCAAAATGCTGCGCGCCGTTTTGCGTCAATTTTGGCCGGTCGGCTCGCCAGCGCGGGGGCCCGCCACGACCGTTGCCCGCAAACGCGGCAAAACGGCGGGAATGCGGCGCACATAGTCGTTGTAGCCGGGACGCGATCTCCGCATGTGCTGTTCGGTCAGCGGCACCGATACGCCGACAATTGCGAGTGTCAGCAGCACTGGACCTGCAAACGCGATGGCGTTGCCGGAAAGCGCTGCGGCTGCCAGCGCAAGTCCCCACCAGAGCATGATTTCACCCAGATAGTTGGGGTGGCGCACGACGCCCCAAAGGCCACCTTCGTAGAGGACCGGAGCCTCGCCTTGGGCTGAAAGGTCGCGCTTGGCCGATGCCAATTGGTTGTCCGCAATCCATTCTATGGCAAACCCGACCGCAAAGATCGCCATCCCGGCCCAGAAGGCGAAACCGGCGCCAGTACCGGTCGAAGCCGGCGAGAGAGCAACATGCACTGGCGCGGCAATCATCCATTGCAGCGCGCCCTGCAGCAGGAACACCTTGAAAAGGCTGGCCCACCACCAGCCAGGCCCGCCGGCGGTGCGCATCGCCGCATAGCGCGCTTCCTCGACGTGGGAGCCGCGATGGCGAACCACCAGATGACCACCGAGCCTGACGGCCCAGACAATCACGGCGAGCAGGAAAAGCCACTGCGCGAGTCCGGATATGCCGATGATCGCGGCGTAAACGATGCCGATCACCGCAAAACCTGGGCCCCAGTAGTAGTCGACGATCCCCGCATCCTGCGTGAAAACATGAATCAGCCATATTCCCGTGAAAGCCAGAAGGCTGAGGCCGAGCGTCGTGGAAAGAGTGATCGCAAACGCTGCATCCATGCGGAAAATCCTCAGTTTGGTCGCGGGACCGTGAAGATGGTTTCCGCTTTGTTAAGTTGACGCAGGTAAGGCTGTTCACCAATCTACCTGTCAGCGACACATGGAAATACGGCAAATGACAATGAGCGGATTTGGAAAAAAAACGCGCCGCGCATTCCTGGCTGGCGCCGGTGGTGCGGCAGCCGGTCTGTTGACCGCGGGAACCGCGTCGGCGCAGCAATCGATCATGGACATTCTCAACTCGCCGCGCCGCGGCAATTGGGATGACCAGTTCGATGCCGGTGGCAATCGCACGTCCAAGGTGGCCACGCGTCTGCCGATTCTCAGCCCCGAAACAGTCTCCTTTGTCGAAGGTGCCATCGACGACTATCGCCGGATCGTCGCTTCCGGCGGCTGGCCGAGCGTCAACGCAACGCAGAAGCTGAAGGTCGGCGTCCGGGACAATGCGGTGCGCGAACTGCGCCTGCGCCTGATTGCATCCGGCGACCTGCCGCGCAGCGCCGGTGACAGCACGACCTTCGATACATTCCTGCAGGGCGCGCTGAAGCGTTTCCAGACCCGCCATGGCATGACCGCCGACGGTGTGGTCGGCAACTACACGCTGGCTGCCCTGAACGTGACCGCGCCGGTTCGTCTCGGCCAGCTTGAAACCAACCTCGTGCGCCTGCGCTCGATGTCCGGCTTCCTCGGCGACCGCTATGTGATGGTCAACATTCCGGCGGCAGAGATCGAAGCCGTCGACAACGGCCGCGTCGCGCTTCGCCACAAGGCCATCGTCGGCAAGATCGACCGGCAAACGCCGATCCTGTCGTCGGCGATCCATGAAGTGATTCTCAATCCGTACTGGACTGCGCCGAAGTCGATCATCGAAAAAGACATCATTCCGCTGATGCGCAAGGATCCGACCTATCTGTCGCGCAACGCCATTCGCCTGTTTGACGAAGGCGGCAACGAGATTGCGCCCGAAACCATCGACTGGTCGACCAATGACGCTGTCAACCTGCGTTTCCGTCAGGATCCGGGCAAGATCAACGCGATGTCCTCGACCAAGATCAACTTCCACAACCCGCATGCCGTCTACATGCACGATACGCCGCAGCAGAGCCTGTTCGGCCAGTTCCTGCGTTTCGAATCGTCGGGTTGCGTTCGCGTCCACAACATTCGCGAACTGTCGCAGTGGCTGCTGGAATCGACGCCGGGCTGGTCTCGCCCGCAGATCGAACAGGTGATCGCCTCCGGTGTGAACACGCCGATCCTGCTCACGACGCCCGTGCCGGTCTATTTCGTCTATATCTCCGGCTGGTCGACTGCGGACCGTGTGGTGCACTTCCGTGACGACATCTACAGCCGCGACGGTGTGGACGAATTGCAGCTCTCCGCAACGTCGCTCTGAGCCACGCACAATTTGTGAATCAAAAAAGTCCGCAGCAACTTGCCGCGGACTTTTTGCTGTCGCGCGGCTGACACCGGCTTGGTGTGCGTGTAAACCGGCAGCCACAGTCCTGTTCGGGAGACGCCCATGTCCAGCGCCGCAGCCACCGCATCCACCCACGACGCCTTCTTCAACGATACGCTCGAAGCGCGCGATCCGGCCATCTTCGATGCCATCCGCAAGGAGCTCGGTCGCCAGCGTCACGAAATCGAGCTGATCGCTTCCGAAAACATCGTCAGCCGCGCCGTCATGGAGGCGCAGGGCTCGGTGATGACCAACAAATACGCCGAAGGCTATGCCGGTCGGCGCTATTATGGCGGCTGCGAATTCGTCGATATCGCCGAAAACCTTGCCATCGAGCGCATCACCAAGCTGTTCGGCTGCGGGTTCGCCAATGTCCAGCCCAATTCCGGGTCGCAGGCCAACCAAGGCGTCTTCCAGGCGCTGATCACGCCGGGTGACACGATTCTCGGCATGAGCCTCGATGCCGGGGGTCACCTGACCCATGGCGCCAAGCCGAACCAGTCCGGCAAATGGTTCAACGCCATCCAGTACGGCGTGCGCAAGCAGGACGGCATCGTCGACATGGATCAGGTCCGTGATCTGGCCCACGAGCACAAGCCCAAGCTGATCATCGCGGGCGGCTCGGCCTACAGTCGCGTCTGGGACTTCGAAGCGTTCCGCACGATTTCCGATGAAGTCGGCGCGTATTTCCTGGTCGACATGGCGCATTTTGCCGGTCTTGTGGCAACCGGCTACCATCCAAGCCCGTTCCCGCATGCCCATGTGGCGACATCGACGACCCACAAGACGCTGCGCGGACCGCGCGGCGGGATCATCCTCACCAATGACGAGGCGCTCGCCAAGAAGCTCAACTCGGCGATTTTCCCCGGCATCCAGGGCGGCCCGCTGATGCATGTGATCGCCGGCAAGGCTGTCGCCTTTGGCGAGGCCCTGAAACCGGGATTCAAGTCGTATGTCGGCGCTGTCGTCGAAAACGCCAAGGTTCTGGCCGAAACCCTGCGCAAGGGCGGTTGTGACATCGTTTCAGGCGGGACCGACAACCACCTCATGCTTGTCGACCTGCGGCCCAAGGGCCTGACCGGCAAGGCCGCCGAAGCTTCGCTCGGCCGCGCCAACATCACCTGCAACAAGAATGGCGTTCCGTTCGATCCGCAGCCACCGGCAGTCACATCGGGAATTCGTCTCGGCACGCCGGCGGCAACGACCCGCGGCTTCGGGATTGCCGAATTTGCCGAAGTCGGGAATTTGATCAACGAAGTGCTCGACGGTCTTGCGGCCAATGGCGAAGACGCCAACGGCGAAGTCGAAGCGGCCGTCAAGGCGAAGGTTGTCGCGCTGACGGACCGGTTCCCGATCTACGAGTATTTGTAAGGTCAATGGTGAATGGTGAAATGGTCAATGGAACTCGCGACACCATTGACCATTCACCATTTGCCATTCACTAGCCTTCCATGCGCTGCCCGTTCTGCCATTCTGAAAATACACAGGTCAAGGATTCCCGGCCCGCCGAAGACGGCGCTGCGATCCGCCGCCGGCGCGTCTGTCCCGATTGCGGCGGCCGGTTCACGACGTTCGAGCGCGTGCAGCTGCGCGAGCTCTTTGTCATCAAGAAGAACGGCAGGCGTGTGCCGTTCGACCGCGACAAGCTGGCGCGTTCGTTCGAAGTGGCATTGCGGAAACGTCCGGTGGCCATCGAGCGCGTCGAGCGCGCCATATCCGGGATCGTGCGCCAGCTCGAAGCATCCGGCGAACAAGACGTCAATGCCGACGACATCGGCAATCTGGTGATGGAAGCGCTCAAGACCATGGACGACGTCGCCTATGTGCGGTTCGCGTCGGTCTACCGCGACTTCCGCGATTCCAGCGATTTCCGCGATCTGCTGGGGGAACTGGGTGGCAACTTGGCTGCAACAGAAACACCCGACGATGAGAAAACCTGAGTTTTCCGCCGCCGATCACCGATTCATGGCCGAAGCCATTGCAGTGGCGCGCAGCCATTTGGGCCAGACCGCCGCCAATCCTTCCGTCGGCACGGTGATTGTCCAGCAAGGCGTCATCATCGGCAGGGGTGTGACGGCGATCGGCGGCCGCCCCCACGCCGAAACGATCGCATTGGCAGAAGCGGGAGAGGCGGCGCGCGGTGCGACTGCCTATGTCACGCTGGAGCCTTGCGCCCACCATGGCCGTACGCCGCCCTGCGCCGAGGCGCTGGTTGCGGCAGGCATTGCAAGGGTCGTCACGGCGGTGATTGACCCGGATACGCGCGTATCCGGCCGGGGCCATGCGATCCTGCGCGCGGCCGGAATAAAGGTCGACGAGGGTCTGATGGCCGAGGAGGCTTTCGAGGGCCTGTCAGCCTACCTCATGCGTTCGTCGCAAAAGCGCGTTGAAGTGACTCTGAAGCTTGCGGTTTCGGCGGACGGGATGATCGGTCGGCGCGGTGCGGGTCAGATCGCCATAACCGGGCCGCAAGCGCGCCATGCAAGCCACAGGCTGCGCGCCGAGCACAATGCGATCCTTGTCGGGATCGGAACGGCGCTGGCCGATGATCCGGAACTGACCTGCCGGATCGAGGGGATGGAATGGCGTTCGCCCTTGCGCATCGTGCTCGACAGTGCGGCACGCCTTCCGCTGGACTCGCGGCTTGTGGCCACGCTCGACAAGGCGCCGCTTGCCATCGCCACCGCTGCGCCGGACAGCGCAAACGCCCGGGCGCTCGCGGCACGCGGTTGCCGGATCATCCCGTGCGAACTGCACGAGGGCCGCATCGCGCTACCCGAACTGGTCGAGGATCTGGCCGCACAAGGTCTTTCGTCCGTGCTTGTCGAAGGCGGGGCCGCAACCGTGGAGAGTTTCCTTGCGGAAGGTCTTGCCGACCGCGTCGCGCTGTTTGAAAGCCCGGTAGTTTTGGGCGGGCAGGGCGGTATCGTCGCACCCTTGTCGCGCCAAGGCCTCTTGCGGTCGCACCGCCTGATGGCCGATGAGGATGCAGGTCAGGACCGCATCTCGTTCTGGCGCGCGCACTGAGGAAAGCTGCCCGATGTTCACCGGCATCATCACCGATATCGGAACGGTTGCCGCCGTCACGGACCTTGCCGAGGGACGCCGGCTCCGTATCACAACAAGCTATGCGCCGGCCACGATCGACATCGGTGCGTCGATTGCCTGCTCCGGTGTCTGCCTGACGGTGGTTGATCGCGGCACCGCTGGCGATGCCGGCCACTGGTTTGAAGTCGAAGCCTGGGAAGAGGCGCTGCGCCTGACGACCATCGGGCAAGCTGCGCCGGGTTCGCGGATCAATCTGGAACGTGCCATGCGCGTCGGCGATGAGTACGGCGGTCACATGGTGTCCGGCCACGTGGACGCCAGGATACCCGTCGTTTCGGCAAACCCGGAAGGCGAAGCGGTGCGTTTCGTTCTGCAAGCGCCTCATGACTTGGCGCGGCTGATCGCTCCGAAGGGATCAGTCACGCTCGACGGAACCTCGCTGACCGTCAACGGCGTCGATGGTGCGCGGTTTGATGTCTTGCTGATCCGCCATTCGCTGGCAGTCACCACCTGGGGCGAGCGGCAGGCCGGTGACCATGTCAATCTCGAGGTGGACATGCTGGCGCGTTATGTTGCGCGCTACGCCGAGCGGCTTGCGGACCATGCCAAAGGGGCGTAGGTCGTGCCGCCCGGCCATCAAGGCCATATCGATATCACTTGAGACAGACCGGAAGTCATCGCCATGAGCCAGAAGGCCCCCAGCGTCCTGATCGTCGAGGCGCGTTTTTACGACCATCTGGCCGACATGTTGCTGGCTGGCGCGCGCGCCGCGCTTGATGCTGCCGGCGCAACGCATGACACCGTCACTGTCCCCGGTGCGCTGGAAGTGCCGGGCGCCATCGCCCTTGCGGCGGAGAAATATGATGCCTTCGTCGCGCTCGGCGTCATCATTCGCGGCGAGACCTACCATTTCGATGTGGTGGCCAACGAAAGCGCCCGCGCCATCATGGATCTGACGGTCAACAGGCATCTTGCGATCGGCAATGGCATCCTGACGGTCGAAAACGAAGCGCAGGCGATCGCGCGCGCCAGCCGTGACGACCTCGACAAGGGCGGCGGCGCGGCGCAGGCAGCACTCGCCGTGTACCGTTTGAAGGAGCGCTTCGGCGGTTGATCCATGGCAAGTTCGGGCGGCAGAAAAGTTTCCGGTCCCGCAAACCAGCGAGGCGCAGCGCGGCTCGCTGCGGTTCAGGCGCTGTACCAGATGGACATGTCCGGAGCAGGGGTGCTGGAAACCGCTGCCGAATACGAGACATTCCGGCTCGGCAAGGAAATCGATGGCGAGACCTATCTCGCCGCCGATGCCCAGTGGTTCCGCGCGATCCTCGCCGGTGTGGTGCGCGAGCAGACACAACTCGATCCGATCATCCGCGAAAGCCTTGTCGAAGGCTGGCCGCTGTCGCGTCTCGATGCGACCTTGCGGGCGCTGCTGCGCGCTGCAACCTTCGAATTGCTGCACCGGCCCGATGTGCCGGTCGCGGTCGTCGTCAGCGAATATCTGGACATCGCCTATGCCTTTTTCGACGACAGCGACGAACCGCGCATGGTCAACGCCGTGCTCGACCGCATCGCCCGGCTGCACCGGAAGGACGACAAGGACGGCAAGCGGTGAGCACCAAGGCGACGCGTGACATCGACGCCGCCAAGCGCACCGCGCTGACGATTGCCGCCGCCCAGGCCATTGTCGGCGCCGCAGCGCCTGTGGCGATCTCGATTGGCGGGCTTTCCGGCTACTATCTCTTGGCGGCCGACAAATCCCTGTCGACACTCCCGGTCACCGGCTTCAATATCGGCGTTGCCGTAGGTGCCTTGCCGGCAGCCCTCCTGATGCGCGCCACAGGCCGCCGCTTCGGTTTTGTCTCCGGCGCGTTGGTCACCGCCATCGGCGGTGCTGTCGCAGCCCTCGGCCTGCTGCAACATCTGTTCTGGCTGTTTGCCGTCGGCCTTGCGGTGATCGGTTCCGGCAGCGCATTCGTGCAGCAATACCGGTTTGCCGCCGCCGATGCTTCGCCACCGATCTTCAAGCCCAAGGCGATTTCCTGGGTCCTTGGCGGCGGTGTCTTTGCCGCCATCATCGGGCCGCAACTTGTGATCCAGACCAAGGACCTCCTGGCACCGGTCGAATTTGCCGGGGCATTCCTGTCGGTCATCGGCCTTGGACTTGTCGGAGTTGCCATTCTGGCGACGCTGAAATTCGAAGACCATGTTGATGATGCCGCGCCGGTCGCCGCCGGAACAGAACGGTCGCTGGCCACGATAGCCGCGCAGCCGCGCTTCATCGTCGCGTTTTTGTGTGCCGTCACATCCTACGCGTTGATGAGCTTGCTGATGACCGGCGCACCTTTGGCCATGGTCGGATGCGGATTTTCGCAGACCGAAGCAACGCTCGGCATTTCCTGGCATGTGATGGCGATGTTTGCGCCCTCGTTCTTCACCGGCAACCTGATTGCACGCTTCGGCAAGGAGACCATCGTCGCCGCCGGCCTCTTGATCCTGATTGTCTGTTCCATCGTCGCCCTTTCAGGCGTTGAACTCTGGCAATTCTGGCTGGCCCTGATCCTGCTCGGTGTCGGCTGGAACTTCGGCTTCATCGGCGCGACAGCCATGCTGACATCGACCTACACCTCGGCGGAAAAGAACAAGGTCCAAGGCGTCCATGACTTTGCCCTGTTTGGCACGGTGGCCTTTGCCTCGCTGATGTCCGGTTTCACGGTCAATGCTTTCGGCGGTTCTGCGGAACTCGGCTGGGCGATGCTCAACTGGATCCTTTTGCCGGTTGCCGCGATCTGTCTTGTGATCCTGGTCCTGCACGTGATTTCCGAGCGCCGCGGCGCTTTTCACCCGGCGCAGTGACGGCCCCGAAAGAGCCCCTCATAGTGTCCGGGACAACGGCTTTCGCTCCCTTGACCCTCTGGTGGGGTTTCTGCATAGAAACGGGCTGTTGGCGCGGCAAGGCTCCGCCTTCATGACCGTTTCGATCCGCCGGGGGAGATTTGCGGATCTATGAGGAGGACTATCCAATGATACTTCTTGCCGTGATCGCCTGCGGCCTCGTTTCGATCGCCTATGCGATCTGGGCCACGCAATCCGTGCTTGCCGCGGACCAGGGCAATGCGCGCATGCAGGAAATTGCCGGCGCCATTCGCGAGGGTGCGCAGGCCTACCTCAACCGCCAGTACACGACGATCGCCATTGTCGGTGCGGTGGTGTTTGCCGTCACCTGGGCGCTGCTGTCCTGGACGGCCGCCCTCGGGTTCCTGATCGGTGCGGTACTGTCAGGCGCAGCCGGTTATATCGGCATGTTCGTCTCGGTACGGGCCAATGTGCGCACCGCGCAGGCTGCGTCTCATTCGCTCGCCGCCGGCCTCGACATCGCCTTCAAGTCCGGTGCCATCACCGGCATGCTGGTGGCCGGCCTCGCACTCCTCGGCGTTGCGATTTATTACTACGTCCTCACGCAGATCATGGGCCTTTCGCCCGCAGACCGCGCGGTCATCGACGCACTGGTCGCTCTCGGCTTTGGCGCCTCGCTGATCTCGATCTTCGCCCGCCTCGGCGGCGGCATCTTCACCAAGGGTGCCGATGTCGGTGGCGATCTGGTCGGCAAGGTGGAAGCCGGTATTCCGGAAGATGATCCACGCAACCCGGCAACAATTGCCGACAACGTCGGTGACAATGTCGGCGACTGCGCCGGCATGGCTGCCGACCTGTTCGAAACCTATGCGGTGACGATTGTCGCGACGATGGTTCTCGGCGCGATCTTCTTTGCCGGAACCGACATGCTCGCCGACGTCATGCTCTACCCGCTGGCCATCGGCGGCGCTTGCCTTCTGACCTCGATCGTTGGCACGTTCTTCGTCAAGCTCGGCACCAATGGTTCGATCATGGGCGCCCTCTACAAGGGGCTGATCGTCACCGGCCTGCTGTCGGTCATCGGCCTTGGCGGCGCAACGTCGCTCACCGTCGGCTGGGACTCGATCGGCGTCGTCGACGGGCAGGAGATCATCGGCCGTCACCTGTTCTATTGCGGCCTGATCGGCTTGGTCGTGACCGCCTTGATCGTCGTCATCACCGAATACTACACCGGCACCAACAAGCGCCCGGTCAACTCGATTGCCCAGGCATCGGTCACCGGCCACGGCACCAACGTGATCCAGGGTCTTGCCGTTTCACTGGAATCGACCGCGCTGCCGGCGCTCGTCATCATCGGCGGGATCATCTCGACCTACCAGCTCGGCGGTCTCTACGGCACCGGTATCGCCGTTTCGGCCATGCTAGGCCTTGCCGGCATGATCGTTGCGCTCGACGCCTTCGGCCCGGTTACCGACAATGCCGGTGGCATTGCCGAAATGGCCGGTCTCGACCCGGAAGTGCGCAAGTCGACCGATGCGCTCGATGCTGTCGGCAACACCACCAAGGCCGTCACCAAGGGCTATGCCATCGGTTCGGCTGGACTTGGCGCTCTGGTCCTGTTCGCCGCCTATTCGAACGACCTTGCATACTTTGCCGCCAATGCGGAAACCTACCCGTACTTTGCCGGCATGGGCGACATCTCGTTCGACCTGTCTAACCCGTATGTGGTCGCCGGCCTGATCTTCGGCGGCCTGATCCCTTATCTGTTCGGCGGGATCGCGATGACAGCCGTCGGCCGTGCCGCCGGGTCTATCGTCGAGGAAGTGCGTCGCCAGTTCCGCGAAGATGCCGGCATCATGGCCGGAACCTCCAAGCCGGACTATGCCCGTGCCGTCGACATCCTGACCAAGGCGGCGATCAAGGAAATGATCATCCCGTCGCTGCTGCCGGTTCTGGCACCGCTGGTCGTCTATTTCGGCGTGCTGGCGATCTCAGGCTCTAAGGCGTCGGCCTTTGCGGCGCTGGGCGCGATGCTGCTCGGCGTGATCGTCAACGGCCTGTTCGTTGCGATCTCGATGACCTCGGGCGGCGGCGCCTGGGACAACGCCAAGAAGTCCTTCGAAGACGGCTTCGTCGACAAGGATGGCGTTCGCCACATGAAGGGTTCCGACGCGCACAAGGCATCGGTGACCGGCGATACGGTCGGCGATCCCTACAAGGATACCGCTGGTCCAGCCGTCAATCCGGCGATCAAGATCACCAACATTGTGGCGCTTCTGCTGCTGGCAGTGCTGGCGCACTGACCCATCGCGGAGGCGGGTGATCCGCCTTCGTCACGCTCGCAAACAAAAACCCCGCGGAGCAATCCGCGGGGTTTTCTTGTTGCACTAATTTGCCGGTGATCAGCGGTCGAACACGGAACCCGCAGTCGCGCCACCGAATGTACCGCTCAGGATCTGCGTCAGGAACGTCTGGTCGCTGCCACCGGTCGGGGTGGTGCGCGAAATGAAGTCAAAGACGCGGCCATCCTGCAGCCCGTAGTCGGCGATCCGGTCCACGGTTTGCTCTTCATTGAAATAGATGGCGAGCACGCGCTGATCAACAAGCCGCGGCTTCAGAAACTGCGCAGAGCGTTTCCGCGTTTGCGAAATGTAGTAGAAAACCTCGCCTTCGAACGCATTGGTCGTGGTCGGTGTACCGAGTGACAGAAGCACCTGCTCGCGGCTGGAGCCGGGCGGCACAAGGGCCAACGTTGCCTCGTCGACCACATAACCCTGCTTGAGTGTTTCCGAGGTTCGCAGGACATCGGTGGAATTGCAGCCCACGAGCAGGGCGCAAGCCAGTGTCCCCGCGACGAACTGAACGGCAAGTGGCCGCATGGACTTGATTTTTCTGGACGTCACCGTCATCTCCTCGTCAAGCGGTTACCCGCCGCAGACACCAATTCCGGTATCCCACCTTGCCTGCGCATGCAAGCCAAGGCGGAATCCTGCCGCAACTGAGTTCGGACATTGCCCATGATTATGTCACTGTTTCGGCAAAGCACGAAAAGTGCAAATCGGCGCTTCGTCGATGCCATTTATGCATCGGTGATCGCGGCTGCGCGCAACCCGGTGCTTTATGCTGATTATGGTATCCCTGACGAGCCGCTCGGGCGCTACGAGTCGCTCGGTCTGCATATGATCCTGCTGATGCGCCGAACCCGGGCAACGGAAACAGCGCTCGAGCAACTGGCGGTCGATGTGCTCGACGAGTTCTTCAAGGACATTGACCACTCGATTCGCGAACTCGGCGTCGGCGATGCCGGTGTGCCCAAACGCATGAAGAAGCTGTCGCGCATGTTCTACGGGCGCATGGGCGCCTATTGGGAAGCCATCGACGCGGGTAACGTGCCGGCCCTTGCCGAGGCGCTGAAACGGAACATCCTGCCGGATCATCCGGCCCACGCTGATCTGGATGCCGAAGCTATTGCCACCTACATGATGGTGGCAGCGGAAGCGCTCGCCAATCAGACCGATACCGACCTGCTTGCCGGTACGATCGCGTTTCCCGAGCCAGCGTCAAAGGGTGCATGACCGTGGGGTTCAGCCCGGTTTCACCGATCAGCCGGAAGGTCAATGTCTCGGTGCTGCCCGCATCAGGTCGGCGCGAGAAGCTGCGCCCGGACGAACAGGCCCTGGGCGACCTCGCCGAAGCGCATGACCTTCAATCGGTCGCAAGGTTTGAAGCCGACGTCGTCATTTCAAAATGGCAGCGCGACGGCGTGCGGGTCGCCGGACGCATCCTTGCCGACTTCGTCCAGTCCTGTGTCGTCACTCTCGAACCCGTGCCGGCCGTGCTTGATATGCCGTTCGAGGCGGTTTTCCTTCCCGAAGGATCAAAGCTTGCGCGCCGCGTGCGTGATGGCGACCCGGTGGAACTGGTGATCGACCCGGAAGGCGACGATGTGCCGGAGACCTTCACGCCGCCCGACCTTGATGTCGGAGCGATCGTCGAAGAGTTCTTTGTCCTCGCGCTTGATCCGTTTCCGCGGTCGCAGAATGCGCCGTCCGAACCGGTCGAAACGGCACCGGCTCCGGAGCGTGAAAGCCCCTTCGCCGCACTGGCGCGCCTGAAAGACGACAAGTCCGATCGGTGAAAGAGCGCGCACGCGCGATGGACGGTTGAGTGCCGTGCGGATATGGGTATTTTGCGGCCTGCCCGCAGAGGCGAAAAAAAACAATGATCGGATCGACAATCCGGCATCGCGACAGGATCGGGACAACACGTGATCACGGTATCGGTGGACGCAATGGGCGGCGACTTTGGTGCGCGCGTCGTCATCCCGGGGTGCGCGATCTCCCTGAAGCGTCACCCTGACCTCCGCTTCGTCTTCTTCGGCCGTCAGGACGACATCGCCCAGCATCTCGACGCGCTGCCCGAATTGAAGGCCGTCAGCAGCGTTGTCCATTGCGAGATTGCCGTCAGCATGCACGACAAGCCCAGCCAGGCCCTACGGCAGGGCCGATGGAAGTCGTCGATGTGGAAGGCGATCGAGGCCGTGAAATCCGGTGATGCCGATGTATGCGTTTCTGCCGGCAACACCGGCGCGCTGATGGCGATGGCGAGATTTTGCCTTCGGCCGATGGCCGACATCGAACGGCCGGCCATTGCCGCCATCTGGCCGACGCTGCGCGGCGAAAGCATCGTTCTGGATGTTGGCGCGACGATTGGCGCCGATGCCCAGCAACTGGTGGACTTTTCCGTCATGGGCGCGGCGATGGCGCGCGCGCTGATCGATGTGCGGCGTCCGACGATCGGGCTGCTCAATGTCGGTGTCGAGGAGATCAAGGGCCAGGAAGAGGTCAAGGAGGCCGGCCGCCTGCTGCGCGACGCTGACCTGCCGAGCCTCGATTATCGCGGCTTTGTCGAAGGCGATGACCTTGGCAAGGGCACGGTCGATGTCGTGGTCACCGAAGGCTTTTCCGGCAACATCGCATTGAAGACGGCAGAAGGCACCGCCCGCCAGATAGCCGAATATCTGCGTTCCGCCATGACACGGACTTGGGCGGCCCGGCTCGGTTACCTGATGGCGCGCGGCGCTTTTGCGCGTCTGCGTGACAAGATGGACCCGCGCAAGGTCAATGGCGGCGTGTTTCTCGGCCTCAACGGCCTCGTCGTCAAAAGCCACGGCGGGACGGATGACGAAGGTTTTGCCGCCGCCGTCGACATGGCCTACGACATGGTCCGAAATCGGCTGGTCGAGCATATTGGTGCCGACATTCGCAATTTTCATGAACGGCAGGGCCGGGCGACGAAAGCCCGCAACGTGATGCCTGCCGACACCAACGAGGCCGAAGAATGATCCGATCTGCTATTGTCGGGGTCGGCAGCGCACTCCCCAAGCGCTGCGTTCCCAACAGTGAACTCGAAGCGTCACTTGCCACATCCGACGAATGGATTCGCCAACGCACCGGCATTGCCCAGCGCTACATCGCCGGCGATGACGAGACGACGGCATCGCTTGGCGAGGCGGCGGCGCGCGCGGCCCTTGCGAACGCCGGCATCACGCCCGACGATATCGACCTGATCATCCTCGCCACGTCGACGCCCAACAACACGTTTCCGGCGACCGCTGTAGAGATACAAGCACGGCTCGGCATGAACCATGGCGCCGCCTTCGACATTCAGGCGGTTTGCACCGGCTTCGTCTATGCCTTGACCACCGCCGACACCTATATCCGCGCTGGCTTGGCTAAGCGTGTCCTCGTGATCGGTGCCGAGACATTCTCGCGCATCCTCGACTGGGAAGATCGCACGACGGCCGTCCTGTTTGGCGATGGCGCGGGCGCCGTCGTTGTCGAACAAACCACCGGGGTAGGGCTCACGTCGGACCGCGGCATCCTGGCCGCTCACCTTCGCTCCGACGGTCGTCACAAGGACAAGCTCTATGTCGATGGCGGCCCCTCGACGACGCAGACCACCGGGCATCTGCGCATGGAGGGCCGCGAGGTCTTCAAGCATGCCGTGGGCATGATCACCGACGTGATCGAGGACTCGTTTCGCACTGCCGGCATCAACGGCGATCAAGTCGACTGGTTCGTGCCGCATCAGGCCAATCGCCGCATCATCGAGGCGTCAGCCAAGAAACTGGGCATCTCCGAAGACAAGGTGGTCATCACCGTCGACAAGCACGGCAACACCTCGGCGGCCTCGGTGCCGCTGGCCCTGTCGGTGGCCGTTGCCGATGGTCGCATCAAGCGCGGCGATCTTGTGCTGCTCGAAGCCATGGGTGGTGGTTTTACTTGGGGCGCTCTTCTGGTCCGCTGGTGAATGCTGCTGCGGCGCAATGACAGCGTTTGGCGGCGATTTGCTTGATTTTGAAATGAGTTAAGGCTAGCTTTTTCCCAACAGTGGGGGTCGGTCGCGGAAGGTCGGATTGATGGGGGAGAATACTGTTACGCGGTCAGACCTCGCGGAAGCTGTGTATCGCAAGGTTGGACTGTCCCGCACGGAGTCTGCGGCGCTGGTCGAGATGATCCTTGATGAGATCTGCGCATCGATCATTCGCGGTGAAACGGTCAAGCTTTCGTCATTTGCAACCTTTCAGGTTCGCGCCAAAGCTCAGCGGATTGGCCGCAATCCAAAGACTGGCGAGGAGGTTCCGATCTCGCCGCGCCGTGTTGTTTCCTTCAAGGCATCCAATGTGTTGAAGCAGCGCATTGTCGCCGGTTATCGCAAGCGCCGCAAGTAAAACAAGGTCCGGCAACTTTAACCGGCACGATTGGTCAAGCACATCGTCGAGCGGGAGCAGGAAATCGCGATGGACAAGAGCCCCGATGCTTTCCGCACCATTTCCGAGGTCGCCGAAGATCTCGATCTGCCGCAGCACGTGCTTCGTTTCTGGGAAACACGGTTCACACAGATCAAGCCGCTCAAGCGGGGAGGCGGTCGCCGCTACTACCGTCCCGGCGACGTCGATCTGTTGCGCGGCATTCGCCACCTGCTTTACGACGAAGGCTACACGATCAAGGGTGTGCAGAAGATCTTGCGCGACAATGGCGTGCAGTTCGCCGTGGCCATCGGTACGGGCGATCTTTCAGCGCTTGAAGAAGTGACACGGCGCAATACCGAGGCCGCCAGTGCGCAAGTCGAGGCAGAAGCCAACGCACGGGCTGAAGCGCGAGCCAAGCCGGGCGTTGCTCCCGTACCGACTGCAGAACCGGACATGATGGTCGGACATGCACGCCCGACGGGCCGTGGCCTCTTCAGCTTTGGCCGCGGATCGCAGGACAGCGCTGACGTGACGGGTGATCTGCAGGTTTCTGTCGGCAATTTGTCGCGCGACAACCGCCAACTCCTGCAGGAGGCGTTGTTTGATTTGCTGGAATGCAAGCGCCTGCTCGACCAGGCGCGCTGAGTAGCTGAAGACCGCGCGTACAAAGGGCTTGTTTCACGCGGCGTCTCTGTTATCACCGCGTCGGACGGAGCGTAGCGCAGCCAGGTAGCGCACTTGACTGGGGGTCAAGGGGTCGTGGGTTCGAATCCCGCCGCTCCGACCAAACGTCCGGCTCCGGGCCGCGGTGTTGCAACCGCCTGCTGATGGCGCGCTTCGAGCGCGATGCATCCCCAGATGATCCCGATCAAAAGATAGAAATGCCGCCAGTGATCGGTGTCGATGACATTGCCGATCAGCGCGTGGCCGACGAAAACAATCCAGGCACACATCAGGAAGGGCTGCCAGGGCCGATCCCTGAACATGATCTTCAAGCTTGCGCCAAGCGTCCACACCAAAAGCGTGACGTAGGTGGCAAAGCCCAGCCATGAATAGTCGAACAGCGCCTTCAGCCAGATATTGTGCGTGTCTTCGCCAAAGATGCGCCCGAACATCAGGGGGCCGATGCCGAAGGGCTTTTCGGTCGCCATCATGAAGCCGATCCAGTGACGGGCAAAACGGCCGAGCCGCGCGCTGTCATAGTCCTGCTGCAGTCGGGCGCGCTCGATCAGCATGTCCCGCACCGTTTCGTTCTGGACGGCAAGGATCAGCGCGACGAAGATCACCGTCACGGCGGCAATCGCAAGGCCGATCAAGCGGAACCGGAAACGGTTGGTCGGAGAAGCGATCAGCAGGAGGACGGCCAGCATGAGGACGCAGACAAGGAACAGACCCCATCCGGCGCGCGAAAACGACAGAAAAATCGCCAACGCCAGAATGGTGAAGACCGGCAAGCGCCCAAGTGCCGACCGGGCATTTCCGGTCAGTATGCCGTGCAGGCAATACAGGGCGGGCATCGCCAGAAACGGCGCAAACACGTTCGGGTCCTGGAATACCCCCATGGCGCGGCCGTAGCGGGTGAAGGCTTCCGCGCCCGGAACAAGGCCGAAATAGCCGATGATCCCGGCAAGTCCGGTCACCAGCGCTGCCGCCGTATAGCCGGTCATGATGGTGTGAAGACGCCGGTGATCAGCGACGATGACCGCGGCAAAGAAGATCGATGTGAGCGCGAGGAAGAACGAGACCGCGATGTAGAGCGGCGCATTAAGCCAGTTCTCCATCGTCATCATGGAAATGATGCCGCCGATGTTGAACAGCACGAGCAGGGCGATCATCGGCGAAATCGATGCGGGAAACTTGAGGCCGGCCAGCGTCCAGATTGCGATCAGCCCGGCCATGAAGAGTTCGTAGGGCGCCGGTTCGGCAATCACGAAACCGGACAGGAACGCCCCGAACCAGATCGCGAACGCTGCGATCACCCGGCCAAGCGCACGGTTTGTCTCGACCGCAGACAGGGGGAGGGCTGCGGCACTCAATAGGCGTTTTCCGTGTTCAGAAGGCGCAAAGGCGTCAGGAACAGGATCTTGAGGTCAAACCACAGCGACCAGTTTTCGATGTAATAGAGATCATACTCGGTCCGCTTGCGGATCTTTTCGTCAGTGTCGACTTCGCCGCGCCAGCCATTGATCTGCGCCCAGCCGGTCACACCCGGCTTGACGCGGTGGCGGGCAAAATAGCCGTCCACGACTTCGCCGTAGAGCTTGTCATGGGTCTGGGCCAGCACCGCATGCGGGCGCGGCCCGACGAGCGAAAGATCGCCGCGCAGCGCGTTGAAGAACTGCGGCAATTCGTCAATGGATGTCTTGCGAAGGATCCGTCCGACCGGCGTGACGCGCGGATCACCCTTGGTGACGGCATTGCGCGCGGTCACATCCTGCTGGTCCACATACATCGAGCGGAACTTGAAGACGTTGATGATCTCGTTGTTGAAGCCGTGGCGCTTCTGGACGAAGATGATCGGACCCTTGCTGCTCAGTTTGACGGCAATTGCCGCGCCGATCATGATCGGCGAGAGGGCGACGATGCCCATGGCCGAAAACACGATGTCGAACAGGCGTTTGGCCACTGAATCCCAGTCGCGGATCGGCCGGTCGAAAATGTCCAGCATCGGCACCTTGCCGACATAGGAATAGGACCGCGGGCGGAACCGCAGGCGGTGCGAGTGGGCCGAAAGGCGGATGTCGACCGGCAGAACCCAGAGCTTCTTGAGCATGCGCAGCACGCGGTCTTCCGCATCCAGCGGCAGCGACACGATCAGCATGGTGATGCGCGCGCGGCGGGTGAATTCGACAAGTTCCTCGACATTGCCAAGCTTTGGATAGCCGGCAACGACAGGCGGGGAACGTTCGTCGTCGCGGTCATCGAAAATGCCACAGAGGCGGATGTCGTTGTCCGGTTCGGATTCCATCGCCCGGATCAGTTTTTCGGCCGGCTTGCCGCCGCCAACAATCACCGCGCGTCGTTCCATCGTGCCGTTGCGCGCCCATTTGCGGACACGGAAGTTGAGCAGCAGGCGGCCGGCAAACAGCACGCCAAGGCTGATGACAAACCAGGAGCCGAACCAGAACCGGCTGTAGTCTTCAGATGTCTTGGTGAAGAAGGCGGCCAGCGCCATGACACTGAAGGCGGCCATCAATGCCATTGCGACGCGCGGAAATGTGCGCGCCGAATTGCGCACCGAGCGGATCTGGTAGATGTCGAGCAGTTCGCCGGCGATGACGTGCAGCAGACCGCCAAGAAGTCCGGCCATCACATACCGCCACGGCACGGCGTAGGTGATGCCGACATAGGACGACATGATGACGACCGCGATCACGGCAAGCGTCGCAAATTCGGTCAGCCGCAGATAGCCGCTTACCATGGCAGGTGAAATCGTGTCATGCCGGTATTCGGCAGCGATCCGCGCAGCCAGATCATTGAGTTCGCCGTCCTTGACGACAAGCTCCTCGCCGGTTTCAAAATTCCGGACATTCTGCGGCGAGTAACGCAGGCTTGGATCGATTTCGTTCATCATGGTGCCCATTCCAACAGGAGCATCCTAACCGATCCGGCTTAAGAAACGTTTGCCTCCACAGGCGGTTGCAGGCCGTGGCGCTTGGCCAAAGCCGCCCCGTAGGCACCCATCACGCCGGCTGCCATCGCCTCGACGGAAAAACCGCTTCGCAGGGCTTCAAGGTCGGGCATTGTTTCGGAGAGAGCATCCGGATTGCGAAAGGCGTCTGCCATGGCTGACGCAATGCTGTCGGCATCGGGACTGACAAGCGCATCGGCCTTGTCGCCGAAAATCTCGCCTATGCCGCCGACATCGGTCGCAATCAGTCTGCAACCGGCGGCAAGCGCCTCCAGAACGATGTATGGCATCGCCTCGGCCCGAGACGGCATGACGACGGTTCGCGCTAGTGCAAACGCCTCGCGCGCCTTCATGGGCGGGCGAAGGGCAATCTGCGCGCCAAGCCCGGCGTCGGCGATCAGGGTTTCCACGGCTGTCCGATCCGGCCCGTCGCCGACCATGACAGCGGAAACCGGATGTCCGGCGGCTGCCAATCGCCGGACGCCTTCGACAAAAAAGTCCGGCCCTTTCAGCATCCGCATTTCGCCGATGAGCAGGAAGTCGGCGGTATCCTGGTCCGGCTGAACCGGGTCGAATTCGGCTGCGCGAAGTCCGTTGTGGACGACGCGGAACGGGCAGGTCGGAGCGCCGATCTTTGCCGCGTAGGTGCGCTTTTCGTAGTCCGCGACAAATAGGATCCCGTCCGTCATCCGTTCGAGCATCCGCTCAATGGCAAAATACAGCCGCCCGTTGAGGCTTGCCGGATCATAGTGCAGGCTGCCGCCATGTGGCGAATAGAACCGGACCGGCCGATGATTTCGGGTGCCGAAACGTCCTGCGATTCGCGCGATCACGCCGCCCTTTGCGCCATGGCCGTGGACGACATCAGCGCCGGCCTTGCCGAGGATCGCCATGGCTGAGCGGACCGAGGTGACGTCGGAAAGGCCAACAGATCGGCCGATGGCGATCCGGTGCAATCCCAGTTCCAGGTTGTCACGCAGGGCCGCGAGCATGGCTTCGTTGTAACCGGGCGTCCCCGGAACATCGCAGATCAGCCCCACGACGTGACCGAGAGCTGCCTGCTCGGCGGCAAGGTCACGCACATGGCGAAGCACGCCGCCCATGGGCGCGCGCAAAACATGGATGATTTTCAGCGGGCGCGGCGAGGGTGTCATGGACACCCTCAGAGCAGACGCTCGCGCACATAGATCGTGTCGCCCGGAAGGATCGGATCGGAGATCAGGACGCGCCCGGTCATCACCTCGCCATTGATATGACGCGTGATGTCTGCGCTGGCCTGGTTGGCGCGGGCGGAAAAGCCACCGGCCGAAGCAATCGCGGTCTGGACCGTCATGCCCGGAACATAAGCATACTGGCCTGCGGCGCCCACTTCGCCCATGATGAAGATCGGGCGATAGGCGGCAACCTCCACCGAAACATCCGGCTCGCGCAGGAAGCCTTGTCGCAACTGTTCGGCAATGGCTTGTTCGACCTGCTGCACCGTGCGGCCACGCGCCGCCACGGCGCCGACCAGCGGAAATGAAATGTAGCCCGACTGATCGACCGCGTAAGTGTTCGTCAGATCACCCTGGTCGAACACCGTCACGCGCACGGTGTCGCCGGCACCCAGCATGTAGGGCTGGTTGATGGCTTCGTGGAAGGCCGCCGGGGCAGGGCGGTAACCGGCACAACCGGATGCAGACGCCGCAAGAATGGCGACCGCTGCAAGCTTCAGGAGGTTTTTTGACAGATGACGCATGGCAAAACCCGGATTGGCGCTGGCGGGGCGCAGACTCGCCCCTCTCGCCCCGGTTATCACCTTGTTAGGGTTAACCCCCGGTAAAGGCGGCTCGCGCTGCCAGCTACCGTTCAGAACTTGGCAATGCAGGTGAACGAGACCTTAAGGTCCGGTTTACCGGGCAGTTACCATGTGTGTTTACAACGGACGGAGGTTTATGCGTATCCGGAGTACACTTGCGATGGCCGACCCCGTCTTTTCGCCGCGCGATGCCGACATCGATATCGGACGGCTGTTTGCCGCCATATGGCGCGACAAGTTCCGCATCCTGTTCGGTGCCATTGTCCTGACCGCTCTGGTTGCCCTTGTGTTGTCGCTGCTGGCGCCGACCTACAAGTCAGATGCGCGCATCCTGATTGATGCCGGCGAAAGTGTTTTCACCAGACCGGCACAGGATGTCGGCAATGACCAGGCGCTGCTTGATCAGGAAGCAATCGAGAGCCAGGTCCAGATCATGACGTCCTCGGATCTTCTGATGAAGGTCGCAGAGGACCTGAAGCTCGGCGCATTGCCGGAGTTCGACGAGACCTTGTCGATGTCGGCATTCAAGCGCGGCCTTGTGACGCTCGGGCTTGCCGGCGATCCGGCGGAAGTTTCGGCGGAAAAGCGTGTGCTCAGCGCGATGCGGTCCAAGCTGCAGGTCTACCCGGTCGAAGGTTCGCGGGTCATCGTCATAGAGTTCCAGTCCGAAGATCCGGAAATTGCCGCGCGCGTTCCCAATGCCATTGCTGCGGCTTACACGGAATTGGAAAGCACCGCCCAACTCGACAACACCGACGAAGCAGCAACCTATCTTGAAGGCGAGATCGCCCAGTTGGAAGCCGGCGTTCGCGATGCCGAGGCGCGGGTTGCCGATTTTCGTTCTTCGTCGGGTCTTCTGGTCGGGCAGGGCGAGACGATCCTGGCCACACAGCAGTTGGCCGAACTGTCGACCGAACTGTCGCGCGTCAGGGCGCAGCGGTCCTCGATCGAAGCCCGGGTCCAAAGCGTCGAATCGGCGCTGTCTTCCGGTGCCGCGCTGGATGCGCAGCCCGATGTGATCGCATCGCCTCTGATCGGTCGCCTTGTGGAAACGCAGGTGCGCCTGAACGCCGAACTTGCCGATCTCTCCAGCGCGCTTTTGCCCGGCCATCCGCGCATCAAGGCGCTCAATTCGCAGATCGCCGATCTCGACATTCGTCTGCGCCAGCAGGCCGAGAAGGTCTTGAACGGACTTCGCAGCGAAGCCGCCATTGCGCGCGATCGCGAAAACGAACTCAATCGCGATCTGGCGCAGCTGAAGGCTGCTTCCTCGGATGCCAATACACAAGAGGTCGAACTGCGTGCGCTGGAGCGTGAAGCCGCCTCGCAGCGTGCGCTCCTCGAAAGCTATCTGATCCGTTATCGCGAGGCACGTTCGCGCGGCGAAGGTGACTACGCGCCCGCCAAGGCCCGCGTGATTTCACGCGCCACCGTGCCGTTCGAGGCAACGTTCCCGAAGATGGTGCCGCTTCTGGGCGCAACCTTCGTGGCCAGCCTGATTGCGCTGATGCTGATCACGCTGATGCGCGAATTGTTCTCGGGCAGGGCGCTGGTACCTGCTGCCACCGGCTTTGTCGCTGAAGAAGCATTCGAAGACGACGAAGCGGACATCGCCGCTCAGCCAACCATGTTTGCTCCTCAAGCAGCCGCCGAAGTCTCCGCCGCCAACAACAAGCCGGTCGCCAGCGCGCGGACACAAAGCGATGTGACGGGCTTTACCGTCGAAGGATTGGCCGAAAAGCTGATGCGGCGCGGCGCTGGTCGGGCAATCTTCGTGACGCCGCTCGGTGCTGTCGGCTCGTCCAATCCGGTCATCCTCGCCCGTCATCTCGATGCGGAAGGTCTGCGCACCATCGTTGTCGATCTGACCGGCGAGGGAACGGCGAGCCGCCTGATGCTCGAAGATTTCGATGTCACCGGCATTTCCGACCTTCTGGCTGCGGAAGCGTCCTATGCAGACGTCATTCACGGCGACCGCGCGAGCCGCGCCCATGTCATGCCGATCGGCCTTGCCGATCAGTCACGCGCATTGGCAGGCATTGGCCGGCTGCCGATCATCCTGTCCGGCCTTGGCTCGGCCTATGATCTGGTCATTGTCGATTGCGGGCCGACCGACGCTGCCGGTTTGATGCGCCTCGTCACCGATGACAGCGAACTCATCCTGTCCATCGATCCCGAAAATGCCGAGCAGGCAGTGGTGACGGCGCAGGACCTTCTGGACGCCGGCTTTGACGATGTGCTCGTCGTGCTGGAAGAAGGTGCACCGGACCATGGCCCCGGAACACCGGCACGCCGCCGCGCGGCTGGCTGACGGCTCAGGCGTCAGCCTCGTCATCGGCTTAAGGACGCACCGAACTGCCCGAGCGCATCTGCCGTATCTTTCTTGCAAAAGCCCAGAGGCGCGGATCAGCCTTGACCCGTGCAACGAGGCGGCTTCGCGTCACATGCAGCAGGGCACGCGCCTTGCCGAAAGCGCTGAGTCCGATCGCCGTATCGGCATGGTGAGTTTCGATATCGCACCAGCCACGCTTGTATGTCTCGTCGCCAATTCCGAAGTCGAAAGTCGAGACACCACGCTCGCAGGCATGGCGAATGGCCGAGAAGAACAGCAGCTCGCCTGGGCCGGCATTGTAGAAGCGTTCATCGAACGTGCCGAACTCCACCGTCAGCCGCCCGTCGTGGATCGTGCAGCCGATGATCGCCACAGCTTCGTTGCCGACCATCAGGGCATGGACTTCGTGGGAATGCGGGCTGGTGGCCATGCCGCTCGTGAAAAGACCACGGAAGAAGGCGCGGGTCTTCTGGTCGGCAAAGACATCGCTGATGCCCGCTTCCCTGAAACGGATGGCCTTCAACGCGAAGAACCGGTCCAGCAACATCGGTATCTGGTCAACCGGAGCCGGGTGCAGGTAAGTGACTGCACCAATCGCTTCCAGTTTGCGATTCTGGTTGCGCCACTTTTTGCGTTTGCGCTTGCCACTCCGCTTGGCAAGGACCTTGTCGAACCCGCCCTGCAGTTCGAGGGAAAGCGCCGGGTTGGGGCTTGGCACGCTTGCCGGGGATACGAACGGGTTGGAAATTCCATTCCAGTGCCGGTGCTGACGCTCCAGGATGATCGCTGATGTCGGCAGGCCGGCCCGGCGCAGTGTATCGATGCAGGCATCCGGCCCTAGGTCAGCAAGCGCCGCAATGTCTTCAGGGCGACCGACCGGAAAGCTGCCATTGGCATGGCGACCGCCGCAAAAGCCGGCGATGCCATTGGCGCAGATTTCCAGCGGCAGCAGCACCGGGCCGTGCCCGTTTGCGCGCATCTGAACAAACATCGGCCGGCAGCCGACACTCTCCAGCCATGTAGCAAGAAAGACCGGGTGCTGATATCCAGTGTGGATCATGTCCGGGGTAATGGCGGCAATCAGCGCTTGCGCGGCTGGCATGTCAGTGACCACGCGCAGATCGGCGATCGCCCCATCAGGCAACATGCCCTGGTCGTCCAAACCGGCATCAATGGCCATATCAACCATACCGAAATCCTTTTGCCGTAGGATGCCACGGTCTGGTTTCGATTTGTTGAAGGGGTGCACCACCGTTTGCTTGTGGTGCGCCCTGATGTTCTGGAATGGTGATGGCGGTCAGCAAAACCTTGGTTCGCAAGTCGGTGATGATGGCTGCCCGCGTCACCGGCCTGACGGCGCTTGCACGACCGCTTCTATCCGGGATGGGCGCGATCCTGATGCTGCATCGCATCGGCAAAGCGCCGCATGCATGCGGAATCAATCGCTTTTTGTCGGTCGAGGCACGATTTCTCGACCGGTTGCTCGAGGACATGCGCCGATCGCGATGGCGTTTCGTCACGATGGACGAGGCCATCGACCGGTTGAAGGCTGGCCACCGGGACGAGCGGTTCGCCGCCATCACCCTTGATGACGGCTACCGCGACAACCTCGAACGCGCTCTGCCGGTGTTTCGCGCCCATGACGTCCCGTTCACGGTTTACGTCTGCCCGGGCCTTGTCGAACAGACCGCCACACTCTGGTGGGATGTGGTCGCGGCTGTCATCGATCGCCAGCAACGCATCACCTTTGCGACCGAAAATGGCATCGGCTCCATTGAATGCCGGACAACAGCCGAGAAATTGCGCGCCTACGATCAGTTGACCAGCTACCTGGTTACCGAGGTTGACGAGGATGCGCAGCGGGTTTTTGCCGATGATCTCGGGCGATCCTACGGCGTGGATCCGGTCGCCTATACGCGCGGTTCGATCATGACCTGGGACGAGATCCGGACGATTGCGGCCGATCCACTCTGCACGATCGGCGCGCACACGATCAACCATTTCCATCTGCGCCGTCTGGATCGCGAGCGCGCGCTGTTCGAGGCAGAACAGTCAGCCCGCGTGATCGCCATCGAGATCGGCAGCCAGCCGCGGCATTTTGCCTATCCCTATGGCGGCTCGATTGCCGTGGGACCGCGCGAACCGGACATCATCCGCGAGGCAGGTTTTGTCAGCGCGGTCACGACCCGCCACGGCCTGCTCCACAAGGGCCACGCTGACCACCTTTATGCCCTGCCGCGCATTTCCATCAACGGCGAGTACCAGCGGCCTCATTTTGTCTCGACGCTTCTGTCGGGGATCACCGTGCCGTTTGCCAACCGGGGCCGGCGGTTCGTCACGGTTTGAAGCCGTGGCCTAGATCTTTTCGCGCTTCGGCTTGCCGACCATCCAGCTGATGATGGCCATGCCGGGCACGACCCAGAACAGCCCTGACGCCGCGAAAAACGCCAGGTGGATGTACCACGGGCTTTCGGCCAGCCGGTAGGTGGCAATCGTCACCGCTACGAGCGCGTAGACGATGACAAGCACCAGCAGCAGGATCATGCCGATGAAGGAGCGCAGGGAGCGTGGCATTGGAGGTCCTCTCGTAGGCCTTGGGAAATAGCACAGGCGGCCACCAATGGAAGTGTGCGACAGGGGGCGCGACAAGCCGCCACTTGATGGCAACCGGGCATCGTGCGATCTCCGCCACGACATCCGGATATGACCAAGCGGGAGCAAGGCACCCATGACGGCAGACGTTGCTGCATCCATGACCAGACAGAAGCCGGGGACATCGCCCATGTCCGCAGAACTGGCCAACCGCCGCGCGGTAAGGATCTGGCTCTACATGTGCATGCTAGTCCTGCTGACGCTCGTCGTTGTCGGGGGCGCAACACGGCTCACGGACTCAGGTCTTTCGATCACCGAGTGGAAACCGATCCATGGCGTCATTCCCCCGCTGAGCGAGGCTGAATGGCAGGAGGAACTGGAGAAATACCGGCAAATCCCGGAATACCAGCTCATCAACAAGGGCATGTCGATGGCCGAGTTCCAGTTCATCTTCTGGTGGGAATGGGCGCACAGGTTTCTGGCCCGCGCGCTCGGTCTGGTCGTCGCCGTCCCGTTGGCATTTTTCTGGGTTACCGGGCGGCTGGACAACCGGCTGAAGCTGCCGCTCGTGATTCTCTTTGCGCTTGGCGGGCTGCAGGGCTTCATCGGCTGGTGGATGGTCTCGTCAGGACTGTCGGAGCGGGTCGACGTCAGCCACTATCGCCTTGCCACCCACTTGACGATGGCTGCGTTGATCCTTGGCCTGATGGTGTGGATCGCGCGGGGCATCGCACCGCATGACCGCGATTTGAAGCCGACCGCCTGGTCCCATGTGGCAGCCGGCGCCATCGCTGCGCTTTGTCTGGCGCAGATCGCGCTCGGTGCGCTGGTTGCTGGCATGGATGCGGGCATCGGCTACAATGAGTGGCCGCTGATGGGAGAGGGACTGTTCCCGGCCGCCGAATGGAACAGCGATCTCGGCCTGTTGAATCTCGTCGAAACCGCACCGATCGTCCAGTTCGTGCACCGGACCGGCGCCTATGTGCTGCTGGCCGCTGTTTTCATCCATCTGTGGGGATCGTGGCGCTGGGCACCCGGATCGACCCATGCGCGCCGCGCCGTCATTCTGGCAGCCCTCGTGACCGGTCAGGCAATCGTCGGCATCCTGACGCTGCTTTGGGAGGTGCCGCTCACCATGGCGCTTGTGCACCAAGGCTTGGCCTTTTTGGTGCTGGCTTTTGCCGTTGCGCATTTCCGCGCGCTGAACGGCACAATGCCGCTGCGCAACGGGCGCTTGCATCGCCACGGGCTGACGGCTTGAAGCCCTAGCGGGCCGCAGCGATCATCAGGTCGAGGTTCTGCACCGCAGCGCCGGATGCACCCTTGCCGAGATTGTCGAGCGAGGCGATCAAGTTGACCTGTCCGCTTCCGGGTGTGCCGGTCACATAGAGCTTCATGCCGTCGGTGCCGGTCATTTCGGTTGCGTCGATCCGCAGAAGGCCACCGCTCTCGGCAAGCGCCACCACTTCGACCACCGACTGGCCGGCATAGTGGTCGGACAGCACCGCGTGGATGTCAGCCATGTCGACGGCCTCGGTCAGAAGATCGGCAAACAGCGGAATGTTGACCAGCATGCCTTGCGCAAAACGCCCGACGGCAGGCGTGAACACCGGCCGGCGCGTCAGTCCGCCATGCGCCATGATCTCCGGCACATGCTTGTGCGCAAGCGTCAGCGCATAGGCGAAATGCGGCGCGGTGATGTGGTCATCGGCTTCCATGTTTTCCATCTGCGCGATCATCTGCTTGCCGCCGCCGGTGTAGCCGGACACCGCATTGATCGTCACCGGATAGTCGGACGGCAAAAGTCCGGCCTGCGTC
Source organism: Roseitalea sp. (assembly GCA_041752455.1). Classification (GTDB taxonomy): domain Bacteria; phylum Pseudomonadota; class Alphaproteobacteria; order Rhizobiales; family Rhizobiaceae; genus JBGSWL01. The sequence goes on along the minus strand of JBGSWL010000078.1, from coordinate 29,641 downwards.
AACGGGGCCAAGAGCCCGATCGCGCCGGTCGAATAACATCCGGGGTTCGAGACAAACTGCGCGGCAGCAATTTTCTCGGCCTGTCCCGGTGCCATTTCCGCAAAGCCGAACGCCCAATCGGGGTGCGTGCGATGCGCCGTTGACGCATCGATGAAGCGGGTGCCTGCATCGGCAGCAAGTGCAACAGCCTCGCGCGCCGCATCGTCCGGCAAGCAGAGGATCGCAAAGTCGGCATCGCGCAGAAGCGCCGTGCGGAGCGCCGCATCGCGCCGGTCATGCAAGGCCAGCGACAACAAGTCAATGTCGTTGCGTCCGGCGAGGCGTTCGCGGATCTGCAGCCCGGTTGTGCCGTGTTCGCCGTCGATGAAGACCTTGGTTTTCATGAAAAATGCTTTCTTTACAGGTGGTTGCTGCGCAAAGTGGACTCGCTTTGCCAACCCGTTGAATCAATCTGTCAGCCGGTCAGCCGACACGGTTCTCTGCGATGAGGCCGATATAGGTCATGGCGATCGCCGACCCGGCAATGGCGGTTATATCGGCATGATCATAGGCGGGTGCAACTTCGACGACATCGGCGCCAACCATGGCAAGACCGCCGAGTTTGCGGATTACCGACAGCATCCGCGCGGAAGACGGGCCGCCAGCCACTGGCGTGCCCGTGCCCGGCGCATAGGCGGGATCGAGACAATCAATGTCAAAGGTCAGATAGGCCGGAGCGGCGCCGACCCGCGCGATGATCCGCTCGGCAATCTCGCTGGCGCTCATCTCATCGATCTCGTGGCCGTACAGGATCTCGATATCGCAGGTTTCCGGCGCATGGGTCCGGATGCCGATCTGGATTGAGCGCGCCGGATCGATGATGCCTTCACGCACCGCGCGCAGCACGAATGAACCATGGTCGATGCGCTTGCCATCATCCGGCCAGGTGTCCTGATGGGCATCGAACTGCACCATCGCCAGCGGGCCATGCCGCTTTGCGTGGGCTTTCAGCAGCGGCCATGTGACCGAGTGATCGCCGCCGAGCGAAAGGCAAAAGGCACCATCATCGAGGATGGCGTCCGCCGCCGCTTCGATGCGCTCGGGAACCGTCGAATGGTCGCCGTAGTCGAGCAGCACATCGCCGGTATCGACCACCGCAAGTTCGGCAAACAGATCGCGCGCAAAAGGGTACTGCGGATCGGCTTCCATGATCGCTGAAGCGCGGCGGATCGCCTGCGGACCGAAGCGCGCGCCGGGACGGTTGGAGACTGCCGCATCGAACGGGATGCCAAGGATGGCGACATCGGCGCCCTGCGCAGATTTGGTATATTTGCGGCGCATGAACGAAAGCGCGCCCGCATAGGTCGGATCACCGGCTGCCCCCTTGAGTGCCGTTGCGGTGAAGGCATTGTCGATAGTCTTGGAGGGCATGGGGCCGATCTCCGGAAGCGTTGATTGAGGCAGTCCTTCAAGACCTTTCCGATCAATTTTGCAATATCCCAGGTCTGCTCCGGCCGCACGGGGCGCGAAGCCCCGAGTCGATTGCTGAATGACATTGCAAACATTTTGAATATAGTTTTATCGCTTAAGCCTAGAATCTGGTTTCCGTAGCGCCATTAAAGAAAGTTGGTTATTTAAATTTAAGCAACTTGTCCCGAAAAGGTGCTCTTATGAAGTGGAACCATACCAGACATTTCGCATTGGCTGCAGCCCGGCACAGTGACAGGCCGGCAGTTGCAGTCTCCCAGTTGAGCCTGAATTATGGTGAACTGCATGAATGCGTAACCACTCTGGCTGGGCAGCTGGCTCCAGCGATCCGCGAAGGCCGGCTTGGTGTGCTCGCTTCCCGCAGCATCGAAACATGCGCTGCTTTCCTCGCAACTGCCTGGGCGGGCGGCACTTATGTGCCGTTGGGCCTTGCCCTTCCGGATGACCGCCTGATCGCCTTGTTCCGGCATCTCGAACTGGATGGTCTCGTTGTCGATGCTGCGGGCCTCGCCAGACTGTCACCGGCAGTTCTTGCCGCTGCACCGGATCTGATCCTGGTTCCCGACAACAAGCCCGGGCGTTTTGTTGCCCATCAGGAATCGCGCATGGCGGCCGGGCAGGGCGCTGTGGTTGCTCCCGCCGACGTTGCGCCTGACCATCTTGCCTATATCATCTTCACGTCCGGAACGACTGGCATGCCGAAAGGCGTGATGGTCAACGCTCGTTCGATCACGCTCTACCTCGATGCCATCGATCCGCACTATGCATTGACGGCGGACGACCGGGCAGCCGAGACCTGCGAGAGCAATTTCGATCTGTCGATCCACAACATGCTGACCTGCTTTCGAGCCGGTGCATGCCTCCACATCATGCGCCCGTTGGACATGGTCGCACCGGCCCGCTTCATACGCGCCCGTCAGATCACGACCTGGTTGTCGGTACCTTCCGTAATCACGTTGATGCGAAAAGCCGGGGGCTTGAAGCCGGGTACGTTGCCCAGCCTGCGTCTTTCATGGTTCTGCGGCGAACCCTTGCCCGTCGAGGCGGCTCGCGCCTGGGCCGATGCCGCGCCAAACACGACCATCACCAATTTCTACGGTCCGACCGAGATCACAATTGCGGTCGTGGTGCAGGCCTTCGACGGTGCAGGGCCTGTCACGCCGGAACGTGGCATTGTCGCAATCGGCAGGCCGATCGACGGGATTGCCGCCCGCATTGTCGGACCGGATGGCCATGAAGTCCCCGATGGAACGCCTGGCGAAATCGTATTGTCAGGCGAACAATGCGGCTCAGGCTATTTCCGTGAACCGGACCTGACAGCCAAGGTCTTCAAGGCAGTCAACGGCGTGCCGTCCTACTTCACCGGCGACCGTGGTTATTGCGATGCCGGTGGCGTATTGCATCACCTTGGCCGCTTCGACAACCAGATCAAGTTCAAGGGCCATCGCATCGAGTTGGAAGAGATCGACGCTCAGTTGCGCGCTGCAACCGGTTCGGCGATGACCGGCACCGTGACTTGGCCAAAGAGCGGCGACACGGTCGAGGGCCTTGCCGGTTTCTACAGCGTGCCGGGCGTTGACGAGACGATGGTCCGCGAGCGTCTGCGCGCAGTGCTCCCGCCGCACATGGTGCCGGCGATCATTGAAAATCTCAGCGAGATGCCATTGTCGGCAAACGGCAAGGTTGACCGGAAAGCGCTTCTCGCCATGCTCGATGAACGGCTGGCTGGCATGTTGGCTGCCCAATGACCACGATAGATCCCGCACCCGACGCAGCGCGGTTGCGCATCCCGGCCAGCCCGCTGGAATGGCGGCGGCAGTGGCTAGCCATGGACCGCAATCCGGCAGCGATCGCCTTTGCGCAGACATTCGCCGGGCAAGTGTTGCTGCATGCCATGCTTGTCGGTTGCCTGCTTGCGATGCCCATCATCCGGTTCAATCACGTGGTCCTGGTCGCGGGTGCATTGGCGCTCTGCTGGGCGTTTCCGAACCGGCGCCTTGCGATCCTGTCGCTGACGGGCGTCACCTACTTCCTGTTGCGTCCGTTCAAGCTCGAGCAGGTCTACGGTGAATTTGCCGCAGTGACCGCAACTGGCGGGACCCTGCTGGCGGGCGAAATGGCGATGCTGGCCTGCGGACTGGTCTTCATGGCGTTTTCGCTTTTCATGATCCTCAACATTCGCGGGCGTTGGTTTCCATTCGCCTCGGATCGGCCACTGGTCTTCATGTTCGCGCTCGTCGTCGCGTTGACCGCCGTTACTGTTTTGCTGCCGGATGGCAGTATCGCCTACGGCCCTGCCTGGATCGCGCTCGCCTATCTGTCTTCGACATATTTCCTGCTCGGCTATGTTCTGATTGACGAGCGCTCGAAGAACCCGCCGACACTCGGCGTCAAGTTGGGGTTCCTGCGTCCCTTCTGGGCCGGCTTCGCGCCGCCGTTCAAGGGCCCTGCATTCGTCCTGAAGCACGAGGCAAAGGATGACCGGGCGCTCGCCGTTTCGCGCCTGAAGGCTGTCAAGCTGGTCGTCTGGGCACTGATCCTTTTCTTCGTTTGGGAGTGGGGCTTCAACAAGGGCCTTTACGGTGCGCTCGGGCTTCCGCGGCTCGATGCCATGATCCTTGCCAATGCAGCAGGCGAGCCGACGAACCTCGCAATGCGCTGGCTTGCCATCGGCATCGACTTCATGTCCGTGGTCATCTACATGGGCGCGGCTGTTCACGGGACCGTGGCGACGATCCGCATGGCCGGATTTGCGATTCCGCGAGGCATGGTGCGTCCTCTGGAGGCGCGCACCATCGCCGAGTTCTGGGGCCGCTACCTGTTCTACTTCAAGGAGATGCTGGTAGACTTTTTCTTCTACCCGGCATTCCGGCGCTGGTTCAGGGACAGCCCGAAGCTTCGAATCGCATTTGCAACCTTTTGCGCGGCTTTCATCGGCAACATCCTGTTCGACATGATCCATGTGCTGCCGACCATGGCTCTGGTCGGTCCGGAAAACATCGCCGAGCGCTACCTGACCTATTCTGTCTACGCGGGCATCCTGACGATCGGTGTGATCTGGTCGCAAATGGCGGCCAAGCCGCAGCCGGAAGATGGCTGGCTTCGCCATGACGTGCTGCCGCGCGTTCAGGTGATCGGCTTTTTTGCGCTGCTGCAGGTTGTCGACGATTCCTTCGGCGATGCGCCGCTCGGCGCTCGCCTCATCTACTATGCAAGCCTTGTCGGAGTGACACCATGAACGAGACGAAGTTCGACCAACTGCGTTCAACCATCTCAACCATGCTCGCCGATCGCGGTCATCCGCGCAGCTTCGCCGACGGGGATTCCCTGTTTGACAGCGGGCTGCTCGACTCCATGTCAGCGGTCAACCTGCTGATGGAACTGGAAAGGCTGTTTGATCTGGATCTTGCTGACCCGGACTTCGACATTTCGCGCATCGACACTTTCGACGAGATACGCATGCTCGTAGGCGAGCAGGAAGCGGCGTGAACCGCACAATGCTGTGCCGGTACCCTTGACGAAAAAAGCGGGGCTTGCGGCCCCGCTTTCGAAAACTTCTGCCAGTTGCGAAAAAATCAGCGCTTGGAGAACTGGAACGAACGACGGGCCTTGGCCTTGCCGTACTTCTTGCGCTCGACGACGCGGCTGTCGCGGGTCAAGAAGCCACCCTTCTTGAGAACGGCGCGAAGGCCCGGCTCGTAATAGGTCAGCGCCTTGGAGATGCCGTGACGAACGGCACCGGCCTGACCGGAAAGACCGCCGCCGAGAACGGTTGCGACAACGTCGAACTGGCCATCGCGGTTGGCGGCAATGATCGGCTGGCGCAGCACCATCTGAAGCACCGGGCGCGCGAAGTAGGTCTTCATCTCGCGATCGTTGATCGTGACCTTGCCGGTGCCCGGCTTGATCCAGACGCGGGCGACGGCGTTCTTGCGCTTGCCGGTGGCGTAGGCACGGCCGTGTTCGTCGACCTTGCGGACATGGACGGGAGCAGCCGGTGCAGCCTCGGTGGTGGCGAGCGAGGCGAGATCCTGGAGTGAATTGAGTTCAGCCATGGTGATCAGGCAACCTTCTTGTTCTTGCGGTTCATCGAGCCGATGTCCAGCGTGACCGGCATCTGGGCTTCATGGGGATGGGTAGGGCCGGAGTAGACCTTGAGGTTCTTCATCTGGCGACGGCCGAGCGGGCCGCGCGGAACCATGCGCTCGACGGCCTTTTCAAGGACACGCTCTGGAAAACGGCCTTCGAGGATCTGGCGCGCGGTGCGTTCCTTCACGCCGCCGGCCCAACCGGTGTGCCAATAGTAGATCTTGTCGGCAAATTTCTTGCCGGTGAGTGCGACCTTGTCGGCATTGATGATGATGACGTTGTCGCCATCGTCCACATGCGGTGTGAAGGTCGCCTTGTGCTTGCCGCGCAGGATGTTGGCGACAATCGAGGCGAGGCGCCCGACGACAAGCCCTTCGGCGTCGATCAGGATCCATTTCTTTTGCACTTCGGCAGGCTTCTGCACGTAAGTGGACTTGTGGATATGCATGTCCATGAGATTTACCCTTTGGCATCCCGGATCGCCGCTAGCGGCGGAGGCGGGCTTTTTTTGTTGCTTGAATTGCCGGCCGCGCAAGGCACGAAGCGGCAAAAATTCCGGTCGCATGGATGGCCATCCGTCCGGTAGCGCGCTGATACGAGCGCAAAGTGCGCAAGTCAAGGCCGAAATTCCCGGAAGATTCGCAAAATATCAGCAATTTCAATGACATATGAGTAGGGTATTATTTTACCCTATCTCGGCGGGATCGAATAGGTCGCCGTTGCGTGGGAAATCAGTGCGCCATTATGGTCATGCATCGCCATTTGCGTCACTGCGAGGCGCGAGCCAAGCTTCATCAGGCTTGCCGTGCAATCGACCCAGCCCGGCGCAGCCTTGTGCATGAAATTGATGTTGAGGTTGGTCGTCACCGTCAGGCCGACCGGCCCGATATGGGCGAGGATCACCATGTAGGCGCTGACATCGCAAAGCATGAACAGCGCCGGGCCGGAGACTGTACCGCCGGGGCGGATGTGCATGTCGTTCGCACTCAGCCGCATCACCACCTGGCCCGGTTCGACCGATCGCAATGACAGACCCGAAACATCTTCCTTGATCTGCGGAAAGTCCGCATCGATGAACGCCTCAAGATCGGCGACCGTCATGATCGGCGTCCAGATTGTCATGCTTGGTCCCCGGCGCTTTTTTGCCGCTCAGCTCTTTGCCACGGCGCAGTCGCGCTGTTAGCGTCTGCCGGACTGGTATGGCAAGCAAGCGGAGGCGGACAATGGCGCACACGAGCGTGGAAAAGGTGGACCATGCCATCCATGGGCCGGTCATGGCCGAGCGCGATGGTCCGCTCCTGCGGATCACCATGATGAATGCGCCGGCCAATGCCCTCTCGATTGCCATGATGGAAGCGCTGCTCGATGCGCTGGCCGAAGGCGCTGCTGACAACAGTGTCCGCGCCATTGTCATATGCTCAGGCCTGAAGATCTTCTCGGCTGGCCATGATCTGAAGGAATTGACGGCGCACCGCAGCGACCCAGACGGCGGAACCGCGTTTTTCGAGAAGACCTTTGCCCTGTGCGCAAAGCTCATGCAGACGATCATGGCCCTGCCAAAGCCGGTGATCGCAGAAGTGGACGGCCTTGCAACCGCTGCCGGGTGCCAGCTGATCGCGACCTGCGATCTGGCGATCTGTACCGACACGTCGGCGTTCTGCACGCCGGGCGTCAACATCGGCCTGTTCTGTTCGACGCCGATGGTGGCGCTGACCCGCAACATCCATCGCAAACAGGCGATGGAAATGCTTGTGACCGGTGAGACGATCGATGCGGCGACAGCGCGCGATTTCGGTCTCGTCAACCGCATCGTGCCCAAGCAGTATCTGGCGCAGGCAACGGCCAAATATGGGGAGATCATCGCCACAAAATCGTCAACCGTGGTCAAGACCGGCAAGCAGGCCTTCTATGCGCAGGCTGATATGCCGGTTGCCGAAGCCTATGAATTCACCGCAGCCGTCATGGTCGAGAACATGATGCTGGCCGATGCCTGCGAAGGCATTTCGGCTTTCATTGCCAAACGAAAGCCCGTCTGGGGCGAGGGGATCTGAGCCACGTGAACACGACCCATGATGACTACGAAGACAGCCTGATCCGCGACATCCTGACATCAGTCAGATCCATCGCCGTGGTTGGTGCGTCGCCGAACCCGGACCGGCCGAGCCATCGCGTCACGGCGTTTCTGGTGGCGCGCGGCTACACGGTGTTTGCCGTCAATCCGGGGCAGGCGGGCAAGATGACCGCTGGCGCCATGACGGTTGCGACCCTTGCTGATCTGCCGCAGGCGGTTGACATGGTCGATGTTTTCCGCGCCTCAGAAGCGCTTGGTGAGGTCATCGATGAAGTCCTCGCGATGGACCCGCTGCCGAAAGTCGTCTGGTCGCAACTGGGCGTGCGCGATGACCTTGCCGCCGCCCGCGCGGAGGCCGAAGGCATCACGATGATCCAGGACCGCTGTCCAGCCATCGAGATCCCGCGACTGAGGCTGTAGCGCAAGAAGCGGACGCAATTTGCGCAACGGGCAGGTTTGGCGGAATAATCGTCTTTGCAATGCGCCTGCACCTGCCGGATAAAGGCGCGCAAATGCCTGAGGGAGGACAATCATGGCCAAGCACAAACCCGGTTTCGAAACATTGGCAGTTCACGCGGGCGCGGCGCCCGATCCGACCACCAAGGCGCGCATCACGCCGATCTACCAGACAACCGCTTTTGTCTTCGATAGCGCCGAACATGCAGGCAAGCTGTTCGGCCTGCAGGAATTCGGCAACATCTACACCCGCATCATGAACCCGACCAATGCCGTGCTCGAAGAGCGCGTTGCGGCACTGGAAGGCGGGACGGCGGCTCTGGCGGTGTCGTCAGGCCATGCGGCACAGCTTCTGGTTTTCCATACGATCATGCAGCCGGGCGACAATTTCATCGCCGCCAAGCGCCTGTATGGCGGATCGATCAACCAGTTCGGCCGCGCCTTCAAGAACTTCGGCTGGGAAGTGCGCTGGGTCGACACCGACGATCTGGATGCGCTCGAAGCGCTGATCGATGATCGCACCAAGGCCATCTTTGCCGAAAGCCTTGCCAATCCCGGCGGCGTGGTTACCGATCTGCAGGAAGTCTCGCGCGTTGCGCGCAAGCACGGCCTGCCGTTCATCGTCGACAACACCATGGCAACGCCGTACCTGATCCGTCCGATCGAGCATGGCGCAGATGTGGTCGTGCACTCGCTGACCAAGTTCATCGGCGGCCACGGCAATTCGATGGGCGGCCTGATCGTCGACGGCGGCACATTCGACTGGTCCGCTTCGGGCAAATACCCGATGCTGTCGGAACCGCGCGAGGAATACGGCGGCGTCGTCCTGCACGCTGCGCTCGGCAGCATCGCGTTTGCCGTTGCCTGCCGCGTTCTGGGCCTGCGCGATTTCGGGCCTTCGCTCTCGCCGTTCAATGCATTCCAGATCCTGACCGGTGCCGAGACGCTGCCGCTGCGCATGCAGCGCCACTGCGACAACGCAAAGGCCGTCGCCAAGCATCTGGCAAAGCATGACGCCGTGTCCTGGGTTCGCTATGCAGGCTTGAAGGATGATCCCTACCACGAGCGCCAGAAGCGTTATGCGCCGAACGGGGCCGGGGCGGTCTTCACCTTTGGCGTCAAGGGCGGCTTCGAGGCCGGCGTGAAGGTTGTCGAGAGCGTCCAGCTGTTCTCGCACCTTGCCAATATCGGCGACACGCGCTCGCTCATCATCCATCCGGCTTCGACAACCCATCGCCAGTTGTCGGACGACCAGCGCGCGGCTGCGGGCGCCGGCAATGACGTGGTGCGCCTGTCGATCGGCATCGAGAATGTCGATGACATCATTGCCGATCTCGATCAGGCCCTCGCCAAAGCCGCGGCGTGATCAACGTGACGGCGATACTGTTCGCCATCGCGCCAGATGGCGAACCCGAGGTCTCCCGCCCGCACCCCGAAAGGGTATTGGCGGGAGATCCCGTTCACTCGACATGGAACCTCGAAGAGCGCGACGGGCTGTTCTGTGGCATCTGGCAGTCAACGGCCGGCGCGTGGCGCATCACCTATGACGAGTGGGAATACTGCCGCATCCTCGAAGGCGTTTCGGTGATTACCGAGGACGGCGGCGAACCGGTGACCGTGCGCGCCGGCGACAGCTTTGTCATCCGTCCGGGGTTCAAGGGCACCTGGGAAGTCGTGGAGACAACCCGCAAGGACTATGTGATCAGGCTCTGACCTGTTCAACTGGCGTCGAAGAACACCCGCGCAATCGGGATCACGCCCAATGCGGCAACGACCACGCCGCCATAGACCAGCCATTCCAGTTCGTTGACAGCGCCGAAGCCGATCATCACGGCTCCGATGACCACAAGCACGATCACGCCCACGATGGCCGTCACCATCTGGCCGATGGTGCCGATGATGACGCGGAAAATCTCGATCAGGAATTGCAAGTGGCCTCTCCGTTCCCGCTTCATCCTAGCTGGAAAACCTTAACCGAGGACCAAGCGCTCGACGCAATGGAAATGGTAGACATCGCGGTAGCGGGGCGGTTCGGCGAGCGTCAGGCCGGGGCGCACGACAAACAGGACCGACAGCGCCTCCTGCAGTTCGACCCGCGCCAAGGGTGCTCCGACGCAGAAGTGTATCCCCGCACCAAAGGAGACATTCTTCTGGTCGGTCCTGCCGGGGAGGAAGCTGTCCGGATCGGCAAATGCAAGTGGGTCACGATTGGCCGCACCAAGCAGCAGCGCCACCTGCTCGCCCGGCTGCAGCGTCACCGGGCCGAGATCGACCGGCTCATAGGCAAACCGCGTGAACATGTGCAGCGGCGGATCGAAGCGAAGGCATTCCTCGACCGTGGCGGCCGTCAACTCCGGCGTTTCGAAGAACCGGCGCGGATCGCCGCCCTGCGAAAGGATGGTCGCCACTGCGTTGCCGGTCTGGTGAACGGTCGCCTCATGACCGGCGTTCAGCAGCAGGATCACCGAGGTGACAAGTTCGTCGTCCGACAGTCTGTCGCCGTGGTCGCGCGCGGCAATCAGGACGCTGATCAGGTCGTCGCCATCGTGCCCGCGCCGTTCTGAAATCAGATCGCGCAGGAACACCGAAAACTCTGAAGCCGCCGCATTGGCGTCGATCTCGGTCTCGCGCGTTCGCCCGTGCATGTACATGGCAACGATGCGATGCGACCAGTCGAGCAGTTGCGGCCCGAGCGCTGACGGAACGCCGAGCATTTCCGAAATGATGACCAGCGGGATCGGCGTTGCAAAGCGCTCGATCAGGTCATCGCCCGGCTGGAGTGCTTCGGCCAGTTCGGTCGCAAGGGCGCGAATGCGCGGGCGAAGCCTTTCGACCTGCCGCGAGACGAACGCCCGGTTGACGAGTGAGCGCAGGCGCGTGTGCACAGGCGGTTCGCGTTCGAGCAGCGAATGACGCTCGACTGCATCAAAGGCGGCAAGATGCGTGCGATCCTCGCCGGTTTGGACCATCGGGGCCCCCCAAAGGTTTTCACGGCCGAGCCGCCGGTCGCGGAACAGGGCGTTGACCTGATCATGCCCGGCGACGCACCAGAGCCCGTAGTCTTCCCAGAAAAACACCGGGCTTGCCGCGTGCATGCCGGCATAGAACGCATAGGGATCGCGGACGAAATCCGGTGCATGCGGGTCTTGGGCGATCTTCAAGTGTGCTGGCGGCAGCATGCGATCTTTCCTGTTTTTGAGCCTTATTCACGATGACCACAGGATTTGACCAGCCTCCCTTGCGGGATGAGGGGCCACCGCCCTATTTATTGCTGACGTCCAGTGCCGATTCCCGCCCGCTACAGCCTCACGGCTTGCGTCTCAACAGTCCAAAGGTGCGCCATGTCCAGCCCGTTTGAAACCGCCATGAACCTTGTCCCGATGGTCGTCGAACAGACCAATCGCGGCGAGCGCGCCTATGACATCTTTTCGCGCCTCCTGAAGGAGCGGATCATCTTCATCACCGGCCCGATCGAGGACGGTATGGCCTCGCTCGTCTGCGCCCAGCTTTTGTGGCTGGAAGCGGAAAACCCGAAAAAAGAAATCGCCATGTACATCAACTCGCCCGGTGGCGTGGTGACGTCGGGCATGTCGATCTACGACACCATGCAATTCATCAAGCCGCCGGTGGCAACCCTTTGCATGGGCCAGGCCGCATCGATGGGCTCGCTGCTTCTGGCGTCAGGCGCCAAGGACATGCGCTACGCGTTGCCCAATGCGCGCATAATGGTTCACCAGCCGTCAGGCGGCTATCAGGGCCAGGTGACGGACATCCTGATCCACGCCAAGGAAGTTGAGAGCCTGAAGCGTCGCCTCAATGAAATCTACGTCAAGCACACCGGTCAGGACTACGACAGGATCGAGCTTGCTCTGGAGCGCGACAACTTCATGGTGGCCGAGCAGGCACGCGCATTCGGCCTTATCGACCGCGTCATTGAGACGCGTGAGGCGCTCGAAAAGGACATGGCCGCCAGTTGAGGCGGACTTGTTCCGCCTGTGACAGATTTGTATCAGGCCTTTGCAATTGCATCGCCACACGAAAGCGTTAGGCTTTGACGCCTGTTAAAGGGTTGTTGAAGGCCTCGTCTTACGGTTTCGTGATTCGTAAACCGGACGTCCAGGTCAAGGTTCCGCAGTCCGGTTCGTGTGCGAAGGTGGAGCGCAACGGTCAATACCGCGCAAGATGCGCAACTCGTCCGGCAACTTCGGAGGCCGGTACAAGAAAGGAAAGACGATGAGCAAGGTTGGCAACAGCAGTGGCGGTGACGGCAAGAACACCCTCTACTGCTCGTTTTGCGGCAAGAGCCAGCATGAGGTCCGCAAGCTGATTGCAGGACCGACCGTGTTCATCTGCGATGAATGCGTCGAACTGTGCATGGACATCATCCGCGAAGAGAACAAGTCGTCGGTTTCCAAGTCGAAGGAAGGCGTGCCGACCCCGCAGGAGATCATGACGGTTCTGGACGATTACGTGATCGGCCAGCCTTACGCCAAGCGCATTCTCGCGGTTGCCGTGCACAACCACTACAAGCGGCTCGCCCATTCGGAAAAGAATGACGATGTCGAATTGGCAAAGTCGAACATCCTGCTGATCGGCCCGACCGGCTGCGGCAAGACGCTGCTCGCCCAGACGCTGGCGCGCATCATCGATGTGCCGTTCACCATGGCTGACGCAACGACCCTGACCGAAGCCGGCTATGTCGGTGAAGACGTCGAAAACATCATCCTAAAGCTGCTGCAGGCGTCCGACTACAATGTCGAACGGGCGCAGCGCGGGATCGTCTACATCGACGAGATCGACAAGATCAGCCGCAAGTCGGACAATCCGTCGATCACCCGTGATGTGTCGGGCGAGGGCGTCCAGCAGGCACTCCTGAAGATTATGGAAGGCACGGTTGCGTCGGTGCCGCCGCAGGGTGGCCGCAAGCATCCCCAGCAGGAGTTCCTGCAGGTCGATACCGCCAACATCCTGTTCATCTGCGGCGGCGCATTCGCCGGTCTCGACCGGATCATCTCCGATCGCGGCAAGACGACGTCGATCGGCTTTGGTGCCCGTGTGGCAGGCCCCGATGATCGCCGCGCCGGCGAACTGTTCCGCAAGGTCGAGCCGGAAGACCTGTTGAAGTTTGGTCTCATTCCCGAGTTTGTCGGTCGTCTGCCGGTTCTGGCGACGCTCGAAGACCTTGACGAAGAGGCGCTCGTGCAGATCCTGACCGAACCGAAGAACGCGCTGGTCAAGCAGTACCAGCGCCTGTTCGAGATGGAGACGGTGGAACTCAACTTCCACGAGGATGCCCTGCGCGCCATCGCCAAGCGCGCGATCGAGCGCAAGACCGGTGCTCGCGGGCTCCGCTCGATCATGGAATCGATCCTGCTCGACACGATGTTCGAATTGCCGACGCTGGAAGGCGTTCGCGAAGTTGTGATTTCCGACGAGGTCGTCAACGGCGGTGCCCGTCCGCTCTACATCTACTCGGAAAAGAGCAACGCCAAGATCAAGACCGCCGAAAGCGCCTGAAGCGGTTCTCTGTGACTTTTGCAAGGGGTTGGCCGCAAGCCGACCCCTTGTTGTTTTTGTCCGTGCGCACCTATTGGTCAAAAATCCCGGTGCGCGCGCGTGCGATCGCCTTTGCGTGTCGCGTGCGAATCCGCCAACCTTGCGTCTGCGTGATGGGTGGGATTCCGGTTGTTCATGTTGAAATCGGCAGACGTGTGGCACATCTTTAGGGGGCGCAGCATTGCGCGTCATGCGCCGAACCGGGACCACAGGCGTACGGAACGGCGAGAACGGCCGAAAGGCCTTGAAAGGAAAAAACATGACTGACGTCAAAGAGAAGACAACAGCGGGTGGACAGGACGGGCTTTATGCCGTGCTGCCGTTGCGCGACATCGTTGTTTTCCCGCACATGATTGTTCCGCTTTTTGTCGGCCGTGAGAAATCCATCCGCGCGCTGGAAGAAGTCATGGAACAGGATCGGCAGATCCTGCTGGTGACCCAGAAGGATGCGACCGAAGACGATCCGAGCGCCAGCGGCATGTACCGTGTCGGCACGATCGCCAATGTGCTCCAGTTGCTCAAACTGCCGGACAACACCGTCAAGGTGCTGGTCGAGGGGATTTCGCGTGTCACGGTGACCCATTTCACCGATCGCGCCGATTGCCTCGAAGCTGGCGCCGCACCGGTTGCCGAGCCGGATGAAGACCGGGTGGAAGTGTCTGCCTTGGTGCGCTCGGTCGTCGCGCAGTTCGAGGACTATGTGAAACTCAACAAGAAGATTTCGCCCGATGTCGTCGGCGCAATCACCCAGATCGAAGATCCGTCGAAACTCGCCGACACGGTTGCATCGCATCTGGCAATCAAGATTTCCGAAAAGCAGGAACTGCTCGAAACCACTGCAGCGTCGGGGCGCCTTGAAAAGGCTCTCGGCCACATGGAAGCGGAGATTTCGGTTCTGCAGGTGGAAAAGCGCATCCGCTCGCGCGTCAAGCGCCAGATGGAGAAGACCCAGCGCGAGTACTATCTCAACGAGCAGATGAAGGCGATCCAGAAGGAACTGGGCGACGGCGAGGACGGCCAGGGCGAACTGTCGGAACTGGAAGAGCGCATTGCGCGCACCAAGTTCTCCAAGGAAGCCCGTGAAAAGGCCGATGCCGAATTCAAGAAGCTGCGCCAGATGAGCCCGATGTCGGCGGAAGCCACGGTCGTGCGCAACTATCTCGACTGGATGCTGACCATTCCGTGGAAAAAGAATTCCAAGGTCAAGTACGATCTGGAACTGGCCGAGCAGGTGCTTGAGACGGATCACTTCGGCCTCGACAAGGTCAAGGAACGCATCATCGAGTATCTCGCCGTCCAGAAGCGCCAGAACAAGCTGAAGGGGCCGATCCTCTGCCTCGTCGGCCCTCCCGGCGTCGGCAAGACCTCGCTCGCCAAGTCCATCGCCAAGGCGACGGGCCGCGAATATGTGCGCATGGCGCTCGGTGGCGTCCGCGATGAGGCCGAAATCCGTGGCCATCGGCGCACCTATATCGGCTCCATGCCCGGCAAGATCATCCAGTCGATGAAGAAGGCCAAGAAGTCCAACCCGCTCTTCCTGCTCGACGAGATCGACAAGATGGGCCAGGACTTCCGCGGCGATCCGTCGTCGGCTCTGCTCGAAGTGCTTGATCCGGAACAGAATTCAACGTTCATGGATCACTACCTTGAGGTCGAGTATGACCTGTCGAACGTGATGTTCATCACCACCGCCAACACGCTGAACATCCCGGCGCCGTTGATGGACCGCATGGAGATCATTCGCATCGCCGGTTACACGGAAGATGAGAAGGTCGAGATCGCCAAGCGCCATCTGCTGCCCAAGGCAAAGCGCGACAACGCGCTGCAGCCGAGCGAGTTCGACGTGTCCGAGGAAGCGCTGCGCGAAGTCATTCGCGTTTACACGCGCGAAGCCGGCGTCCGCAGTCTCGAACGCGAGCTGATGAAGCTTGGCCGCAAGGCCGTGACGGAAATCCTGCGTTCGCAGACCAAGTCCGTGACGGTGACGGCAGAGAACATCGACACCTATCTCGGCGTGCCGAAATATCGCTTCGGCGAGATCGACGCCGAGGACCAGGTCGGCGTTGTGACCGGTCTTGCATGGACGGAAGTGGGCGGGGAACTCCTGACCATCGAAGGCGTGATGATGCCGGGCAAGGGCAAGATGACCGTCACCGGCAACTTGCGCGACGTGATGAAGGAATCGATTTCTGCGGCGGCATCCTATGTCCGCAGCCGGGCGATCGATTTCGGCATCGAGCCCCCTCTGTTCGACAAGCGCGACATCCACGTCCACGTTCCCGAAGGGGCAACCCCGAAGGATGGACCGTCGGCCGGTATCGCCATGGTGACGGCCATCGTGTCCGTGCTGACCGGCATTCCGGTGC
Organism: Roseitalea sp.; assembly: GCA_041752455.1. Taxonomy (GTDB): domain Bacteria; phylum Pseudomonadota; class Alphaproteobacteria; order Rhizobiales; family Rhizobiaceae; genus JBGSWL01. Next base: position 13,636 of record JBGSWL010000078.1, on the reverse strand, counting down.
GCAAGGATGTGGCCATGACCGGCGAAATCACGCTGCGCGGCCGGGTGCTTCCGATCGGCGGCTTGAAGGAGAAGCTGCTGGCGGCGGTTCGCGGCGGCATCACCAAGGTGCTGATCCCGTCGGACAACGCCAAGGATCTTGCCGACATTCCGGCCAACGTGAAGAGCGCACTGGAAATCATCCCGGTCGCTCACATTGGCGAAGTTCTCCAGCATACGCTGGTGCGCGTGCCGGTGCCGATCACCTGGACGGAGCCTGTTGAAAAGGTCGCAACGCCGATCGTCGAGCCGGCAGACACCGTGGGCAATCTGGCGCACTGAGCGGCGTCAAGTGAACTTTTGATGATGCCGGGGCGCCGGGAAGCCAGCGCCCCGGCATTTTTTTGTGCATTTTGCCGCCTTTTGTGCCTTTAGGCGGCGAAAAACCCACCAAAGCATTTGGGCGTCGGCCATTTGCATGCGTATCGTCGCCACATCGTGTGCCGGGTTCGATTCGGGCCGGCGCTTGGTCAACGCTTCAAAAAGGGGAAACACCCATGAACAAGAATGAATTGGCCGCAGCTGTGGCCGAAAAGACCGGTCTCGGCAAAGGCGAAGCAAGCAACGCCGTCGACGCGGTTCTGGCCGTCATCACCGACACGCTGAAGTCTGGCGGTGATGTCCGTCTGCTCGGCTTCGGCAACTTTGTTTCCCAGCAGCGCGCAGCCTCAACCGGCCGCAATCCGCTTTCGGGTCAGCCGGTCGAGATTCCGGCCAAGCGGGTCCCCAAGTTCACCGCAGGCAAAGCCCTGAAGGACGCCGTCAACAGCTGACGGCAACTCATATGGATTGGCCCGTCGCAGAGTGCTGCCGAGGGCCGATCCGGCCATCGGCGGCGCTGCTCGCAAAGTGATCAGCGCAGACTGCGGGTCAAAAGATCAATCATGAAGGCGTCGCGCCCGCTGCCGGATGCGCCGCCCATGACCACACCGATCAGGCTGCGCCCGCGCGAATTGACCGATGTGGCCAGATTGTAGCCCGAAGCCTTGATGTAGCCTGTCTTGAGGCCGTCAGCACCTGGCAGGGTCTGCAGGACCCGGTTGTGACCGGTGACAGTCTTGCCCCGGAAATCAAAGCTGGTCAGTGCAAAATATCCGTAGTGCCGCGCATGACGCTTGCGCAGCGACAGCGACAGACGTGCCATTTCGCGTGCCGTGGTGACCATGCCAGGATCGGGAAGGCCTGACGCATTGGTGAATGTTGTCGAGTTCATGCCGAGCGCGCGGGCCCGCGCGGTCATCTGTGCGGCAAAGGCGCTTTCGCTACCGGCCAGATGTTCGGCCACGGCCGTCGCAACATCGTTGGCGGATTTGACCACCAGGGCCCTGATCGCCTGATCGACGGATATCGATTCGCCTGCCTTCAGATACAGTTTCGACGCAGGGCGCGCGGCGGCGTTGGCCGATATCGTGATCGGTGTATTCAGCGTGACCCGGCCCGCATCGATCGCATCAAACAGCAGATGCAGCGTCATCATCTTGGCAAGCGATGCCGGATGGCGGATCTGGTCTTCCTGATCGGCAAACAGCACGCTGCCGTCCCGCACATCGATGACGATGGCAGCATATTTGCCCGGCTGCATCGCTGCATAGGATGCCGGCCGGACGTCGAGCGTCTCGGTGGTCGAGCAGGCGGCCAGCGCAAGCGACATGGCGGCTGCGAAAAACGCGCTGCGTGGCATCAGGGCTGAAGGTTTTGCGGACAAGCCGGCGGTGGTCGCAGGACGTGACAAAGGGCGGCTCGTTCCATCAGATGTCGGGACGTTGTGTGACACGTCTTTACATCAGGTGATCGTGCGCTTCAATGCGGCTGGCTGGCGCGCGACGCCGCATACCCGTGCAAAGGGAAGAGGGTGGTGGGCGATGAGAGACTCGAACTCCCGACATCCTCGGTGTAAACGAGGCGCTCTACCAGCTGAGCTAATCGCCCTCTCGGGATCGTTACGCGAAATACCCGCGATCCGGTTCCGGTGCAAGTCATTGTGCAGTTTGCAGGACATCGCCGAGACGTCATGAAAGCGTCACCCGGCGCTTGACACTCCCGTCCAGACCTCATAATCACCGCCCACGCCGGCAATGTCGGCAGATCAAGATGCGCGGGTGTAGCTCAGTTGGTTAGAGTGCCGGCCTGTCACGCCGGAGGTCGCGGGTTCGAGCCCCGTCACTCGCGCCATCTTGCCTTTCCAGGAAAAATCAATGCCGTTGCGGGCTGCGTCATATGCGGCGGTGCGAGGCTGCGTCCGATTTTCGCAAATTGCTGATCTTGCAAGCGCAACTGTGAGCGGATAGTCAGGCGAACAGAAGCCGGGCTGCAGCATGGCGCAGTCTTGCGGTGCTTGAATGCCGGGCGAAAAGATCGGGAGAACGAAGCCATGGAAGCCGTCGTCGCCTCTTATTTGCCGATCCTGATCTTCATCGTGGTCTGCATCGGAATCGGAGCCGCGCTGTTGGCCGCTCCGTTCTTTGTTGCCTATTCGAACCCGGACCCGGAAAAACTCTCGGCCTATGAGTGCGGCTTCAATGCGTTCGACGATGCCCGCATGAAATTCGACATCCGGTTTTATCTCGTCGCGATTCTCTTCATCATTTTCGATCTGGAAGTGGCATTCCTGTTCCCGTGGGCGGTTGCCTTCGGCGAGATCGGCATGTTTGGCTTCTGGTCGATGATGGTGTTTCTGGGCGTCCTGACCGTCGGCTTCATCTACGAATGGAAAAAGGGAGCGCTCGAATGGGATTGACCGAAACGCGCACACCTCTTGTTGCACCGCAAGCCAAGGGCATCATTGATCCGAACACCGGCAAGCCGGTCGGCGCCAATGATCCGTTCTTCGGCGAAATCAACAATGAACTCGCCGACAAGGGCTGGATCGTCACCTCGACCGACGACCTGATCAACTGGGCGCGCACCGGTTCGCTGATGTGGATGACTTTCGGCCTTGCCTGCTGTGCGGTCGAAATGATGCACACCTCGATGCCGCGCTATGACGCCGAACGCTTCGGCATTGCACCGCGCGGCTCGCCGCGCCAGTCCGACGTGATGATCGTTGCCGGCACGCTGACCAACAAGATGGCCCCGGCGCTGCGCAAGGTCTATGACCAGATGCCCGAGCCGCGCTACGTGATCTCGATGGGCTCGTGCGCCAATGGCGGCGGCTACTACCATTATTCCTATGCGGTGGTGCGCGGCTGTGATCGCATCGTGCCGGTCGACATCTACATTCCGGGATGTCCGCCAACAGCCGAGGCGCTGCTCTATGGCATCCTCTTGCTGCAGAAGAAGATCCGCCGCACCGGCACCATCGAGCGCTGAGAAAAGCAGGACTGCATCAAGATGATGGAAACGCGTGAAACCAATTTGAGCGACTTCAAGGATGCCGTCAGTGACGTGCTGTCGGGCATCGAACATGAGGCGGTGATTGCCTGTGGCGAATTGACCCTCAAGGTCGGCATCGACGCCATCATCGAGACGCTGCGGCGCCTGCGCGATGACATGCAGACCGGGTTTGTAGCCATCGTCGATATTGCCGGCGTTGACTGGCCGGCACGCGAAAAACGTTTTGACGTTGTCTATCACCTGATGTCGCCGACCCTGAACCAGCGTCTGCGCATCAAGATCGAAACCGATGAAGACACGCCGGTGCCGAGCGCGACTTCTGTCTATCCCGGTGCCAACTGGTACGAGCGCGAAGCCTGGGATCTCTACGGGATCCTGTTCTCCGGCCATCCGGACCTGCGCCGTCTTCTGACCGACTATGGCTTTGAAGGTCATCCGCTGCGCAAGGACTTCCCGCTGACAGGGTTCGTCGAAGTGCGCTACGATGATGAGGCCAAGCGCGTCGTCTATGAACCGGTGCACCTTCGCCAGGAATTCCGCGACTTCGATTTCCTCTCGCCCTGGGAAGGCACGGACTACGTGCTGCCGGGGGATGAGAAGGCGAAGCAGTGAATGGTGAATTGTGAATGGTGAATGGAAGACAAAAACCGATCGCCGATCAAGGACTACCGCGACCTGGTTGTGTGGCAAGAAGCCATGGATCTGGCCGTAGCGGTATACGGGCTGGCGTCCGGTTTTCCGGACAGCGAACGTTTCGGACTGTCTACGCAAATCCGTCGCGCAGCGGTGTCAGTTCCGTCCAATATCGCCGAAGGCTTTGGCAGGGCGAGCCGTCCATCCTTCATCCAGTTCCTGCGCATCGCTCAAGGTTCGCTGAAGGAACTGGAAACTCAGTTGGAGTTGGCGCGTCTTCTGGATTTCGGTTCCCAGGAACTGCCAGGTCAGCTTCTCGCAGATTGCGAAAGGCTGGGCAAACGCCTGGTGACACTGGTTCGTTCGCTACAGAAATGAAGCCATTCACCATTCACCATTCACCATTCACGCGCCCGCAGGGAGCGGACCATGACCGAACATAACGTCCGCAATTTCAACATCAATTTCGGCCCGCAGCATCCGGCCGCCCATGGCGTTCTGCGCCTTGTGCTGGAGCTTGACGGCGAGGTCTGCGAGCGCGTCGATCCGCATATCGGCCTTCTGCATCGCGGCACTGAAAAGCTGATCGAGACGAAGACCTATCTGCAGGCGCTGCCGTATTTCGATCGTCTCGACTATGTCGCGCCGATGAACCAGGAACATGCCTTTGCGCTGGCTGTCGAGCGCCTGCTTGAGGTCGAAGTGCCGCGCCGGGGCCAGCTCATCCGCGTTTTGTATTCCGAGATCGGCCGCATCCTCTCGCATCTTCTGAACATCACGACACAGGCGCTCGACGTCGGCGCGCTCACCCCGCCGCTCTGGGGTTTCGAAGAACGCGAAAAACTGATGGTGTTCTATGAGCGGGCCTGCGGTGCGCGCCTGCACGCCGCCTATTTCCGCCCCGGCGGCGTCCATCAGGATTTGCCACCGCAGCTGGTCGAGGACATCGGCAACTGGATCGATCCGTTCCTGAAGGTTGTCGACGATATCGACGGACTTCTGACCGACAACCGCATCTTCAAGCAGCGCAACGCCGATATCGGTGTCGTCAAGCTTGAGGACGCCTGGGCGTGGGGATTTTCCGGCGTCATGGTGCGCGGCTCGGGTGCGCGCTGGGACCTTCGCAAGAGCCAGCCCTATGAGTGCTACCCGGAAATGGAATTCTCCATCCCGGTCGGCAAGAATGGCGACTGCTACGACCGCTACCTGATCCGCATGGAAGAAATGCGCCAGTCCGCCAAGATCATGCGCCAGTGCGTCGACAAGCTGATGGGCACCGGCGGGAAGGGGCCGATTTCCAACACCGACGGCAAGATAGTCCCGCCGAAGCGCGGAGAGATGAAGCGGTCGATGGAAGCGTTGATCCACCACTTCAAGCTTTACACCGAAGGCTACCGTGTGCCGGAAGGTGAAGTTTACGCTACCGTCGAAGCGCCAAAGGGCGAGTTCGGCGTCTACCTTGTCGCCGACGGCACGAACAAGCCCTATCGTTGCAAGCTGCGCGCGCCGGGCTTTGCGCATCTGCAGGCGATGGACTTCCTCTGCCGCGGGCATTTGCTGGCCGACGTCTCTGCCGTGCTCGGCTCACTCGATATCGTGTTCGGTGAGGTTGACCGGTGATGAGCGCCGTGCCCCAGACCCGGTTCTCGTCTGCCGAGTTTCTCGCCTGGTGCGAGACGCTAGAGGGCGGACGCTTTGAACTGGAGAACGGGGCGGTCATCGCCATGTCGCCGGAGACGAACCGTCACGGCCTCGTCAAGAAGCGGGTCCTTGATGCGTTGACCGAAGCGGTTGCGGGCCTTGATGGAGACTGCACCGTTTTTCCTGATGGTGCCGGTATTGTCATCGACGAAACAACGGTGCGCGAACCGGATGCCTCCATACAGTGCGGCCCGGTCGATCTGGATTCACTCGTCCTCGACAATCCGGTGATCGTCGTCGAAGTCCTGTCACCAAGTTCGATCCGCCGCGATTCCATCGCCAAGGTGGACGAGTATTTCCGCGTGCCGTCGATCGCCCACTATCTGGTCGTCGATCCTTACAACCGGATCGTGATCCACCACGCCCGCACGGGCAGCGCCATCGAGCGCGCTGTCCATGACGCCGGTACTTTGTCCTTGTCACCACCCGGCATAAGAGTGCCGGTTGAAGCTCTAGTCGGGAACCTTGACTGATGTCCGTCCGCCGCCTTGCCGATGAAGCCGTCCAGCCCGCTGAATTTGCCTTCAGCGCTGACATGTCCACCGAAGTCGACAAGTGGATTGCCAAGTATCCAGCCGAGCGCAAGCAATCGGCGGTGATCCCGCTTTTGATGCTGGCGCAGGACCAGGAAGGTTGGGTCACCCGTGCGGCGATCGAGCACGTTGCCGACATGCTGGGCATGCCCAAGATCCGGGTGATGGAAGTTGCTACATTCTACACCCAGTACCAATTGCAGCCCGTCGGCACGCGCGCCCATGTGCAGGTCTGCGGCACGACGCCTTGCATGTTGCGCGGTGCTGAAGACCTGATTTCCGTGTGCAAATCAAAGATCCACGACCGCCAGTTCCATCGCAATGGCGACGGCACCCTGTCGTGGGAAGAGGTCGAATGCCAGGGCGCATGCGTCAACGCGCCGATGGTGATGATCGGCAAGGACACCTTCGAAGACCTGACGCCGGAGCGTCTGGCCGAGATCATCGATGCGTTCGAGGGCGGCAAAGGCGATACCATCGCGCCCGGTCCGCAGATCGACCGGATTTATTCCGCGCCGTTTGGCGGTCCTTTGACGTTGACCGGCGATGCCACTGTAGCAAAGTCCAAGGCCAAGGCTTCCGCAAAGGGTGCCGACAGGGCCGCTGCGCAAACTGTGCCGTCCAATGCGGGCAGGCCGAAGACCCAAACTGCCGAGACCAGCACTGCAATCAACGGTCCGGCGGCAAGGAAGGTTTCGGCCAAGGCCGAAGCTGCGGCCTCCGCCGAACCGGCGCCTGAGGTTTCTGCAGGAGCCGCCAACACCCGCGGCCTGACCGAACCCAAGCAGGCCAAAGGCGGCGGGCAACGCAAACCCGGCGAAGAGACGCAAGCATCTGCGCCTTCGAGTTCGGCATCCTTCATGGACAAATCCGTTGCAGGCAAAGCTGCGAATGCGCCCGCAAAAACCGGCAAGATGGCCAAGCCGAAGGTCGCCGCCGCCACTAAGGATACTGCAAAGTCCGGGGCAGTGGTTGCAGCAGAGGCACCGTCGCTGAACGACAAGAACCGTCCAGCCGGAATTGAAAAGCCCGCCGCGATCGACGACCTCAAGATGATTTCCGGCATTGGCCCGAAGATCGAGGGCATCCTGCACGTTCTCGGCATTTTCACCTTCGCGCAGGTGGCGTCCTGGAAGAAGGCCGAGCGCGAATGGGTGGACGGCTATCTCCGGTTCAAGGGCCGGATCGACCGCGAGGACTGGGTCAAGCAGGCAAAAGCCTTGGCCAAGGGCGGTCGCGATGAATATGTCAAAGTCTTCGGCAAGGAGCCGCGCTAAGCCATGACCTCGATGCTCACTGACAAAGACCGCATCTTCACCAACCTCTACGGCTTGCACGACAAGTCGCTGAAAGGTGCAATGGCGCGTGGCCATTGGGACAATACCAAAGGCCTGATCGACAAGGGCAAGGACTGGATCATCGCCGAAATGAAGGCCTCAGGCCTTCGCGGACGCGGCGGGGCAGGGTTCCCGACCGGCCTGAAATGGTCATTCATGCCAAAGGAAGTCGGCGAGCGCCCGCATTATCTGGTCGTCAATGCGGACGAATCCGAGCCGGGCACCTGCAAGGACCGCGAGATCATGCGGCACGACCCGCACACCCTGATCGAGGGCTGTGTGATTGCTGGCGCCGCCATGCTGGCGCACACCGCCTACATCTATGTGCGCGGCGAATACATCCGCGAGCGCGAGGCGCTGCAGCGCGCCATCGACGAGTGCTATGACGCCGGGCTTCTCGGTAAGAACAACAAATGCGGCTGGGACATGGACGTTTTCGTCCACCATGGCGCAGGCGCCTACATCTGCGGCGAAGAGACGGCGCTGCTTGAAAGCCTTGAAGGCAAGAAAGGCCAGCCGCGCCTGAAGCCGCCGTTCCCGGCCAATGTCGGCCTCTATGGTTGCCCGACGACCGTCAACAACGTGGAATCGATTGCCGTTGCGCCAACCATCCTTCGCCGTGGCGGCGCCTGGTTTGCCGGTTTCGGCCGCGAGAACAACACCGGCACCAAGCTGTTCTGCGTCTCCGGTCATGTCAACAAGCCGGCGACCTTCGAGGAGGCCATGTCGGTTCCCTTCAAAGAGCTGATCGACAAGCATTGCGGCGGCATTCGTGGCGGCTGGGACAACCTGATGTGCGTCATTCCCGGTGGATCGTCGGTTCCGCTGGTGCCGGCCGAAGAGATCATGGACGCGCCGATGGATTTTGATGGCTTGCGTGCGCTGCGCTCGGGACTTGGCACGGCAGCGGTCATCATCATGGACAAGTCGACGGATGTGGTCAAAGCCATCGCGCGGCTGTCATACTTCTACCGGCACGAAAGCTGCGGCCAGTGCACGCCCTGCCGCGAGGGCACCGGCTGGATGTGGCGCGTCATGGAACGCATGGTCACCGGCAATGCCCAGAAGCGCGAGATCGACATGCTGCTTGATGTCACCAAGCAGGTGGAAGGCCACACGATCTGCGCGCTCGGCGATGCCGCCGCCTGGCCGATCCAGGGTCTGATCCGGCACTATCGTCCGGAAATCGAGCGCCGCATCGACGAGTTCTCGCGTGACGCGCACCGCGCCCGGCCAGTTCTGCCGGTCGCTGCCGAATAGACCTGATTGCCTTGAAAGTGTGGTTTTGGGCGCTTCGGGCGCAGTGGTTGGGGCGTGACGGCCCGGGCCGCTGCTGCTCGGCGCGCCTTCATGCCTTGGCTTGTCGAAAGTCTTGGTGAGCAAACCCTGAACGGCCTTGAAAAAACTTGTGCAATGCAGCATACTGTGTGCAGTGCACAATGTGCCCGTTCGCCTTGCACGCCTGATCTCTGGGTTTCAGGCTGGTCTGCCGAGGGGCAAGATATTCAAGGAAGGCCTGGATATGCTGATGTTCAAACCAAATGACGCCCTGCTTCCGTCCGCTTTCAAGAGCTTGCCGATGATGGCGATGATGCCGAACCCCGGACAGGTACAAGAAGCCATGGATGCCATGATGAAGGCGGTCCCGACCGTTCCCGGAATGCCGGGGATGACCAATCTTGCAGCCCACCCAATGGCCGCTGCGGCTGCGGGCGCCGCGGTCTCGATGGGCGTTGCTTCGCACATGATGGGCCTTGCGATCGGCACGATGACCGGCGCCATGCAAAGCGCGGCTACACCGTGGAAGATGGACTGGACCTTCAAGCTTCCGGCACCGGTCAGCGGCACCAAGTCGACGGTTGCGGCGCCTGTTGGCGCGATCACAGCGATGGACAATGCCGTCGATGCGGTGACATCGGCGATGCTGGCTGCAACCGAGAACATGACGAGCGTTGCGACTGAAGCGTTGACCGACGCCGTGGAAGCGTCGAGCAAACTGATTTCGGTCGCTTTGCATGAGACCGAAACGGCGACAGTGGCTCCAATACCAGCGGCCAAGCCGAAGAAGGTCGCCAAGCCCGCCGCAGCGGCTGTGGCACCGGCCGCAAAAGCAAAACCGGCCAAGGCCAAGCCTGCGCCGGCAGCACCGGCGGCCGTTCCTGCAAAGACGGCTGCTGCGGACGTGGCCGTATCGGATGCACCCGCCGTTGCAACACCCGCAAAGCCCGTCGAACTGATGCCGGAAGACTTCGTCCAGCCGGTGAAGATGGAAAAGCCGGCGTCTCCCGATGACCTCAAGCTGATCTCCGGGATCGGCCCGAAGCTCGAACAGGTGCTCAACAATCTCGGCATCTGGACCTTTGGCCAGATTGCCGGCTGGACGCCCAACGAAGTGGCGTGGATGGACGACTACCTGCAGTTCAAGGGCCGCATTGTCCGCGACAACTGGATGGCAAAGGCAAAGGACCTCGAAGGCGGCGCGGACGCCAAGTAAGGCTTTACTTCTGCCGGCGCAGGGTACTGCGAATCCCCTTGGGATTTCGGCTTCATGACAGTATGATGACAGTCCGCACCGGAGTCGCCGGTGCGGACTTTTTCGTTTTTGCCGCAAGCTCGTGCCATAGGTGCGTGGCAACGGCCCGGAGCTCAAATTGTCCAAGAAATTCAAGAAATACAGTCACTTCGCAGACCATGTGGATACGCTCGGTGCGCCGCTCGGCCTCCCGGCCAGCGCTGCCAAATTTGCTGCCTGGTCAGGCTATGCGGTGGCGCTCGGCGCGATCGAAAGCATCTTCGGCGAAGGCTTGTCCACAGAAAAGGTCGCCAAGCGTCGCAAGAAGGCTGTGCGCCATCTGCACCGGCTTGCCAAGGCGGCCGGCGGCGTTGAAGCCGTGCGTCCACCGCTGGTGGTCGAAGAGACCGCTGCGGTCGTCGAACCCGAGACAAGGGCAGATGCTGCCAACGTCGTCCAGTTGAAACCTGTCAAAAAGAAGAAGCAAAAGGCAGCCGTTGAGACTGACCTGATCGATGAAGGCCGCCCGCAGGGTTTTGATGAACCGCGCAACGATTCTGCCGACGACCTCAAGCTGATTGCCGGGGTCGGCCCGAAGCTGGAAGGCACGTTGAACCGGCTGGGAATCTGGCACTTCGACCAGATCGCCGCCTGGAGCGAGCACGAAGTCGCGTGGGTCGACAATTACCTGCAGTTCAAGGGGCGCATCGAGCGTGATGAATGGATTGCCCAAGCCGCAGCGCTCGCCGCAGGTGGTCACGACGAGTATGTGAAGCGCTTCGGCAAGGAACCGCGCTGACCTGCCGTTGCGGGGCCGGCAACCGGCCCCGCGCTCGCAAATGCGAAAAAAACCGTGCCTCTTATGCGCAAATTGATGCGCCCAACAGTTGGAGTCACGGTCGTTTCGTTCTAAGAGGACGGCGAAAGCGGCTCGCCATGCACCTCGCCGAACTCAACATTGCTATCCCGAAAGTCCCGCTCGACGATCCGCGGATCGCCGATTTCATGGACAATATCGAACGCGTGAACGCCCTTGGCGCAGCCATGCCGGGATTTGTCTGGATGCTGAAGGGCGAAGGCGCCGGTGCCACCGATGTGGAAACGCCGTGGCCCGGTACCATCGCCAACATGAGCGTCTGGAAAAGTGCCGAACAACTCGAGCATTTTGTCTGGAACACCGTTCACCGGCAATTCTACCAGCGCAAGGCCGAATGGTTCTCGGCCATGGCGTCGCATCACTTTGTCATGTGGTGGGTGGAAGAAGGGCATTGCCCCGATTTGCTTGAGGCCAAAAGCCGACTTGACTATCTCGACGCGCATGGAAATACCGACCACGCATTCGGTTGGTCGCACCTGCCGCATGTGAAGCTCTGGCAGTCGCAACGCTGCGGCTGACGGCCTCGACGAACGAATGCTCTGATATCGGATTGCTGGAACACCATGGCACGCATCAAGGTTGACGGAAACGAGATCGAGGTCCCGGACCACTATACGATCCTGCAAGCCTGCGAGGAGGCCGGGGCCGAGGTGCCGCGTTTCTGCTTTCATGAGCGTTTGTCGATCGCCGGCAATTGCCGCATGTGCCTTGTCGAGGTGAAGGGCGGACCGCCCAAGCCCGCCGCATCCTGCGCCATGGGTGTGCGCGACCTGCGCCCCGGCCCGAACGGCGAAGCGCCGGAAGTTTTCACCAACACGCCGATGGTCAAGAAGGCCCGCGAAGGCGTGATGGAATTCCTGCTGATCAACCATCCGCTCGACTGCCCGATCTGCGACCAGGGCGGCGAGTGCGACCTGCAGGACCAGGCGATGGCGTTCGGCGTCGATTCCTCGCGCTACCAGGAGAACAAGCGCGCGGTCGAGGACAAGTATATCGGCCCGCTGGTCAAGACGATCATGAACCGCTGCATCCACTGCACGCGCTGCGTTCGCTTCACCACCGAAGTGGCAGGGATTTCCGAGCTTGGCCTGATCGGTCGCGGCGAGGATGCCGAGATCACCACCTATCTCGAAAGCGCGATGACCTCGGAGTTGCAGGGCAATGTCATCGACCTGTGCCCTGTCGGCGCGCTGACCTCGAAGCCCTACGCCTTCCAGGCGCGGCCGTGGGAGTTGACCAAGACGGAATCGATTGACGTGATGGACGCCGTGGGCTCGGCGATCCGCGTTGACAGCCGGGGCCGGGAAGTGATGCGCATCATGCCGCGCGTCAACGACCAGGTGAACGAGGAGTGGATTTCCGACAAGACGCGCTTCATCTGGGACGGGCTGCGCTCGCAGCGGCTCGACCGTCCTTATGTCCGCAAAGGTTCGAAATTGGTGCCGGCAAGCTGGCCGGAAGCTTTTGATGCCATCAAGAAGGCGGTCGGCAAGGCGAAACCGGAACGCATCGGCGCGATTGCCGGCGATCTCGCGACCGTCGAGGAAATGTATGCGCTGAAGCTTCTGATGCAGTCACTCGGCTCGGAAAACATCGATTGCCGCCAGGATGGCGCCGCGCTCGACCCATCGCTCGGCCGCGCAAGCTACATCTTCAACCCGACCATCGAGGGCATCGAACTGGCCGATGCGGTGCTCATCATCGGCGCCAACCCGCGCTTCGAGGCCTCGGTGCTGAACGCACGCATCCGCAAGCGCTGGAAGCAGGGCGACTTGCCGGTCGGTGTGATCGGCGATGTCGGCGACCTGCGTTACGACTACGACAAGATTGGCGCCGGGCCGGATTCGCTCAAGTCGCTTGCCGACGGCAATGGCGAATTCTTCGGAAAGCTGAAGGCGGCCAGCCATCCCTTGATCATCGTCGGGCAGGGCGCCATCTCGCGCTCGGACGGTGCAGCGATCCTCGGACAGGCAGCGAAGCTCGCACAGGCCGTCGAAGCCGTCACCGACGAGTGGAACGGTTTTGCCGTTTTGCATACGGCAGCAGCACGCGTCGGCGGGCTGGACGTTGGCTTCGTGCCAGGCAAGGGCGGCAAGAATGTCGCCGCCATGCTTGGCGACAGTGACGTGCTGTTCCTGCTCGGCGCAGACGAAATCGAAATGGGGGATACTGGCGGCGCCTTCGTGGTCTATATCGGCACGCATGGCGACCGTGGTGCACACCACGCAGACGTGATTCTTCCTGGCTCCGCATACACGGAAAAGTCTGGGCTTTACGTCAACACCGAAGGCCGCGTGCAGCTTGCCAACCGGGCGGTATTCGCGCCGGGCGAAGCCAAGGAAGACTGGGCGATTTTCCGCGCTCTTTCGGGCGCGCTCGGCAGCCCGCTTGCGTTCGACAGCCTGTCGCAGCTTCGCGACCGCATGATCGCGGAATATCCAGTTTTTGCCAGGCTCGACGAGACCATGCCCGCTGATCCGGCAGCGGTAGGCGAACTTGCCAAGTCGGGCGGCAAGGTGGGCTCCGCGCCTTTCATGTCGCCGGTCGCCGACTTCTACCTGACGAACCCGATTGCGCGCGCATCGAAGACCATGGCGACTTGCTCGGCGCTGCAGGCCCGGTCCATTGCGGAGGCAGCCGAGTGAGCAAGCTGACAATGCCATTGCCAACAG
>JBGSWL010000077.1:0-4896 GCA_041752455.1 Roseitalea sp. | reverse complement strand
ACGGCCGCCTGCCGAATGTGCAGGCCGAACCGGCTTTCCAGAAGGGCTGGTTCGAAGTGCAGGATGCCGGGTCGCAGGTGATCGCCGATCTGGTGCTGGCCCAACCGGGCGAGCAGATACTGGATTATTGCGCCGGGGCTGGCGGCAAGACGCTGGCGCTCGCCGCGGCCATGGACAACAAGGGCCAGGCGCACGCCTGGGACGCCGACCGCTATCGCCTCGCGCCGATCTTCGAGCGCCTGAAGCGTGCTGGAACCCGCAATGTGCAGGTGCACGCCGCCGACGAGGATCTGACACCGTTGCGCGGCCTTTTCGACCGCGTCGTCGTTGATGCGCCCTGCACAGGCTCCGGCACATGGCGCCGCCATCCCGATGCCCGCTGGAAACTGACACCGGAAGCGCTGGAAAAACGCATTGCCGAACAGGCAGCGATCCTCGACAGCGCGATGGCATTCGTCAGGCCCGGCGGTACGCTCTGCTACATGACCTGCTCGGTCTTTCCGGCGGAAAACGAGGAGCAGGTTGCCGCCTTTCTCGAACGTCAGCCGGACTTCGAACTCCTGTCGTCAGCCGATGCCTGGATCGACCTTTTCGGCGAAGATGCCGCCCAGCCCTGGTCGAACGACGGCGCGAGCCTCACGCTGACGCCGCGCGCCACCGCAACCGACGGTTTTTTCTTTGCAGCCCTTGCCAAGGGCAGGTGATATCCTGTCAGTTGCCGGTCAGGAAACCGGCAACGGGAGATCAAGATGCCTTCGAAGTCCTCGCTCGATGACCTGACCGGCGGCCGTCACGGCCGTTTGCCGTCTGGTTCGCCCGTCGCCCGTTGGGGTTCGCTGGCCGCTTTCCTTGCCCTGACGATCGGCGTCGGTGCCCTGATCGGCTCGTCCAACCCGCCCGGCGAGTGGTATGCGGGCCTCGCCAAACCCTCCTTCAACCCGCCGAGCTGGCTGTTCGGACCGGTCTGGACCGTGCTCTACGGGCTTGTCGGCATAGCCGGCTGGCGCACCTGGCAGAAAGGGCCGCAGGGCCTGCCCATGCAGGTCTGGTTCCTCCAGCTCGCCGTCAATTTCACCTGGTCGCCGGTGTTCTTCACGCTGCACCAGATGGGCGTTGCCGGTCTCATCATCGGTGCGATGGTCGCCCTCACCATCATCTTCATCCAGATCACGTGGAAGCCGGACCGCATCAGCGCCCTGTTGATGCTGCCCTATCTGGCTTGGATCTCCTTTGCAGGCATCCTCAACACGACGCTCTGGTGGATCAACACCTGAGACATTGGCGCGCGCAATGTGGGTTGCGCGTTCGTCGCCTGCTTGCTTGATTTGCGGGACGCACGAGACGTCCTGATGTCAGCTACCGGTATTCTGTCAGATTTCACCAATCCGCATAATCTTGCGGGACATCTTTCATACATCCTCATCATCATTTCCATGCTGATGCGGTCGATGCGCTGGTTGCGGTTCTTTGCAATCCTCTCCGGACTGGTCGCGCTTTCCTATTTCGCGATAACCCGCACCGACTATGTCAGCGCGTTCTGGGAAACGATCTTCGTCGCCGTCAACGTCGTCCAGATCGCCCTTCTGTGGTTTGAGCAGCGCGCCGGCCAGTTCTCGCCCGACCAGACGGCGTATATCGAGAATGGTCTTTTGGGATTGCGTCCTGCGCGTTCGGCGCGACTGCTCAAGATATCCAGCGTCGAAACCGTTCCGGCAAACACCCGTCTGCTGTCCGAAGGTGTCGTTCCGGACCGCTTGATCTATGTGGTCGCCGGAGAATTGGCAGTCACGCGCAATGGCGTTGCTGTCGGAACCTGCATTGCCGGGGACTATGTCGGCGAGATGGCCTTCATCTCGCATGGAACCGCAAATGCCGATGTCGACACCCTGTCCGAGTGCACATTGTTCGTCTTCGACAGGCCGCAACTCGACAAATTGACAGCCCGCTTCGACGACATACGCCTGGCGATCCATGCCGGCATTTCCCGCAATCTTCTTGCCAAGATCAACCGGTTGAACGAAGGCACTGTCAGACAGGCAGCGGTCACCGACGCAACCATGCGCAACGGCGGAGCCCTCACATGAAAACGATCAATGGCCGCCGCATACTCTATGTCATGGCGGTCGAGGCGGAATACGGGGTTCATCTTCGCGCCCGCATCGCGCCGCTGCTGTGCGGTGTCGGGCCGGTGGAAGCCGCCGTCCATGTGACGCAGGCGCTCGCCCATGATCGCCCCGACTTCGTCGTTTCGCTCGGCTCGGCCGGTTCACGCACGCTCGAACAGGCGGAAGTCTACCAGATCGGATCAGTCTCCTACCGCGACATCGATGCGTCTCCTCTCGGCTTCGAAAAGGGGCGCACGCCGTTTCTCGATCTGCCGATCGAACTGCCGCTATTAACGGTGCCCGAGGGCCCGCCGGCGAAGCGGCTCTCGACGGGTGGCGCCATCATTTCCGGCGCCGCTTATGATGCGATCGATGCCGATCTCGTCGACATGGAAACCTTTGCCATCGCCCGCGCCTGCATGACCTTCAACGTGCCGCTGATCGGCCTACGCGGCATTTCCGACGGCGCCGCCGACCTTCATCATTATGACGACTGGACACAGTATCTACATGTCATCGACGAGAAGCTGGCGCACGCAGTGGATCAGGTCGAAGCGGCGATAGCCATGTGATTTGAAAGCGGAGACATTCGACATGAAAACCCTGGTTTCGGTGCCGTTGTTCTTGATGGTCCTGTGCAGCCCGGCCATGGCCGAAGGCTTTGCGATAAAAGACCTGACAAGACTGCCTGAAAGCGCCCGCAAGCTTCCCGGCGGGATGGAAAGTGCAAGGGTCGAGTCCGGGCGGATGACCATCCTGTGCACGACCTGCAGCACGATGGTCGCGGTCGATGTCCTGACTGGCCGCAGCACGGACGGCACCGAAGCCCGTTTTCGGGCAGGCGAGACGACCCCGAAAATGATGGAAGACCAGTGCCGCAGCCGCGACCCTTCCTGCACGCTGGAAAAGCTTGAGGTTGGCCCCGGCATCGGCTGGCTGACGATCTGGAACGGTGGATCGACTGCGGTGCTCTTTCGCGACGGTGACATGCTGACCATCCGTGGAATTGCCGCCACGCCGCAGGAAGCCCGCGGCCATGTGCGCGCAGCGTTGCAGGCGATTGCGCCGGTGATCATCGGGCGCTGATGGCCGACGCCTGCTTGTGGAATCGGGCCAGTTTCATTATGGCCCGTCCATGACGAAAGACACCCATCCCGACACGGTCCTGATCATCGATTTCGGCAGCCAGGTGACGCAGCTGATCGCGCGGCGCCTGCGCGAACTCAACGTCTATTGCGAGATCCACCCGTTCCAGAAGGTGACAGACGGCTTTCTCGCCGCGATGAAGCCGAAAGCCGTGATCCTGTCTGGTGGTCCCGCATCGGTGTTCGATGAAGGCGCGCCGATGCCGCCCGCTTCCGTGTTCGAGATCGGCGTGCCGATCCTTGGTGTCTGCTACGGCCAACAGGTGATGATGCATTGCCTCGGCGGCAAGGTGGAGCGCGGCCATGGCACGGCAGAATTCGGCCGGGCCTTCGTCACGCCGGAAGCCGCGCCGCTCGACCTTCTGGACGGCTGGTTCGCGGGCGGCGGCCGCGAGCAGGTCTGGATGAGCCATGGCGACCACGTCTCGGCCATCGCGCCCGGGTTTGAAGTTTACGGTACCTCGCCCAACGCGCCCTTTGCAATCACAGCCGATGTCAGCCGGCACTTCTATGCCGTGCAGTTCCACCCGGAAGTGCATCACACGCCGCGCGGGCGCGAACTCTATGCCAATTTCATCCGCATTGCCGGCCTCACCGGCGACTGGACCATGGCCGCCTACAAGGATCAGGCGATTGCCGCGATCCGCGCGCAGGTCGGCGACAGCCGCGTCATCTGCGGCCTGTCCGGCGGCGTCGATTCCTCGGTCGCGGCGCTTCTGATCCACGAGGCGATCGGCGACCAACTGACCTGCATCCTTGTCGACCACGGGCTGATGCGGCTGAACGAGGCCGCGGAAGTCGTTGCCATGTTCCGCGAGCACTACAACATTCCGCTCGTCCATGTGGATGCGGCCGACCTGTTCATCGATGCGCTGGAAGGCGAGAGCGACCCGGAGACAAAGCGCAAGACCATCGGCCGCCTGTTCATCGACGTGTTCGAGGCCGAAGCCAAGAAGCTCGGTGGCGCCGATTTTCTGGCGCAAGGCACGCTCTACCCGGATGTCATCGAGAGCGTTTCGTTTTCCGGCGGCCCGTCGGTGACGATCAAGAGCCACCACAATGTTGGCGGTCTTCCGGCCCGGATGAACATGCAGCTCGTCGAGCCCTTGCGCGAACTTTTCAAGGATGAAGTGCGCCTGCTCGGCAAGGAACTCGGCCTGCCGGACCATTTCATCGGCCGTCACCCGTTTCCGGGCCCGGGCCTTGCGATCCGCTGCCCCGGCGGCGTCACGCGCGAAAAGCTCGACATCCTGCGCAAGGCCGACGCGATCTACCTCGACGAGATCCGCAAGGCTGGGCTTTACGACTCGATCTGGCAGGCCTTTGCCGTGCTGCTGCCGGTGCAGACCGTCGGCGTGATGGGCGACGGACGGACCTACGAGTTCGTCTGCGCGCTGCGCGCTGTCACCTCGGTCGACGGGATGACCGCTGACTTCTTCCACTACGACATGAGCTTTCTCGGCGATGTCGCGACCCGCATCATCAACGAGGTGCGCGGCATCAACCGCGTCGTCTACGACGTGACCAGCAAGCCGCCCGGCACGATCGAGTGGGAATAATTTTTGCCCATCCGAGAGTATCCGAAACTACGCCAGAATACGACGTAACCACCTGAAAAACAAAAATATTCCAGCCAAGACCTATCA
>JBGSWL010000076.1:0-17401 GCA_041752455.1 Roseitalea sp. | reverse complement strand
GCCCGGCCCCTTGCGCGCGCAGGCTTATTGCTCCACAAAACCCCGGCACGCGCGCGACGATGCGCATACCCCCGACCACCGACAAAGGCGTCCCCATGCTCGATACCGTTGCCAAACCCACCGAAGAAATCAACGTTCGCGATGTCTTCGGCATCGACACCGACATGGTGGTGAAAGGGTTTGCCGAGCGCATCGACCGCGTGCCTGATCTGGACCTGACCTACAAGTTCGACCCGGACACCACCTTGGCGATCCTCGCGGGCTTTGCCTATAACCGCCGGGTGATGATCCAAGGTTATCACGGCACCGGAAAGTCGACGCATATCGAACAGGTCGCCGCGCGGCTGAACTGGCCGACCGTGCGCGTCAACCTCGACAGTCACATCAGCCGCATCGACCTGATCGGCAAGGACGCGATCAAGCTGCGCGACGGCAAGCAGGTGACCGAGTTTCACGAGGGCATCTTGCCGTGGTCCTTGCGAAACCCCTGCGCCATCGTGTTCGACGAATACGACGCCGGACGTGCGGACGTGATGTTCGTGATCCAGCGAGTGCTGGAGCATGACGGCAAGCTGACGCTTCTGGACCAAAACGAGATCATCACCCCGCACCCGGCCTTCCGGCTGTTCGCGACGGCCAACACCGTGGGTCTGGGCGATACGACGGGCCTCTATCATGGGGTCCAGCAGATCAACCAAGCGCAGATGGACCGCTGGTCGCTGGTGGCGACACTGAACTACCTGTCGCATGACGCCGAAACCGCGATCGTGCTGGCCAAGAACCCCCATTACAACACCGCCAAGGGCCGAAAAGAGATCAGCCAGATGGTGACCGTGGCCGACCTGACGCGCACGGCCTTCATGCGCGGGCAATTGTCGACCGTGATGAGCCCGCGCACCGTGATCAACTGGGCCGAGAACGCGCGTATCTTCCGCAACATCGGCTATGCGTTCCGCCTGACGTTCCTCAACAAGTGCGACGAGATGGAGCGTCAGACGGTGGCCGAGTTCTACCAGCGCTGCTTTGGCGAGGAACTGCCGGAATCCGCCGCCAACGTGGCGCTGAGCTGAGCGGACGGTAACGCAGGTGGCAGGTCCCGGCGACAACTCGAAACGGGCGGGCACCAAGAAGGCCGCCGACACCGAACCGTTCAAGCGGGCGGTGACCGGCTGCATGCGCGCGATTTCCGGCGAGCCTGATCTCGAAGTGGTGTTTTCGCAGGATCGCCCCGCCTTTGCGGGAAAACACGCCCGCGTCACCGACTTGCCCAAACGCGCCACGCTGAACGACGTGATGGTGACGCGCGGCATGGGCGATGCGATGGCGCTGCGCGCCGCATGCCACAATGTCTCGGTTCACCGGGGTCTTGCGCCCGATGGCGATGACGCCCGCGCGATCTTCGATGCGGTCGAACAGGCGCGGATCGAATCGCTCGGCACCCGCCGGATGAGCGGCGTCGGCGACAACCTCGCCGCCATGATCGACGACCGCTTCACACGGTCGAACCTCGCCGGCATCACCGACAAGGAAAAGGCGCCGCTCGCCGATGCCATCGCCTTGATCGTGCGCGAAAAGCTGACCGGACGGCCGACACCGCAGGCGGCTTCTGCCGTGGCCGATCTCTGGCGCGAATGGATCGACGACAAGGCCGGAGACGACATCGCCCGCCTCGAAGCCTCCGTCGAAGACCAGGGCGCGTTTGCCCGCACCGTGCGCGACATGCTCGTCTCCATGGACATGGCCGACGAATACGAAGGCGATGGCCAGGACCAGGACGACGAAAACGCCGAGCAACAGCCGCCGGAAACCGACGACGACAGCGAGGATGGCGGGCAGGACGAACAGGATTCGGGCGACGAGACGACCGAGCAGGAACAGCCGCCGGTCGAAAGCGACCAGTCGGACGCTGGCGAAATGGATGCCACCGACATGTCGAGCGACGACATGGACGATGACTTCGACGCCGAAGCGGAAGACCCCGGCGAGGTCGAGCGGCCGAAGCCCGGCGCGCACGACATCCTGTCGGACATCGACTACAAGATCTTCACCACCGAGTTCGACGAGATGATCGCCGCCGAAGAGCTGTGCGATGCGGCCGAACTGGAGCGCCTGCGGGCTTTCCTCGACAAGCAGCTTGCCGCTTTGCAGGGCGTGGTCGGACGCCTCGCCAACCGGCTGCAGCGGCGCCTAATGGCGCAGCAGAACCGCTCTTGGGATTTCGATCTGGAAGAGGGCTATCTCGATCCGGCGCGCCTGCCGCGCGTCATCATCGAGGAAATGAAGGGCAGCTTCGGCGCCCTCACCTTCAAGCGCGAGCGCGACACCAACTTCCGCGACACGGTCGTCACGCTGCTGATCGACAATTCCGGATCGATGCGCGGCCGCCCGATCACGGTTGCCGCGACCTGCGCCGACATTCTGGCGCGCACGCTGGAGCGTTGCGGCGTCAAGGTGGAGATCCTCGGTTTCACGACCAGGGCCTGGAAGGGCGGACAGTCGCGCGAAGCCTGGCTGAAGGGCGGCAAGCCGGCCGAGCCCGGCCGCCTCAACGACCTGCGCCACATCATCTACAAGAGCGCCGATTCGCCGTGGCGCCGTGCGCGCAACAATCTCGGCCTGATGATGCGCGAGGGCCTCTTGAAGGAAAACATCGATGGCGAAGCCCTGACCTGGGCTTGGCGCCGCCTTTCGGCCCGCCCGGAACAGCGCAAGATCCTGATGATGATCTCCGATGGCGCGCCGGTCGATGATTCGACGCTGTCGGTCAATCCGGGCAATTATCTGGAACGGCACCTGCGTGCTGTCATCGAGGAGATCGAGATGCGGTCGTCCGTCGAACTGCTTGCCATCGGCATCGGCCACGATGTGACGCGCTATTACTGCCGCGCCGTCACCATCGTTGATGCCGAGGAACTGGCCGGCGCGATGACCGAGCAACTCGCCTCGCTGTTCGAGGAAGAGAACATGCGTGATGCGCGGCGTTCGAGCGGGCGGCCCCGGCGGCGCGCCCGATGATCCTTCGCGTCGTCCGGCCGACCCTTTTTGCAGCGCTTCTGGCCGTTGTCCTTGCCAGCATGGTTCCGTCTGCTCATGCGACGCCGGCCGACGCTGTCGTTACGGCACGGCCGATCACCCAGTTCCGGATAGGATCGAACGCGCAACAGTTCGGACCGTTGGCGTTCGTCGGCGGGCTCGAAATGGTCAGCCCGACACGCGATTTCGGCGCTTTGTCGGCAATCGGCCTGCGGGCAGGATCGAACCGGTTCGTTATGGTGGCCGATACCGGGTTCTTTGTCATAGGCGACATCGCACGCGATCAAACAGGCGTGCCGACCGGCCTTTCGGGCGTCCAGATCACGCAAATTCCCGGTCCCGGCGGCGCGACGACCAGTGCAAAGTGGCAGGCCGATGCCGAAGGCATAGCGATCGATGGCGAGCGGTTGCTCGTATCCTTCGAACGCGAGCACCGGATCGTGACCTTTGCCGAGGACGGCGCCGGTTACCGCTATGCAAGGACCGACCAGCCGCCAGTGCCGCTGCGCGAATTGCGCCAGAACCGCGGGTTCGAAGGAATAGCCTTTGCGTCGGCTGCTTCCCCCTTTGCCGGCGCGTTGGTTGGCGTCAGTGAGAAAAGCCTTGATCGCGCCGGCAACATCATGGGCTTCGTGCAACAGCCGGATGGCACATCCCACGAGTTCTCGGTGCGGCGCACCGATGAGTTCGACGTGACCGACATCGGCTTTCTGCCGGATGGCGATCTGATCCTGCTTGAACGCCGGTTCACGATCCTGACGGGTGTTGCGATGCGCTTGCGCCGTATCTCAAGGGGCGACATCGTCAAGGGCGCCACGGTCGACGGCAACGTCATGCTCGAGGCCGACATGCGCTACCAGATCGACAACATGGAAGGGCTGGCGATCACCGTCGATCCTGATGGCGTGCCGCGCCTGACCATCGTCTCCGACGACAATCATTCGCTGCTTCAGCGCAACCTGCTGCTGGAGTTCAGGCTGACCGGACAGCCGGGCGGCTGAGCCGGAGAAAAGCGCCATACGGCGCCAGCATCGCAAGGCCGACAAGGATTTTGACTGCAAAGTCCCCGACCGCGAGCGAAATCCACAACGGGACTTGCCCGCCAAGGAACGGCACTGCAAAGCCGAGCGACCCGTCCGCCATGGCAAATGCTGCGTCAATGCCGGCAAAAGCCGGTGCAAAGGCGATCGCAAAGAACAGTGCCGTATCCAGCACCGATCCGATCAGGGTCGAGATCAGCGGCGCGCGCCACCAGGATGCATGACGCAACCGGTCGAAGATCGAAGCGTCGAGCAATTGCGCAACGAGAAATGCGCAGCCGGAGGCAATCGCGATGCGCGGCGTCGCCAGCCAGATCGAGAGGATGACCGCGAGCACAAACCCGGCAGCAATGACACCGCGCGCGGCGCCCATACCGAACCGGCGATTGGTCAGGTCATTGACCAGAAACGCCGCCGGATAGGTGAAGGCACCCCAGGTCAGGATGTCCTTGAGGCCGAAGTGGTCGAACGGAATTTGCACAAGCATGTTCGATGCGACGACGACGATCGTCATCGCGGCAAGGTAAGGCGACAGGATGCGCACTTGCGTCAGCATTTTTTTATCCTGGGTGATGCCACCAGCACCGGACGGACCGGTTCACTGCATGAAACTTCGACGCTCAAAGCGTCGAAGCAAAGGCCCGAAAAATCAGGCGGCAGCGACCTGCTTCTGTGCGATGCGACGCTTGATCAGACGGGCGCGCTGCGACAGTTCGATGTCCTTTGCCTTGGCAAGGAAGGCATCGAGGCCACCGCGATGCTCGACCGTGCGCAGTGCCGAGGCCGAAATGCGCAGGCGGAATTTTTCGCCAAGCGTATCGGAAGCGAGCGTCACCTGGCAGAGGTTCGGCAGGAACCGGCGACGGGTGCGGTTGTTCGCGTGGCTCACATTGTTGCCGCTCATGACGGCTTTGTTGGTCAGTTCACATGCGCGAGACATGGCATTCACCTTCAAGATTTGTTGGGTTCCGCGCCAACGCATTATCATCACCCGGCAATCCGGCCGGTTGCGGCAATGGACAAGGCCTTGCGGAAAAGTCATGGCTCCATAGTGAGTTTGTCGCCGGGCGTCAATGCCGACCGGACATTTGCCTCCGCGCGACGTGATCAAAGATTTGGCTCAATTGCCCGGTAGCTAGGCTCGCAAGGGACCCCATTGGAACACCATCATGACACAGCGTCTCATGACCGCTCTCGCATTGACCGCAATACTGGGTACCAGCCCTGCGTCGGCAGGCGAATTTCGCACTGAATACACGGTCTCGGCCATCGGCCTCAAGATCGCGACGACCCGTTTCGAAACGACCCTTACCGATGACAGCTATGCGATCAACGGAACCCTGCGTTCCGCCGGTGTCGCGCGTCTGTTTACCACAACCGACGGAAGTCTGTCCGCGACCGGGTCGGTGAGCAAGGGCGGCATCGCCGCGCGCTCGTTCGAGGTGCAATACACCGACAACAAGAAGTCCAAGCGCACGACCATCGCCTCGGACGGTGGCCGCGTGACGGATTATTCCAACGCCCCGAAGATCAACAAGGGCAAGGATTGGGTCGATGTGGCAAGCGACCATCTGGTCGGTGCCCTTGATCCGATCGCCGCGTCCATGGTTCCTGCCGCCTCCTTGCGCGATGTCTGCAACAAGACGGTCCGGCTCTTTGACGGCGCCATGCGTGCCGACCTCAAATTGAGCTATTTGCGGACCACACCGTTTTCTGCCAAAGGCTTTTCCGGTGACGCGGTCACATGCGAGGCCAAGTTCGTGCCAGTGTCCGGTTATCGCAAGAACAAGCGCGAAATCAAATGGATGCGCGACAATGGCCGGATCGAGATCAGCTTCGCAGCGGTTGGTTCAACCGGCTTCTATGCGCCGGTGCGGGCAAAGGTCCGAGCCGAAGCTGCAACCATCCATCTCACGGCGACACGGTTCGAACAAATCGCACAGTGATACCGCTGCGCTGATCGAGGCGGCGTGCGTTCGATGAGCCCGCGCGCTGCCGCAACCTGGATCGGATTTTCAGCCATTCTCATGTGGGCGGTTCTTGCTCTCATGACCGATGCAACCACCGACATTCCGCCCTTCCAGACCAGTGCGATTTCATTTGCCATCGGCACACTTGTCGGCCTCGCCTGGCAGGCGACACGCAAGAACCGGGAGCCGATCCTGCCGGGCCGCGACCAGCGGCTTGCCTGGCTGGTCGGCGTCGCCGGGCTTTTCGGCTACCATGCGCTCTATTTCGCCGCCTTGAAGAATGCGCCCGCCGTCGAGGCCAGCCTGATCGCCTATCTTTGGCCACTGCTGATCGTGGTCGGCAGTGCCGCCCTGCCCGGCGAACGCCTGCGCTGGTTCCACCTGGTCGGCGCCTTGCTCGGCTTTGCCGGAACCGGGCTGATCGTCACCGGTGGCTCCGGCTTTTCGCTGTCAGGCGAACACGCCAACGGCTACCTTCTGGCCTTTGCCGCAGCCCTTACCTGGATGGCCTATTCGCTCGCCTCGCGGCGCTTTTCCGGTGTGCCGACATCAGCCGTCATCGGCTATTGTGCCGCAACGGCCATCCTGTCCGCGCTTTGCAGTCTTGTCTTCGAGCGCCAGACCATGGTTTGGCCGATCGGACTTGAAGCGTGGCTGGCGCTCATCGGTCTTGGCGTTCTGCCGGTCGGGGCTGCGTTTTACGCGTGGGACCATGGCGTCAAGCGCGGCAACATCCAGTTGCTGGGCGTTGCGAGCTATGCCTCGCCCCTGATCTCGACAGGCCTTTTGATTGCGGCGGGCCGCGCCGAGGCAACAAGCCAGTTGATGATCGCCTGCGTCCTCATCACCGTCGGCGCCCTGATCGCCAGCAGCGACACCGTGCTTGCAAGGCGCAAACCCGCGGAAGCTGCCGGCCATGCCTGAGACCTTGCTCTGGATCACGGCAATCGCCGCAGCCCTCGTCTATGGCATCCTGACACCCGGACACCCAAAGGGGTTGGCGGTCGCCATCCTCAAGACAGTTCCGGTCGCAACCCTTGCCGTAATCGCTTCGCGCACCGGGACACCTGCACTCCTCGTGCTGGGGCTCGCGTTTTCCGCGCTCGGCGATTTCCTCTTGGTCTTTGCCCGCCATGAAAAGACCGAGGCGACCAGCCTCGACGTCGGATTTCTAGGCGGGCTTGGCGCCTTCCTGTTCGGGCACATCGCCTATGTGGCCTTGTTTGCCTCGACCGGCGACCCCGCGCGCCTTTCGGCCCCCGGCACTCTGATTGCAGTCTTTGCGATGGCCGCCTTTGCCGTTGTCATGGGCACGCGCCTGTTTCGCGCGACCGGTCCCCTCCGGCTCCCCGTGACTGTCTATGTGGCGGCGATCCTCGCCATGGGCGTGACCTCCCTGATGACGGGGCGTCTTCTGGCCGTCACCGGAGCCATCAGCTTCATGGCCTCCGATGCCTTGCTGGGGACGGAGAAGTTTCTGCTCGATCCAGATCAGCGGGCCCGTTGGCACCGGTTCATCGCGCCTGCCCTCTGGACGCTCTATGTCGGCGCGCAGGTTCAGATCCTCGCCGCCTACCTGTGAGGTCAGAGACGGTTCTTGCGTGCCCGCAGTTCGGCAAGAACGTCGATATCGCTCGCCTCGCTCATGGAAAGTGACGCGCGGATCGCCGGATCGCCGAGCCGCAGGTAAGGGTTGGTTGCCCGCTCCCGGCCCATCGTCGATGGCAAGGTCGGCTTGCCGGCCGCAATCAGCGCTTCGGCCTCGGCGGCCCGTTCCACCAGCGCCGCATTGTCCGGGTCGAACATCAGAGCGAACTGCGCATTGGCGACCGTGTAGTCATGCCCGCAGAACAGAAGCGTCTCGTCCGGCAGGGCCGAAAGTCGGCTGAGCGCCGGATGCAGCGTTTCCGCCGTGCCTTCAAACAGGCGCCCGCAGCCGAGTGAAAACAGGGTATCACCGGCAAACAGCGCCCCGGCCTGCGGGCAGTGATAGACCAGATGGCCAAGCGTATGGCCGGGCATTTCCATGGCATGGAAGTGGAGGCTGCCGATTGTCACGGTCGCATTGTCGCCGATCACCGTGTCGAGCTGGCCGGTCGGTTCGGCTTCCGCCGGTCCGGTCACCTTGCATCCATGCCTCGCCTTCAATTCGGCGATGCCACCGACATGGTCGTTGTGCTTATGGGTGACGATGATGTGGTCAAGCGACCAGCCGCGCCGCGTCAGCGCCGCTTCGATCGGTGCGGCTTCGGGTGCGTCGATGGCCACCGTCAGGCCACTTGCCTTGTCGTGCACGAGCACGCCGAAATTGTTGGTCAGGCACATGAAGAGGTCGATCGCGACCGCGTTTGTCTCAAGCGTCATGGTCCGGTCCTCTTTGACCCTGCTCCAAAACCGCAGGCGTTGCCCTGCACCCTTAAATGCGGTTTTCTGCGATGGCGTCAACCGCAGAAAAGGCCGCCGACATGCACACAGACATCGTTGAAATGCGCGCCTTCTACCATTCGCCGCTCGGCAAGAGGGCGACGTCTGCCATCGGCCTTGCCTTGTCGCGGATCTGGCACCCGCTGCCGAACGAGCGCCTGCTTGGCCTTGGCTATGCAAGGCCATGGCTTGAACGCTTCGAGCCCGACACCGAGCGCACCATGGCCTTCATGCTGGCGGCACACGGGGCGGCCCGCTGGCCACGGCAAGGGCCTTCACGCACCGCTCTGGTGTTTGATGAAGAATTGCCGCTGGCCGATTCCTCGATCGATCGCATCCTCGCCGCGCACCTGCTGGAACATTCGGAAAATCCGCGTGAGACGCTGATGGAAGCCTGGCGGGTGCTGGCGCCCAATGGCCGGCTCGTCCTGATTGTTCCCAACCGCCGCGGCGTCTGGGCCCGCGTCGAGCAAACTCCGTTCGGCACCGGCCGGCCCTGGTCGCGCGGCCAGTTGGCGCGGCTGTTGCGAGATACCAACTTCACGATCTCGGCTGAAACTGAAGCCTTGTTCTTTCCGCCATCGCGGCGGTTTCTGGCGTTTCGCATGTCGACAAGGCTGGAAGCCGCCGGTCTCCGGCTCTGGCCGCTGTTTGGCGGCGTGCTGATCATCGAAGCGCAAAAGCGGATGTATCAGGGGCTGCCGGTCGCCTCGCGCCAGTCCCGGCGCGTCTTTGTCCCCGCGCTGGCGCCGCAAGCCGGCATGGCCGGGCGCATCGAAACCAAAGAGTGACGTTTCCGCTTTTGCAATTGCCGCAGCTATTGCCTATCACGGCGGCGCCCCAACCGGTGGACCGACATGGCCGAGACAAACCATCCCAATCCGGCGCAGCGTCTGACCGAGCTGCGCGCCAAGATCGACGCGGTCGACGAGACGATCCACAATCTCTTGATGCAACGCGCCGGCGTCATTGATGAGCTGATCCGCGTCAAGGGTTCCAATCAGCGCCAGGGCGCTGCCTTCCGCCCGGGCCGCGAAGCGCAGATGATGCAGGTCCTGGCCGAGCGCCATTCCGGCTCCGTGCCCATGGTGATGATCCGCCATCTCTGGCGCGAGATCATCTCGACCTTCACCTTCATGCAGGCCGCCTACACCGTGCATCTGGCCGAAACCGGCAATGGCGCGGCGATGCGCGATACGGCCCGCTACCAGTTCGGCTTCACGGTTCCGCTGATCGCCCACGACAGTGTCGAGGCAACAGTCTCAGCCGCGGCGGCTGACGCCAATGCGCTTGCCGTCGTTCCCGCCCGCAGCCCCTGGTGGCAGGCAGGCGACGGGCCCGGCCACGGCCT
The DNA here is from genome assembly GCA_041752455.1 of Roseitalea sp. Lineage (GTDB taxonomy): Bacteria > Pseudomonadota > Alphaproteobacteria > Rhizobiales > Rhizobiaceae > JBGSWL01. The sequence continues at coordinate 7,583 of JBGSWL010000076.1, read as the reverse complement.
TCTCGCCATGGCACGCCTGCCGATTGCCCCGGTCGGCTTTGATGCCGCCGATGCCTTTGTGCTGGCGCCGCCACTTGCCGATCCGGTACCGTTCGAGGTCCGGCTTTACGGCGGACGCATTGTACGGCCGGACGCGCTGGAAGGTTGGACGGGCGGCGAGGTCATCGACCGTTCAGCCGATGGCAAGCAGTGCCTGATCGCGATTGCGACAGGTGGAAGCGCCCCGCAGGACCTGCTCGACATTCGCGCGCTCGGCGGCTATTTCCCGCCTTCGCCTGCGTGAGAGATCCCTGATGAACAACACACAATCATCCGCACCGCGCCCCAATCCGGGCGTCCTTGATATTGCCGCCTATGTTCCCGGGCGCGACAAGGCAGCACCGGGCGTCAAGCTGTACAAGCTGTCATCCAACGAGACGCCGCTGGGACCAAGCCCGGCTGCCATCGAGGCGTACCGGGCGCAGGCCGACCATCTGGAAATCTATCCAGACGGATCGGCAACTGCCCTGCGCAATGCGATTGCCGAGACCTACGGCCTGAACCCGGCCAATATCCTGTGTTCGAACGGATCGGACGAACTTCTGGGCCTTCTGGCCTCGACCTACCTGTCGCCGGGCGACGAAGGCATTTTCACCGAGCACGGCTTTCTGGTGTACAAGATCCAGATCATGGCGGCAGGCGCCACGCCGGTCATCGTGCCCGAAACCAATCTCACCGCTGACGTGGACGCCATTCTGGCTGCCGTGACGCCGCGCACCAAAATCGTCTTCCTCGCCAATCCGAACAACCCGACCGGCACCTATGTTCCCGATGACGAAATCCGCCGCCTGCATGCGGGGTTGCCGTCCCATGTGCTGCTCGTGCTGGATGCCGCTTACGCGGAGTATGTGCGCCGGAACGATTATGCCGCAGGCATCGAACTCGTCTCGGCCCATCGCAATGTGGTGATGACCCGCACCTTCTCGAAGATCCACGGCCTTGCGGCCCTGCGCATCGGCTGGATGTATGCGCCTGCTGCCGTGGTCGATGCCCTGAACCGGGTGCGTGGTCCGTTCAATGTCAATGCGGCGGCGATTGCCGCTGGCGCGGCCGCCATGGCAGACCGCGCCCATATGGACAAGGCGATCGCCCACAATGACGGCTGGCTGCCACGGCTGACGATGGCGCTGGAAGCCATCGGCTTGACCGTCACGCCAAGCGTCTGCAACTTCGTGCTGATCCACTTCCCCGCCGGTCGCAACCGGACGGCAGAAGCAGCCGACGCCTTTCTCCTTGAGCGCGGCTTCGTGCTGCGCCGGGTCACGGCCTACGGCCTGCCGGATGCGCTGCGCATGACCATCGGCTCGGACGAGGCCAATGAAGGCGTCATCGCGACGTTGACCGAGTTCATGGCCGCATGACCATGACGATGGCCACGGATGAACCGGTGCACTTTCGCAAGATTGCGCTCGTCGGCATCGGCCTGATCGGTTCGTCGCTGGCCCGCGCCATCAAGCGGCGGGGTCTTGCCGATGCGGTCGTGATTTCGACCCGCAGCGAGGCGACACTGGCGCGCGCGCAAGAGCTCGACCTTGGCGACGCCTTCACAACCGATCCGGCGCAGGCCGTTGTCGGCGCTGACCTCGTCATCGTTTCTGTTCCGGTCGGCGCCTCCGGTGCGGTTGCACGCGCCATCGCGGGAAATCTGGAACCGGGCGCGATCGTCACCGATGTCGGCTCGACCAAGGTCTCCGTCGTTGCGCAGATGGCGCCGGAACTGCCGGACCATGTGCATTTCATCCCCGGTCACCCGATCGCGGGCACCGAATATTCCGGGCCGGACGCAGGCTTTGCGACGCTGTTTGAAAACCGCTGGTGCATCCTGACGCCGGTTCCCGGAACCGATCCTGCGGCGCTCGACCGGCTAAGCCGGTTCTGGCAGGCCTGCGGCTCGCGCATCGACACGATGGACCCGGCCCACCACGACAAGGTGCTGGCGCTGGTGTCGCATCTGCCGCAGCTCGTCTCCTATAACATCGTCGCGACAGCCTCGGAATTCGAGGATGTCTCGCAGTCGGACGTCATCAAGTATTCGGCCTCCGGTTTTCGCGATTTTACGCGTCTTGCCTCGTCGGACCCGACCATGTGGCGCGATGTCTGCCTGCACAATCGCGATGCGATCCTTGAAATGCTGGCACGGTTTTCCGAAGACCTTTCAGCCCTTCGTGCCGATATCCGGCGCGGCGACGGCGAGCGCCTGCACGCCCTGTTTTCGCACACCCGCAACATCCGCAAATCGATCATCGAAGCCGGGCAGGATGTGGCCACGCCGAACTTCGGCCGCCAGCCCGTCGAAGACAACTAAAACGCGATCGGCGGAATGCGCCCGAGCGGCAGGAAACCGAGCCGGGCATTGCCATCCTCGATGTCGATTGTCAGCGTCCATTCGTCGGCAGGTCCCTCGCCCTTCGGTCGGGCAGCGGCCATCGCTTCGAGCATCGGCGCCTGATCCGGAGCCGCCGTGCGCAAAGCGGCGATCACCGCATCCACATCGACAATCCGCAGCGACAGCCGGCCGGTGAGCGCCCCCTCGGCGCTGATGGTGAATGGCCCGTCAGCGATCAGGCCGGCATCGTCGGTTATGAGAATGGCGAGCCGGTTCAAAACACCCGAGCGGGCACCCGGCGCTCCTGAAAACCAGGTCTCTTCCACAGCGGCAAGACGGACATCGAGGTCGAGCCCGAAGGGCGCTACCTGCCGTCCGCCGACGAGCGAGGGATCAAGGGAAATGGCCCGCGCCTTGAGTGCCAGATCGGCATCGGCGGCGACAGGTCTGGCAAACAGCGCCAGGCTTTCCGCCGTCATGAGCCCGCCTGCGGCCGGTCTGATCTGCGGTGCGTCGAACTCGATCCCGGCCAACTGGTCGTCGGCGGGCGACGTGTCGACGCTCGCCCGCGCCCGTTCCCACGTCAGTGCAGCAAGCGGCACGCCGGCAGGCGCTTCGATCTGCGCCGGTGATTGCAGCGACGCAAGGATCAGGCTTGGGTCATAAACGACCGCTGTCGTGCGCAGCGCTCCTGCCTTGACCTGAAACGCCCCTGCCGGATCCGATGCGGTGAACGAACTGCAGGAAACGCCGATCCGGAACGGAAAGCCGCCAACGCTGCGGTCAGGACATGCGATCGTCACCGGATCGCCCGAATCGATCATCGCCACGGTTTCCCGGTCGAGCAGTGACGCCATGTAGTTCCAGCCCCCGACATAAGCGCCGCAGGTCACGGCGACCGCCAGCATCAACAACTGGATGCGGCGCGTGGCAAAGCTGGCTGTAGTCACCTGATTCTCGGACATGCTATCCCGGTTGCCTGACCCGCCGGTGTGGCGGCGTCTTGAACGAGGGCCTTATGACGGATTTGTGGGTGTTCGGCTATGCATCGCTGATGTGGCGACCGGGTTTCTCCTTTGCCGAGAAAACCCGTGCGCGCCTCACCGGCTATCACCGCAGCCTTTGCATCCGGTCGTTCGAGCATCGTGGCACGCGCGAACGGCCGGGGCTGGTGGTGGGCCTTGATCGCGGCGGCGCTTGCGTTGGCCTCGCCTTCCGGGTGCTCGCCAGCGAACATGACAGCGCCGTTGCCTATTTGCGCGAGCGCGAACTCGTCACCAATGTCTACCGCGAGCGTCTGTGCCCGGTCGCTCTGGATGACGGGCGCCGGGTCGATGCGCTGGCCTATGTGGCCGACCGCGACCACAGCCAATACGCCGGACGCCTCACGGTCGAAGAGGCAGTGGCGCAGGTGCGCGGCGCGGTCGGGCATTTCGGTCCCAACGAGGACTACGTCCTCAATACCGCCGCCCATCTTGAGGAACTCGGCATCAAGGATCGCTGGCTTTCGGCAGTCGCACACCACTTGAGCGGGAAAGCCTAGTCCGCGCGCTTTCGAAGTTCCGCGACACGCTTGCGTGCTGCCTCGCGCAACGGCGGACCGTTCGGATCATCGGCCGCATCCAGCAGCAACCGGTCACAGGCGCTTTCGGTCCGCTGCACGAGTTCGCGCATGAAGTCCTCGCGGGACAGGCCCGCCGGAATCGGCTCGAGGATCTCGCCGCGAATCGTGCCGGAATGGCGCATCCAGCTGTTGCGCGGCCAGAAGGCACCGGCATTGTGGGCAATCGGCACCACCGGCACGCCAAGCTTTTCATATAGGTGCGCAATGCCGGCCTTGTAGGCCGGTTCGGCGCCCGCTTCGCGCCGGGTTCCTTCCGGATAGATGACAAGTTGCCTGCCCTCGGTCATGGCGCGCAGGGCACCGGCATTGACGGTCTTGACCGCCTTGTCGCGGCTGGCCCGGTTGATCGGGATCATGTCCATGCGGCCAACGTACCAGCCGAACAGCGGCACCCACATCAACTCGCGCTTCAGGATGTAGGCCGGGTCGTGCCAGAACGGCAGGAACGCAAACGTGTCCCACGACGACTGGTGCTTTGGCGCGATGATGCACGCGCCCTTCGGCATGTTGTGCAGGCCGGTGATCTCGTGCCGCGTCCCGACGATCTGGCGCATCAGCCAGAGATTGGACCGCGACCAGAAATGGATGATCTTCCAGGCCTTGAGGCGCGGCCCGACGAAGTACACCGGCGTGAAGACGATCATCTGCACCGCGGCGTTGATGTAGAAGACCACGTTGAACAATGCCGAGCGCAAGACGACCAAGCTGGTGACCCCCCATGGCAGCAACGCATCATGGTCACCGCGCCATGGTTTAGCGCGCGCGCCAGCCGATGCAAAGCGTCAGAAATCACCAACCGGCGGCAAGTCCGGCCCGGCTGACAAACCCGTCGCCAGGCAGCACCACACCGCGGGCGCTTGCCACGAGAAACTTGACGTATTCGCTGAGCAGAACCCGGTACCGGTCGAGTTGCTTGACCGGGTCACCGGCATCGCTGATGCCGTTTGCCACCGGCCAGGCGATGAAGTCCACCTCCGGCATGGCGCGCCGGAACTCCAGAAGCGCGCGCGGCATGTGGTAGTCGTTGGTCACCACGATCAGGCTGTCAAATCCGTTGGCTTTGACCCACACCGCCGACCCTTGCGCATTACCGATCGTGTCGAGCGCCGCATGATCGAGATCGACGCAGCAGGCGAACTGCCCTTCGTCAAGGCCAAGCGTCTTGCGCAATGTTTCGCTGGAAACGTCGCTGTTGACACCGCTGATCAAAAGCCGGTCGCCGCGTCCGTCGATCAAGAGCTGCACGGCAGCTTCAAGGCGCGAGCGCCCTCCGGTCAATACGACGATGCCATCGGCAGATGTTGCAGCGGGCGAAACATCACGATGAACCGTGCCTACAAAGACGACAAATCCGCCGATCAGGGCCATGAGCACGAGAAAGGCGACCGAAATCCACACGGTCGCTGATCGCCGGGGATGCCCCGTGCGTGCCATCATCGGCCCAGCGATTGCATCGCCACCGGTATGTCCGGTCCTGCTCATGGAGAAAAGCTAACAATCAAATGCTGCGCGCGATAGGTCATGCGGCGCTTTCCGTAACCTATGCCAACGGAATTATTGGCGAAGTTCAGGATTTTTGCCGTCAAAGGACCGGGTTGGACCGCTTTTCGTCGATGTCCCGCAAGACCTGCAGCACGGTGATTCGCGCCGTCGCCAGCGTCAGGACACCAACCGCAACGACCACCGCCGCAACGCCCAGCCCCGCCTGCCAGCCAATCGAAAAGTCGCCGAAGAACGCCGAGAGCTGCTCGCCGGCAGCACGCGTGACGTTGCGCCGTGCCCACCACGAGATGACATGGAACACCGCGAGCGCCGCGATACCTCCGGCCAATGCGCCACGCATGGCGATCACCAGAAAGCGCCGCTGGAACTGCCTGGCGATGAACCCGTCGCGCGCGCCGACAAAATGCAGCACTTCGATCACATCATGATTACCCGCCATGGCGCCGCGCGTCGCAAAGATCACGGTCATGACCAGCGCAGTCAGAACCAGTACAAGTACCACAAGCCCCGCATACACCGTCGCGCGGGCCATCGAGACAAGCCGTGCGACAAAGGCGCGGTGATCATCGAGCGTCGCATTGGGCACGCTTGACGTGATCGCCTCGCGCAGCGCGGCAAAATCAGGCGGCGAGGCCTCGTCGATGGTAATGACGACGAGGCGCGGAACCGGTAATTGCGACAGGTCGAGACCGGTCCCGAGCCAAGGCTCCAGAAGCTCGGCCGACGCGTCGAGACTGACGATGTCGACGGCGCGCACGCCGGCAAATCCCGAAGCGATCACGCGTGCCTGCTCCAGCGCAGCCTCGATGTCGAAGCCTTCCGCCGGCCGGATCTGAACCGTTGCCTCGCGCGAAATCTGCCCCTGCCACGTCGTCGCGCTTTGTCCGAGCAGCGCCACCGCGCCGACCGTCAGGCAGGCGAGGAACGCGATGATCGCGATCACCAGCGACATCGCCTGCCCGGCAATGTTGCCCGGCGGCACGATCGGCGTCGGCGAGTTGCGATGCGAAGTCCTCTCGGTATCCGGCTGTTCTGCGCTCATCCGAAAATGTCCATCCGTCCGCCCGAAAGGATCATCCGCCGCGCTTCCACCTGTTCCATCAAACCCAGATCATGCGTCGCGATGACGACGGCAGTGCCGGACCGGTTGAGTTCGACAAACAGCCGCAACAGTCGCCGCGCCATATGCGGGTCCACGTTGCCGGTCGGCTCGTCGGCGAGCAGGATCTCCGGCTGGTCTATCAGCGCCCGCGCGATGGCAACGCGCTGCTTTTCGCCGCCCGACAGAACCGGCGGCATGGCATGCACCTTGTCGCCAAGACCGACCCAGTCGAGCAGTTCGGTGATCTCGCGGCGATAGCTCGCTTCTTCGCGGCCGCGCACCCGCAGCGGCAGGGCGACATTTTCAAAGATCGTCATGTGGTTGAGCAGCCGGAAGTCCTGAAACACCACGCCGATGCGGCGGCGCATCGCCGGAAGATCGACCCGGCGCACCTCTGCCGTATCCTTGCCGAAGACCGAAATGCGTCCGCGCGTCGGCCGAAGCGACAGGAACAGCAGCCGCAGCAGTGACGTCTTGCCGGCGCCACTCGGACCGGTCAGGAACTGGAACGACTGCGCCGGAATGTGGAAGGAGATGTCGCTCAGCACCTCCGGCTCCAGGCCGTACCGCAGTCCGACATTGTCAAACTTGATCACTTGAAACCCCGCGAATCGGTCGGCGGTGTCGAACCTGAGACCTAGAGCAATTTCGCCGGAAGTGGGAACCGGATTTGCAAACGAAAATTGTGGCAGACATTGTGTTTCAGCGCCCCGCCGCTTCGCCCGCCGGTCGCCTGGCATCAGGCAGACGGGCCGTCGGACATGTTTGGTTAACCATTGCGCGACTATGACTGACCATCAGACGGGACCAAACCGAGCCATGGCCGATCGTTTGCCTTCAACCGACACCTCACACGTGGTGGATGTCGAATTTGAGACCTTGGGTCCCGCTGCAAGGCATGGCCGTGCGCCAACCGCGTCTGCGCCTCCGAAAACTTCCGACGCCAGCCCGCCAGCCCGCCTTGGTGTGCTCGGACCCGCCGCGCCGGC
>JBGSWL010000075.1:0-5298 GCA_041752455.1 Roseitalea sp. | reverse complement strand
CACCCGGCCCGTCGATCGTCGTGCTGGAAGAGCGTGTCGGCCCGGTGCGCTGTGCCATCCATGGCGGCAATGGTGCTGCGTTTGCCGAATTCGACCTGCCGGTCCTTCCCTCGCGCGCTGCGGCCGACCTCGACCGCGCCCTGCTGGCCGAGGTGCTCGGCATCGACCCCGCTGACATCGGCTTTGAAAACCATGTGCCGTCGATGTACGAGGCGGGCAATGCCTTCGCTTTCGTGCCGCTGCACGGGCTGGAGGTTGCCGCCCGGCTCGACCCGGACCTTGCGGCGATGCACGACCATTTGCCGCGCCTGCAAGGCCGGACTGTCGGCCTCTTTGCCTATTGCCGCGAAACGGTCGGCCATGACTGCGCGTTTCACGGGCGGATGTTTTCCGCCAACGTCAAAGGCGAGGACCCGGCCACCGGCTCGGCCATTGCCTGCATGGCGGGACTGATCGCGGATTTCGACGGGCTTGCCGAAGGCCCGAACACCTTCTGGATCGAACAGGGCATCGAGATGGGCCGCGCCTCGCGCATCCGCCTCGAAATGACTGGCCGGGCAGGGCAGATCGCAGCAGCGCGCATCGGTGGCCATGCGGTGCGTGTTGCGCGCGGGTCTCTGGCGCTTTGAGCCTTTACAACACAGGCACTTCCGACTAATGACCCGGCGGTGGCGGGTGTGTAGCTCAGTTGGTAGAGCAGCTGACTCTTAATCAGCGGGTCCACGGTTCGAGCCCGTGCACACCCACCAAATCTCCTTCAGATGGGAACATTCACGGCTTTGCGCACACGGCTTGCTCGTGCATGGTCTGCCGGTTTTGACCCGGTGACGGAGTTCTGCCTTGACTGACGCCCATATCCACCGCGCCCGTTTGCTCTGGTTTCGCGACAAGCCGACCGGCGGTGATGACCGTGACGCGGTCGTCTTTCACGACGATGGCGCGATGGTGGTTGCCGATGGCCGCATCCTGTGGTCGGGCGACTTTTCGCACATGCCCGAGGGCTATCTCAGCCTGCCGTTGCAGGATCACCGGCCGGCGCTGGTGATGCCGGGCTTCATCGATCCGCACATCCATTTCCCGCAAGGGCAGGTGGTCGCCTCCTATGCGGGGTCGCTGCTGGAATGGCTGAACACCTACACCTTCATCGAAGAGCAGCGCTACGGCGACCCGGCTTTTGCCGGGGCAATGGCGACGCGGTTTCTCGACACGATGCTGGCGCATGGCACGACCACCTGCGTCGCCTATGCCAGCGTCCACAAGGCCTCCGCCGAGGCGCTGCTCGAAGCGGCGCTCGCCCGCAACATCCGCCTTGTCTCCGGCAAGGTGATGATGGATCGCAATGCACCGGACGCGCTCACCGATACGGCGCAATCGGGCCATGACGATACGACGGACCTGATCGCGCGCTACCACGGCAAAGGCCGTGTCGAAGTGGCGATCACGCCGCGCTTTGCGCTGACCTCCAGCGAGGCGCAGATGGAGGCGGCGGGCGCGCTCGCCAAAGCGCATCCTTCCTGCCTGATCCAGACGCATCTGTCGGAAAATCCTGCCGAAATCGACGCCGTCATGGGCCTCTATCCGTCGGCGAAGGACTACACCGACGTTTACGACCGCTACGGGCTGGTCACCAGCCGAAGCCTGTTCGGCCACTGCATCCACCTGTCGGATCGCGAGGTTGCGCGGCTTGGTGAGGCGCGCGCCGTGACCGTTTTCTGCCCGACCTCCAACCTTTTCCTCGGCTCGGGCCTGTTCGATCTGGCGCGCCTGTCCGCCGCGGGCGCGGTTCCGGCGATTGCCACCGACATTGGCGGCGGTACCAGCTGGTCGATGCTGAAGACGCTGGACGAGGGCTACAAGGTGCTGAACCTGCAAGGCCAGCGCTGGCACCCTTACGCGTCTTTCTGGCAGGCGACGGCCGGCAATGCCGCCGCGATCGGCAAGGCGGGCATCATCGGCACGCTGGATGCTGGCGCGGAAGCCGACTTCATCGCGCTCGATGCCCGCGCCACGCCCGCCATGCGCCTTCGCATGGAGACGGTGACGACCCTTGCCGAAGAACTCTTCGTGCTGCAGACCATGGGCGACGACCGGGCGGTGGCGGGGACATGGGTGGGTGGAGTGAGGGTGCACCCTTCTTCCTGAGCGGCGCCTCCCTCATCCGGTGCGGCGCGCCCCCCTCATCCTGAGCCTGTCGAAGGAGGATGGGGAGTCTGCATCATGTTCAGGCATGGGTCCCGGGTCGGCGTTCAGCCGTCCGGGATGACTAAAAATGGGGAGGCCACCTCACTCTAGTCATCCCGGACGGCTGAAAGCCGATCCGGGACCCATGCCATGACCATGCCGATTGTTCACCGACGCAAAGCGTGATCTCATTTCCCCTGCTATGGCGGGCTATGTCTACATTCTGGCGTCGCAGAAGAACGGCACACTTTATGTTGGTGTGACAACAAGCCTTGCTGCGCGCATCGTCCAGCACAAGAACGGCGAAGGTTCGAAGTTTGCTGCCAAATACGGCGTCACGCGTCTCGTCTGGTATGAGGAACACATCGACGTGCGCGATGCCATCGAGCGCGAAAAAAGCATAAAGCGCTGGCGGCGTGATTGGAAAATCGCGTTGATCGAAAAAGACAATCCACAATGGAACGAGTTGTTTCGCGGTTTGGGCTGGGATTGAAAGGTTAAGGCATGGGTCCCGGATCGGCTTTCAGCCGTCCGGGATGACTAGTTTCAGATGTGGGCGTCTCCCCATTTAGTCATCCCGGACGGCTGAAAGCCGATCCGGGACCCATGCCGTGAGGCAGAAGAAGTCTGGATCCTCGGGACGGAGCCCGAGGATGACGATCGCATGGCCCGAGGATGACGATCGCATTGAATTCCAGGATGACGACAGGAACTGGATGAGTGCAAGCCCCGGCCTAACCCATTGCCACCCCCACCTCTTCCCCCGCCACCTTGAGCCCATGCCAGAACGAGCGGGCAAACGAGCGAAACACCAGAACGTCAAACGTCTGCTCCTCCGCCCGGCGGATCTGGGCAAAGATCTCGTGGTGCTTGGTGGCAAGGCCATGGCCGACCGGAAACGCCGCATCGGCGAAATCGATGGCGAAGAACTTTGCCAGCACCCAAGTTGCCTTCGGGCCTGACACGCGGATCAACGTGCGGCCATGGGTCAAGTCGCAGACCGTTGCATTGTCGCCGAGCGTTTCGGCAAGGTGTGCCGGGAGCAGCGCATCGTCCGAGATCACCGTGAAACGGCCCGGCGCGTGGGGGATGATCTCGCCCTTGCCTTCGAGTGCGGTTTCCACCGCCGCAAACCGGCCCGGCCAGGCGGCGACATCGACGATGGCAAGGCCGAAGCGTTCGGTGAGCGTCACGCCGATGCCGCGCTCAAGATCGCCGGATGATCCGGGCGCGGCATGGCCTTCGAGCGGCGAGGCGGCTTTGCCGGAAAGCACCGGCGTTGCGACATAGGGCTCAACCATGCATGCGGGTCCCTTCCGGATCGACCATATGGTGCGAGACGACCTGCACCGGGACATGGGTTCCGGTGCGGACCGGATCGGTCGCAAAGAGCTTCTGGCCGATGCGCTGCGCGCCGTTCTCCAACAGCGCCAAGCCGACATAGGCGTCGCGCTCGGGCGAAAACGCCATCGCCGTCAGGTGGCCCAGCGACCGGCCAGGCCTGTCCTTGTCGGCGCTTTCCACCAGATGGCTGCCGCCTTTCAGGGCTTGGCCTGACTGCGAGACGACGCCGACCAGTGTCCAGCGGTTCGTATCGGTCAGCGCCTCGCGGGACGCCATGGCCGAGCCGATGAACGGCTTGGCTTTGGAGACCATCGCGTCCAGCCGAAGGTCGTGCGCCGTGGTGCGCCCGTCGATCTCGGCGCCGGTGACATGGCCCTTCTCGATGCGCAGCGTGCCGAGTGCCTCAAGGCCATAGGGCACAATGGCGAAAGGTTCGCCAGCCGCCAGCAGCGCATCCCAGAGATGGGTGCCGTGATGGGCGCCGCAATAGACTTCGTAGGCAAGTTCGCCTGAAAACGACAGGCGGCAGATCATCACCGGCACGCCGTCCACGGCGCCATGGACGATCCCCATGAACGGCAGCGCCGCGTTGGAAACATCGGTTCCGGTGACGCAGGCGGCCAGCACCGCCCGCGATTGCGGACCGGAAATGGCGATGCCCGCCCACTGGTCGGTGACCGAGGTCAGGTGCACCCGCAAATCGGGACAATGCACGTCGAGCGCCATTTCCAGATGCGTCATCACCTTGCCGGCGTTTGCCGTGGTTGTGGTCATCAGGAAACGGTTCTCGGCAAGCCGCCACGTCGTGCCGTCATCCATCAGGAAGCCGTCTTCGCGCAGCATCAGCCCGTAGCGGGCCTTGCCGACGGGCAGTTTGGCAAAGCCGTTTGTGTAGACCCGGTTGAGGAATTCGGCGGCGTCCGGCCCCTGGATGTCGATCTTGCCGAGCGTCGAGACATCGACCATGCCGACGCCCGAGCGCACGGTGCGTGCCTCGCGGACATAGGCCTGTTCGACGGTTTCGCCGGGGCGATTGTAGCTTTCCGGACGCATCCACAGGCCCGCCGCATACATCCGCGCACCCATCTCCTCGTGGCGGTCATGCATCGGTGTCAGCCGGTGCGGGAACACATCGCCATGACGCTCGGCGGCAATGGCACCGATCGCCACCGCCGTGAACGGCGCGCGAAACCGCGTGGTGCCAACCTCGGGAATGGTCTTGCCGAGTTCGGCGGCCATGATCGCAAGGCCCGGCACGTTGGAGGTCTTGCCCTGGTCGGTTGCCATGCCAAGCGTCGTGTAACGCTTCAGATGTTCGACCGAGACAAAACCCTCGCGATGGGCGAGGCGCACATCATCGGCCGTCACGTCATGCTGGAAGTCGACGAACGCCTTGCCGTGCGCCCGCACTTCGAGGATCGGTGCCGGCGTTGGCGAAAGCCCGTCGCCGAATTGCAGGTCGCCTGACGCTGCGCCAGTGACCGACCAGTCAGCACCGGCGGCGGGTTCCGGCGGCAGAAATGCCTGCAGCGTCTCGTCCCAGACCGGCTTGGCGCCCTTCTGCGAGGCAAGGTGGACGACCGGCGACCAACCGCCGGAAACCAGAAGCGCGTCGCAGGCGATGACTTCGGGGTCGCCGGAAGCCGACGTGCTGCCGGTGTTGTAGCGCTGCACGCCGATCGTGCTGATCCCGTGCGCGCCGTTGACATGTGTCACCGCATGGCCGGTGATCAGCTTTGCGCCCATCGCAGCGGCGAGTGCGCGGGCCGCGGG
>JBGSWL010000074.1:0-20819 GCA_041752455.1 Roseitalea sp. | reverse complement strand
GCCGCAAGCCCGGCCAGAAGCGGCCGCCGCGACAGGAAGGCGAACGCCGCCACCATCAGGCCGGCAAGGCCGGCAAAAAGCCCGCGCTCGATCCACCGCGCACCGGGCGCTTCCGAAAGGTATGCGCCCGCCAGCATCTGGCCGACCGCAATGGCATGAAGATCAGCGCCAAGCCGCAGAGTCCCGCGCGCTGTCAGGTGAAACCGGTCCAGCCCGGCCGCATCGACCGCCAGAACCACGATGCGCCCGTCGAGCACCGTGTCCGGCCCGTCTGCCAGAAGCGCCGCCGCCGATATCCGCATCGGATCGGCCGGCACATCGATCAGCCGCAGCCGCCCGTCACCAAGCGGCACGAGCGCCGCGCCGATCTTCAGGGCATCATCGTTGGTGCCGTTCATGCGCACGCCGAGCGTCGTCTCGCCCTGCGCCACCCGCACCAGTTCCACCGAAAAGGCTGGCCAGCGCCGCAGCGTCCCGTCGGCACCCCGCTCCGACCACAACAGGGGGATCGCGCGCATCTTGCCGTCCGTGTCGGCAAACGACCGGATCACGCCAAGCCCGGCAGCGGCATCCGCGAGCGGCGCAATCGGCGCGACCCCGCCGCGATAGCCGTCATCGAATGCCAGATCGCCGGTGCCGACAAAGGCGAACCCCGGCTTGGGCGCGATCGAAAGCGCCGCCCCGTCATCGGTCAGCGTCATCGCCAGAACCGAAGGCGTCTCGGCAAGGACACCGGCAAAGGCCGCATCCGAGCGCGCGCCGTAGGCGGTCGCGTCCGGTTCGGGAAACAGGAGATCGAGGCCGATTGCCGCTGCACCGCTCTGCGCAATCACATCGACGAGACGGCCGACCTCTTCGCGCGGCCACGGCCAGCGGCCGACAGCGCCAAGCGCCGCTTCATCGATGGTGACGACGGCGACCTGGTCGAGCGCAACCTGGCGCGGAATCGCAGTCTGATAGAGATCGAACGTCTGTTCGCGTAGCGAGCCAAGCGGCCCCGAAAGCAGGAGTGAAACAACAAAGATGATGATGGCGATAGCTGCCGATGACGATGGCGCCGAGAGACGCATTCGCGTCAACAATCGAAAGTGCAATCATTCCCACCATTGGCGGAGCTGCCACCAGGCGTGCCCGGAGCCGTGGAGCCACCCGGCACGCGTCCGGAACCGGGAAGGCCGGTATCGCGCGTCCGGCAAGCCGGTGAACTCATGCCGGCAGCGGAGGAGCAAAAGCCCGAACTCCCGCCATTGCCACCGGTACCGCCGCCCGTGCCCGGATCCACGAAGGACTGCCCGCTGCCCTGCAGCTTGGCCACCTGCAGCGATGAACCGGTGCCGATGCAGGAAACGCCCGGATTGGTAACCGTGCGCGTCCGCCCGCCGGAGGTGCACTTCATCAGTCCGGCGCGAAGCGTCGCGATGGTCTGGCCGCCTTGAACGAAGATATCGACGATGCCGCCGCGCACGCCAAGCACGATATGCGGCGTGCGGATTTCCGACGAGCCGCGCTTTGAAATCTGGCCGCCGAAGATGCGGGCCGCGCCTGCCGTCTGCCGCAAGCGGATCGTGCCGTTCTTGCGCGACGGATTGTAGACGAAATCATCGATCACCAGCCGGGCATTGGGGCCGAGCCGCGCGCTCGACTCGTCGTCGAACACGATCATGCCGGATCCCGAAGCGTTGGCCGCAAGCTGGTCGCCGCGGGCGATCGACGCACCTTTGGTGATGCGCCCTGCCCCGTTTTTCGTGATCGTCGCTTTTTCGCTGGTCATCGTGCCGACGGTCTGCGCCTGCGCGGCGGGCGCCAGCGCGCACAGGACAAGACCGGAAAAAACGGCGGCGCTGATGGTGCGGTTTGCGGTCATGGCAGGCCTCATTCGAAACGGTGGGTGTAGCGGATGTGACCGGTCACAAAGTCGGTCTGTTCGCCGCCAAACGCCTGGTCGAACGTCTGGTTCGTATAGGCTAAACCAAGTTTCAGCTGCCCGTGTGTGCTGGTTTGCACAATGTGGTCATAGCTGACCTGCCAGCTTTGACGCCGCACGACATCCGCAAAACCATAGAAGATGTTCGAATAGTTCAGCACGTCCTCGTCGGTATAGCTGACACCGAACTCGTGGAACCAGCTGCGCCCGTCCGCAAACACATGCAGCAGATGCGTGACATCGGCATTGGCCGTCCACCCGTCGAGCTCGAACGCCTCCGGATCGACGACAAATTCGAAGATCGTGCCCGGATCAAAGACGGTACCCGGCACTTCGCCCCATGTGTTGAAGCCGCCGGCATAGGCGCCGAGGGTCCAGCCGGGCGCGAAGCGGTACAGCGCGCCTGCGCCATAGTCGATCCGGTGGTTTTCGTACATGTCCTTCGAGGCGCCGAGATACCCATAGTCGAAATCCGCATAGACAACCGTTTCGACCGTCGGCCGCACGCTCAACCGGTTGCGAACGCCGATCTCGGTGCGCACCAGATCCGCCTCGTTGCCGTCGAGATCGAACCCGCGTCCGACCCGGCCGATCTCGCCATGCAGCGAGGTATCCAAGCGCAGCGTGTCGATGATGTCGGGCAGGCCTTTGGACAGGGTGATCGCGCCATAGCCGCCATAGCTGTCGAAACGCGAATCGGTGTCGAAGTTCGAAAAGTCGAAGTCGCCCGGAATCTGGTCGAAATATCCGCCGGCCGACAGCGTGATGATGTCGCGCGAGGCGGTCTGCAAGTCGAATTCGATAACGCCATCGAGGCGCGCTTCACCGCCGAAACTGGTGTTGTTTTCTGCCGGCGGGAACCCGAACGGGCCTTCCGCGCGGTGTTGGAAGCTCACATCGGCCCCGACCGTCACATCGAGCGTGGCGCGAACACCCCTGTCAGCCTTTTCGATCAGCGCTTTCAGTTCGAGGATCGCCCGTTCGAAATCGGCATTGCCGCCGGCCAGCGTCAGCGCCTCGCTGACATGGCCAAGCGCCAGGTCGAAAGCCCCTACATGATAGTACAGCCGGGCGATCTGCACGCGCGCGTCAATGTTGTTGGGGTCCTCGAAGATAACCTGCTCCAGCGTGGAAAGGGCTTGGTCATACTGACCTGCCCGCACTGCCTCACCAGTAAAAAGGTCAAGCGTGCCACGGTCCTGCGCACCGCGGTAGCGCGCTTCGAAAGCTTGGTCATAGGCGCTGTCAGCAAAGGCCACGCTGCTGAGAAGCGAAAGAACCGCCAGACCTGCGAGACTTCCCAGCAATGGGTGCCCGGTTTTGCCGTGAACCGCCATGAAACCCCGCACCCGATTCCGCTTGTAGCGACGTAACCCCGAAATCAATCGATCAATGCGCGCACCCTAGCAACCAATATTTGCCGCTGACAGTGCACATTCGCAACACAATTGCATGTTACGTAACGTAACAACTTACGTAACCCGTGGTAACGTCAGGAAACATGGCGGGTAGCGGCTATACGAAATAGGTCTTTCTGGTGCGCGACGGGGAGCGAACCAGTGAAGATGGGGCGCCGCTTCCCGTGGCGCACAACACATGATTTTGGGTCTTGACCCCGGCGGAACCGGCAGCGGTTCCGCCGTTCCGTTTTCCGGCCCCTGGCATTTTGTGCCCCGGCCGGAACACCTGCATGCCTTGCGCCCGCAGCGAGGACCAGTGCTTTACGGCGAAAGGCATGCATGGGCCCGGGCGCTTTCCCCAGAAGCGCCCGGGCGAGGAGGCTGACGCTCTTTCCGAAGGGTCAGCGGCAATTCGCGCAAAACCGCTGGATACGGTTGCAAGCCTCTTCGAGAAGTTCTTCCGAGGTCGCATAGGAAATCCGGAAATTCGGGCCAAGGCCAAAGGCCGAGCCCTGCACCACTGCGACACCCTCGGTCTCCAGCAGTTCCGTCACGAAATCCGCATCGGTTTCCATCACCTTGCCCGATGGCGCCGTCTTGCCGATCAGCCCGGCACAGGACGGATAGACATAGAATGCGCCTTCCGGCACCGGGCAGGTGATGCCCTTGGCCTGGTTCAGCATCGACACGACCAGATCGCGCCGCCGCTCGAAGATCGCCTTGTTTTCCGGAATGAAATCCTGCGTGCCGTTCAGTGCCTCGACCGCCGCCCACTGGGCAATCGAGCAGGCACCCGACGTCTGCTGGCCCTGCACCATGTCCATCGCCTTGATCAGTTCCAAGGGGCCGGCCGCATAGCCGATGCGCCAGCCGGTCATCGCATAGGCCTTGGAAACGCCGTTCATCGTCAACGTGCGATCATACAGCCCCGGCTCGACCTGCACCGGCGTCACGAACTCGAAGTCGCCATAGGTCAGATGCTCGTACATGTCGTCCGTCAGGATGCGCACATGCGGATGGCGCATCAGCACGTCGGTCAGCGCCTTGACCTCGTCGAACGTGTAGGCCGCGCCCGAAGGGTTGGACGGCGAGTTGAAGATCAGCCACTTGGTCTTGTCGGTGATGGCGGCTTCCAGTGCTTCCGGTCGCAGCTTGAACTGGTCGGCCAGCGTCGTCTGGACGATCACCGGCGTTCCGCCGCACAGCGCCACCATTTCCGGATACGACACCCAGTAGGGCGCCTGCATGACCACTTCATCGCCCGGGTTCAGCGTCGCCATGAAGGCGTTGAACAGGATCTGCTTGCCGCCGGTGCCGACAATCGTCTGCTGCCAGTCATAGTCGAGACCGTTTTCGCGCTTGAACTTGGCGGCAATCGCCTTGCGCAATTCGGGAATGCCCGAAACCGGCGTGTACTTGGTCTCGCCGCGATGGATCGCATCGATCGCCGCCTGCTTGATGTTGTCCGGCGTGTCGAAATCCGGTTCGCCCGCGCCAAGTCCGATCACGTCGCGACCCTGCGCTTTCAGTTCGCGCGCTTTCTGGCTGACCGCGATGGTTGCGGACGGCTTCACGCGGGAAAGGGCATCGGCAAGAAAGGCCATGATCGGTCTCCGGTTGGTGGATCGGGGCAGGTTCGCCCGGCCCGCGCCTTTTGCGCCAATTGATCGCCCTCTTCAAGATGCTGGCTTTGGCGCTGAGACAACGTTAACCATGTTCGCTCAAGGTGGGTCCCGGCCGCAACCGGGAGGCGAACATGGCACAGACATCCCTCGCAAGCGCGCCCGTTGCTCCGCTCGACGACGAGGATGGCGACGGCGTGCGCTGGCAACGCGATAGCGGCGGCGCATGGACCGCTGCGGTCGGCGCTGCGCTGTTGCGCTCGGCCTTCCAGCCGATCTTCCGCTTTTCCGGCGAAAAGCTTGTGCCTGTTGCCGCCGAAGCGCTGGTGCGCCCGGTGATGGCGGGCCGCCCGGTCAATCCGGCGCGCATCTTCTCGCGCATATCGCAGGCCGATCTTTCAAACCTCGAAGCGGTGCTCCGCCGCCTGCATGCGCGCAACGCCGCCGGCCTTCCCGCAGGCACACGGCTGGTCTTCCTCAACATTCATCCCGCCGCCCTGACCTCCCGCTCCGGCCTCGAACAGGCGCTCGACAGCCTCGCAAACGACCTTCGCGCCGCCGGCCTGACGCCGCGTTCTGTCGTCTGCGAGATCACCGAGCAGCGCGAAGCCTCCCGCGAATTGCTGCTCCATGCGGTCTATGCGATGCGGGCCCGCGGTTTTCTTGTTGCGGTCGACGACTACGGCACCGCCTTTGCCGATCCCGAGCGGGTCCGCCAGCTCACCCCGGACATCGTCAAGATCGACGGGGCGCAGGTGCGCTCCATGATGCGCACTCCCGAAGGCTTTTCGCTGCTGCAACGGACCGTCGACACCTTTGCCACCAGCGGCATTCGCACGGTGCTCGAAGGCATCGAAACACCGCGCCATGTCGATCTTGCCCTTCTGGCCGGACCTGTACTGCTTCAGGGTTATGGCCTTGCCCGCCCCCGCCTTGTTCCCATCGGCAATGTGCCGTGGGCCGCTGCCGCCTCGATGGCGAACGATGGCGATCTGCCGGAGATCTTGCGCAAGCGCTTCGCGTGACGTGAGCTTTCGGCGCCAATGCCATGAAAATGCCACAACTTTTCCCGCTCGCCGCCCGTATTGCATCCAACGTCCGCCCAAATCTCAGGTCATCTCTTGCAGCGGGGCAGAGACACGTCTGTTGGCTGGGAGATCACGATGTTCAATCACTATGAAGCCAAGCGTCGCAAGTGGTCCAAGGCGAGTGCCGTTGCGATGGCCATGATGTCGGCGGTGACGCTGGTCGCGACTGCCATGGTCCTGTTCGGGCTTACAAGCTTTGCCAACGCCGCAACACCGGACAACGCCGCCTCGATGGCCCGCCTGATGGTGGCGCCGGACCTTTCCGCGCCGCTGACCCTCAGCCGTGAGGCAGGCCTGCCGATCCTGCTTGCCGGCCTCATCGCCATGAGTGCCGCCGGCGTCGCCCTGGCCCGATCACTGGTCGCCGACCTCGACGCCGCCAGCCGGCGGAGGTTCTGAAGCAATTCCAGCGAAAGTGGGCACCGGTTTCGCGTCCGGAATTGCGACAACAAAAAAATCTCGCCGCCAGCCGGCGGAGGTTCTAATCCAATCCACTTGATACCGATCAGTGCGCCCTGTCGGGCCACGGCGTAGGTCCGCGTGAACGGAGCTGCGCCAACTCATGAAAACCGCCCTCGCCATCCTTCTCGTCGCCGTCTTCGCGCTGGCCATTGCCGCGACGGCGTTCGTCGTCATCGGGCGCGAGGCGACGTGGCGGCGTCTGGCAGGCGATCCCGATCTAGGGCCGTTTGACCTCGCAAACCCGGTCCGCTCGACCCGGCCGCACGACGCCTTGCTCTGTTCGCCCGGACTGTGTGCCGGTGTGCGCACCGATGGCGCATTGCCGATCTACGATCTGCCGCCGGCAGCGCTGATCGCCCGCCTCGATCAGGCGGTCATCGCCGACACCGCGACGATCAAGCAGCGGGTCGATGATCGCATCGACCCGGCTGCGCTGCGCTATGTGACATGGACCGGCACCATGCGGTTTCCCGATACCAACCAGTTCCTCGCGGTCGCCTTGCCGGACGGGCGCACCGGCCTTGTTGCCTATGCGCGGGCGCAGCTTGGCGAAAGCGATCTCGGCAACAATCTCAAGCGGCTCAAGCGCTGGACCGGCACCCTCACAAACTGAGCTCAAAAAGCAATTCCAGCGAAAGTGGGCACCGGTTTCGC
Source organism: Roseitalea sp. (assembly GCA_041752455.1). GTDB lineage: Bacteria > Pseudomonadota > Alphaproteobacteria > Rhizobiales > Rhizobiaceae > JBGSWL01. The sequence goes on along the minus strand of JBGSWL010000074.1, from coordinate 13,669 downwards.
GTCCGGAATTGCGCAATCAAATAGGTTCTTCCCACCCGGGCAAACCTTCTGCCCGGCGCTGGGTGGCCGCATCAATCATCGCCCGAAGGCTCGCCAGCACCGGATCGGCATCGGTACGTGAGCGCGCATAGCCAAGATTGAACCGATAGTCGAAGTCCGCAGGATTGGCGCCCTGCGTGTGCGTCAGGATGGTTTCCAGCTTGTCGAAACCCTTGGCCAGAACCGCCTCGCGGCTGGCCGGTTCGCGGTAGTCGTCAAACGCCGCCTGCAGCCGGTCCCGCAGTGCGTGTGGCAGGCTGGCGACCAGATCGGCAAAATCGGCCCGCTCGCGCGCTGCCCGGCCATCGTCCGTCGTCTGTTGCGTCGCCGGCACATCGCCTTCACGGATTTCGCCGAGATCGTGGATCAGGATCATCGTCAGCAGCTCCACCATGTCGATGCCGTCGAACAGATCGGCAAAGGCAACCGCCATCAGCGCCACGCGCCAGGTGTGTTCGGCAACGCTTTCGCGCGCGCCCTCGCCTGTGTAACCGCTGCGCAGCACATCCTTCATCGCGTTGGCGCGCCGCACAAAGGCCAGCCGCTGCGCCAGAACATCCTCGCTCAAGGCGTGACCACCGGCCAGAGTTGCGGCCATTGCCCGGTCTCGGCGGATGTCGCCCCGCCGCAGATGTCGTTCACGCGCGATTCCACGAGGGCAAGACGCATCGCGCCCTCCCCCTCGCTCAACGCCCAACGATGGTACCGGCCGCAATCGCCAAGTCCACGGTCCTTGAACAGGCCAGACAAGGTGCGGGTTTCTTCATCCCAGCCGGCGTTCCAAACCGTCGTCTCGGCCACCGGTCCCTCGGCGGTCATTTCCGCAAGCGCCAGCCTTGTCGTGTCCTCGCCCGCAGCTGAAAAAGCCGCATAGGGCGTATTGTAGGCAAAGGCATCGCCGCAGCGCACCACATAGAGCGTCGTCATCGCCGAGACCGGAACCGCAAAGCTGCCGGCCAGATCGGGCGTTTCGCCATTGCCTAGCGCGCATGGCGCGTCTGCGCCCGTCATCTGCGACCGCATGGGCTCAGGCAGGTCATCGAGCGCTGTGATCGGCGTCTGCGCTCCACCCTCCGCAGAAAGCTGCACCCGGTCGCCGATCACCGCAATCGCGTCGTTGCGCCCGGTGCGGCCCTGGACCGCGTCCATGAAAGCAAGGCCTTCAGCAGCGCCCTCCAGTGCAAAAGGCGCCAGCGACTGCCCGCTGCGTGTGCGGTAACTGACGCTCAGTGTCCGGCCGGCCTTGATCGCTCCGATGAAGGCCTCGACCAGAGCGGCATCGCCGATCGAATATTCGGCAATTGCCGCCCGGTAGGCAAGGTCGCCCGCGGCAATCGTCTCAAGAACGCGTCCGTCAATCGAGAGGACCAGTTCGGACCCCGCGACCAACGGTTCGCGTGTCCCGAAGAACAACCGGATCGGCGCATCGGTGGCTGCGCTTCGGCGCAGGCCTATGCCGTAGAGCGTGACGTTTGGATTGGAGATGTAGAAATCGCACTCCACGGCGTCGGAGCAGTTCACATTGATGTCGTTGATCCGCTTGAACTGGCTGGCTGCGGCCGGCTCCAGCCCGCCGAACGCGATGATGCCCAGCGCCAGGGCGATACGGGCCGGGATCGTTCCGCGCCGCCTGCGCGTCATCGTGTCTGCCGGGCTCTGCGCCGGAGTGCGGCTGCTGGTGTCACGCATGAAAGTGCCTGCCTTTTGAAGTTGATCGCTCAACCTCTAACTAGGCACTCGGCCGCCGATGACCAAGCGGCAAAGGTGATGATCAGTGCGCCAGGGCCAGTTCTGCGCGCGCACGCCTCACATTGCCCGTTTCCGGTTCGGCCTTGGCAGCCGGCGTCTCCTGAAGACGAGCCGTCGCCGACAATGCCCGCAGCAACCGGGTCTCGTGGGATTGGTGGAACTCTTCGACCCAGCTCAGCGGCATCGGCCGGGCCATGTAGAAGCCCTGCGCCGAATCGACGCCCGCGCGCCGCAACCGCTCCAGTTGGATGTCGGTTTCGACACCTTCGGCCACCGTCTTCATGCGCATGTCGCGCGCCGCCTGCACCAGCATCGAGATGACAGCGAGCGCCCGCTCGTTCTTTTCCATGCCGTCGACGAAGTACTTGTCGATCTTGACGACATCGGGTGCCAGCGTCGCCAACGCGGACAATCCGTTGTGACCGGTGCCCGCATCGTCGACCGCCACATGCACGCCTTCGGCGCGCAACCATGCCAGATTGTGATGCACCTGCTCGTGGTTCGAAATCGCCTGCCGTTCGGTGACTTCCAGCGTTACCGACGTGAACGGCAGACCGGACCGGCCAATTGCACTCCGAGCGGTTTCGGCAAAGCCCGGTGTTTCGATCTGCTCGGGCGTGACATTGAAGGCAATGCGCAGGTCGGGATTGCAGACCGCAAATGTCGCCAGCCCGTCCCCGACCTGCTGGCACATCGTATGGAACAGCCGGTCGGAAAGCCCGTGCTTTTCCACTTCATCGATGAAGGCCGCCGGCCCCTGGATGCGCCCGTCCGGCAATTGCCAGCGCGCCAGAACTTCGTAGCCGACAATCCGCGCCGATGCGATGTCGAAGATCGGCTGCAGGAACGGCTTGATCTCGCGGGCGGCAAGCGCCCGCCGCACGCGCCGGTCCGGCCGGTCGGGATCGAGCAGCACAAAGGCAATGAGTGCCGAAATCCCGAGGCTGGCGACAAGGCCGAGCAGATAGATCAGCGGATTGGGCTTGTTGCGCCAGGCAGCCAATGCTGCCGCCGGCACCGAAGCGTCGATGCTGATCGGGTGAATGGCTGACGCCACGGAGAAACTTTGCTCGTCGCCGGCTTCCACATCACGGACAACGGTAGACTGCGCCGCAATCTGCCCGTCCGAAAGACGGACCGTGACTTGCGTCTGGGGCGGCAATTGCAGCGAATAGGCATCCGTCAGGAATTGTCCGGCGTTCAAAAGGGCCACCACATCGCCCTTGGCGCCCATGCGTTTGACTGCCAGACCATTGAAATCGCGCTGCGAGATCCGGTACAGCAGTGTGCTTCCGGAGGCAGACCGGACGCCGCTTTCAGCACCGGTCAGGACGAGAAGCGCCAGCGATACCTGCGGCTGGGCCGAGCACGACGTCGTCCCGTTGCGCAGCGCAATGTCCTTGATCGGACCGGTGATGAAGATCATCTGGTTCAGCCGTGCCAACGACTGGTTGGAACAATCGTTGACCCCGCTCCCGGCTATCTGGTCCAGCGCCGCGACAACCTCGTTGAGCGAGCCGTCGATCCGCTCCATGACGCCACTGATGGCCGCTTGGACGGACTGCTTGTTCCAGCTCAAAACAAGTTGCTTGTAAGCATAATCGCCGATTGCCATAAGGCCAAAGGAGAGCAACAGCCAGACAGCGATGTTTTGCAGAGGTTTCAACCGCACGTTCCGTAGCGCAATGAATTTGCATCGAAACTAGCGGCCAACCGATAACACGGCCTTAAGTTACCTGATCAATATGGCGCGAAATTCAAGCAGATTCATGCGTTTACAACCAATACAATACGTCGGAGAACTATAGATGCCCCGGATGGTTGCAAACGCGCTCCTGCTTCTTGCCGGGGCGATCTGGGGCATGGGTTTTGTCGCCCAGTCGGTCGCCATGGCCGATATCGGCCCGGCATTCTTCACCGGTATCCGCTTTTTGGCAGCCGCGGCCGCGCTTGCGCCATTCGCGCTGTTCGAGGCAAGGCGCAGCGCCGGTGACCCGGCAGCCGCCGTCGATGCCCCGGTGATCGTCCGGTTCATCGCCCTCGGCCTCGTTCTGTTTATTGCAGCTTACACACAACAGATCGGGATGTTGAGCACAACCGTCACCAATGCCGGGTTCCTCACCGGCATCTACGTGGTGCTGGTGCCGGTCGCCGCCCTGTTCATCCTGCGCGAACCGCCGCACCCGGTCATCTGGCCGGCTGCGCTGCTGACGCTGACCGGGATCTTCCTTCTCGCCGGTGGCCGTTTCGACGGCCTTGTCAGCGGCGACATCTGGATGTTCGGGTCGGCAGCCGTCTGGTCGGTGCATGTGCTGGCGATCGGGCGCATGGCGCGCCGACGCCCGCGGCCGTTCACGCTCGCCTTCTGGCAATTTCTCGCTTGCGGCCTTGCCGGCACCGCGCTCGCCTTTGTCATCGAGGATCCCGCCTTCTCGATGATTGCGGCGGCAGGCCCCGAAATCCTCTATGCCGGGGTCCTGTCCGGTGGCGCTGCCTTCACCCTCCAGGTGATCGCCCAGCGCCACACGCCGGGCCCGCAGGCAGCGATCTTCCTGTCATCGGAAGCGCTGTTTGCCGCCTCGTTCGGCGCGATCTTTCTGGGTGAGCGCATCCCGGCGATCGGCTTTCTCGGCTGCGCGCTGATTTTTGCAGCCATGCTGATGGTTGAAATTGTCCCGGCGATCGGCATCCGGCGACGCCGGAACACCGCTCACGCCGTGTGACAGTGATCAAATCAGCCGTCCATTCACGCAATCGCTTGTCGTGATACGTCGTGAAGATGCGCCGCCTCGCAAATCATGGCAGCGCCATGGTGATGGCAAACCGTTGCCGGCCATGGATTTCACCGCGAACACAACAGACAAACCGGCTTGAGCGCACCAATCATGGCCAAATCATGTCATTGAAATTGCTGCATTTTTGCAACCGTTCGTGATTTGAGGTCGAGACGGGACAAGCCCAGTTTGGCAGTGCCCGAAGCGGCGCGAAGCAAACTGCCGCTCTGGTCCTCGGGCACGTTTTGAAACCTCACGAAGGGAACGACACCATGAAGAACCTCATCTCCGCATTCCTCGTCGGCGCCACGCTTGTCGGCTCCTCGCTGTTTGCCTTTGCCGGCGAAGGCGAAGGCGTCATCGCTGCGCTGGATGCCGCGACCCGCATGGTCACGCTGGAAGACGGCTCGACCTGGGTTGCCGGCGAAGCCGTCGATATCACCGGCCTTGCTGTCGGTGATTCGATCAAGGTCATCTATGAAGATGGCACCACAACCCTCACCGAAGTCACCAAGGTCGAATAAGGCCGGACGGGCCACGAAAGGCGGGCCGCAACGCTTCTGCGTTGCGGCCTGCTTTCCGGATCAACTCACGGCTGGACCGGCCGATCCTCCATGCCAAGATGCAGATACGGCCCGTCATAGGGGTGCGCCCGCGCCACCGCTTCATCGAGATTGACGCCAAGCCCCGGCTCGGTCGGAACCACCGTGTAGCCCGCTTCCATCACCAGAGGCCGGTCGAGAAGCTCCGCGTGAAAGCCTGACCAGTCCTTGATCGCTTCGAGGATCAGGAAGTTCGAGCAGGTCGCGGCAAACTGGATGTTGGCCGCCGCAACGATCGGCCCGCAGTAGCAATGCGGCGCCACCTGCGCTTGGTAAACCTCGGCAATGGCCGCGATCTTCTTGGCCTCCAGAATACCGCCGCACCGCCCGAGATTGGGCTGGATGATCGCCGCGCCGCCTACTTTCAGCAGTTGCGCAAACTCGATCTTGGTCGCCAGCCGCTCGCCGGAGGCAACCGGGATCGATGTTCCCGCCGCAACCTTGCCCATCGCCTCGAAATTGTCCGGCGGCACCGGCTCTTCGAACCACAGCGGATCATAGGGCTCGATCGCCCGGGCCATCCGCCGCGCGCCGGCCGGAGAAAACTGCCCGTGCGTGCCGAACAGGATGTCGGCGCGCGTGCCGATGGCTTCGCGCACCGCTTTGACCATGGCAGCAGACCGTTCGATGTCGGCCAAAAGCGGCTGGTGCGGATCATGCACCGTATACGGCCCCGCCGGATCGAATTTCACCGCCGTGAACCCGCGCTCCACCCAGGCCAGCGCGTTTTCCGCCGCCAGTTCCGGATCGTTGTAGACTGTGCGGCCTGTCGTCTCCGACGGATAGATCGAGCCTTGCTGCGGATAGAGATAGGTGTAGGAGCGCAGCCGCTCATGCACCGCCCCGCCGATGAGCTTGTGCACCGGCTGGCCTGCCGCCTTGCCGATGATGTCCCAGCAGGCCATTTCCAGCGCCGAGACGCAGCCTGCCATGGTCACGTCCGGCCGCTGGGTGAAGCCTGACGAATAGGCGCGCCGGAAGAACAGTTCCACATCATGCGGGTCGCGCCCTTCCAGATGCCGGGCGAACACATCCATGATCATCGCCGCCGTCACATGCGGGCCGAAGCTGGCATTATAGGCCTCGCCCCATCCAACGATGCCGTCATTGGTCGTCAGCTTGACGAAGATGAAATACCGCCCGCCCGGCGCGCCATCGGGCGTTCCGGTAACGATGACGTCGCAATCGGTGACATGCATGATTGGTTCCCTCCCTCACGCCCTCATCCGGTCCGGCGTTGCCGGACCACCTTCTCCCGCAAGCGGGAGAAGGACAAGAACCTCTCCTCGCAACGCCAGCAGGCGCCCCTTCCCTCGCCCGCTTTTCGGTACCTTGCGCCCGCCACAAGCGGGCGAAAGAAATGCGCCCCGTCCCTCGCCCGCCAGCAAGCGCCCCTTCCCTCGCCCGCTTGCGGGAGAGGGTGGCCGAGCGTCAGCGAGGTCGGGTGAGGGCAGCGGTGCCCCTCACCCGAACACGATCACATTGCGCAGCGCTTCGCCGCGTTTCACCCCGGCGATCGCCTCGTTGATGTCCTCCAGCGCAAACCGGCCGGAGATCATCCGGTCTAGCTCCAGTTCGCCCGCCTTGTAGAGCGCGGCAAAGTGCGGAATGTCGGTGGCGATATGCGCCGAGCCCATTTTCGAGCCGATGATCTTCTGGCTCCAGGCGGCAAACCAGGACGGGTTGTACTCGGCCATCACGTCGCCGTTCGGCATCCCGACGATGACCACCGTGCCGTTTTTCTTGATGTAGCCCATCGCCGTGTCGATCGCGCTCTTGGCGCCGACCGTGACGAACACATAGTCCGCACCGCGCCCGGCAGACGCCTCCATCACCGTGTCCACCGCGCTCTGCGTCTTCACGTTGACCGTGTGCGTCGCGCCCATCTGCCGGGCGACGGCCAGCTTCTCGTCGGAAATGTCGATAGCGGTGATCGTCGCCGCGCCGGCAATCCGCGCACCCTGCACAGCATTGAGCCCGACCCCGCCGCAGCCGGTCACCACCACGTGCGAACCGGCCGGAATCTTCGCCGTCTTCGTCACAGCCCCCGCCCCGGTGATGACGCCGCAGGCCAAGAGGCTTGCCACGTCAAACGGCAGGTCGCCATCCACCTTCACCACCTGGCTGGCTTCCACAGTGACCGCTTCGGCAAAGGCGCCGCAGCGCAGGCCATGGCCCAAAGGTAAGCCGTTACTATCGGTAAGCGGTGACTTTCTGTCGAGCGGGAACACTTCCTCGCAGAGGAACTCGCTGCCACCCGCGCAATAATGGCAATGATGGCACGCGCGGATCAGCGTCACCACCACATGGTCGCCGACGGCGAGGTCGGTCACGCCCTCGCCCACCGACGCAACGACGCCGGCCGCCTCGTGGCCGAAGACGATCGGCAGGTCGCCGCCCCAGCCGCCATCCGCGTAGGTGATGTCCGAATGGCAGATGGCGCAGGCCCTGATGTCCACCTGCACTTCGCCCGGACCGGGATCGGCCAAGGTCACGGTTTCGATGGTCAGCGGCTTGCCGAACTCACGGCAGACGGCGGCGCGGATTTGGCGCGACATGGATGAAATTCCCCCGGTTTTTTGCCGGATGCTAGGCGGGCCATAATCCGCCGCTCGCCGGGCGCACGACATGCCATGTCGGAAAAAACCAAATCGCTTTCCCGCTATCCGCGAAAGATCAGCGCCGCCCCTCCGGCGATCAGCGCAAAGCCGGCCAGATGGTTCCAGCCGAGCGGTTCCTTCAGCACGAACACCGAGAAGACCGCAAAGACCAGCAGCGTGATCACCTCCTGCATCGTCTTCAGTTCAGCCGCCGAATAGACCGCATGGCCGATCCGGTTGGCCGGCACCGCCAGGCAGTACTCGAAAAAGGCGATCCCCCAAGAGACGAGGATGACGGTGACCAGCGCCGTCTCCTTGAACTTGAGATGCCCGTACCAGGCGAGCGTCATGAACACGTTGGAGGCAAGCAGCAGCGCTATCGGCATTGCATGGGCGAAACTGATGGGCATGATGGATCCGTGAATGGCAAACGGGCACCTGCCCGCGCCAAAGATCAATCAGGCTGGTTGCAGCGGCGCAAGGGCGCCTGTTCGGCACGCCACACAGGGGAAAGCTGGCCCATGCCCTCGACACCCGCCGCGCCGCGTGGCGAACTCACGCTCCGCACGCTTGCGATGCCCGGTGACACCAACGCCGCCGGCGACATTTTCGGCGGCTGGGTGATGAGCCAGATGGATCTGGCCTGCGGCATTGCCGGGGCCGAGCGCGCCGGCGGGCGAATCGTCACCGCTGCGGTCAACGAGATGGCCTTTTCAAGTCCGGTGAAAGTCGGCGACACGCTGAGCGTCTGGGTGGAGGTCGAGAAGATCGGCCGCACGTCGATGGTACTTTACGTCGAAGCCTGGGCGCAGCGCTATCTCACCGACAGGTCCGAGCGGGTCACCTTTGCCCGTTTCACCATGGTGCATATCGGCGAAGACGGAAAACCAAGGGCGATACCGCGATAACCTATTCCGTCCGTCCGGAAAATCCTTCGGCAAGATATAGCCGGTAGCGGTGGATCGGCACGCCGAAGCGCACCACCACATGCTCGCCGATGGGCGTCACCTTGGCGAAGACGTCGCTCACGGTTTCGGTCACCGGGAACTTCTCGTCAGCCAGCACCACCGCGCTTTGTCCCTTGTGCGCCGCCCCGTCGAACCAGAAATCCCACATGTCGCGGCGCTGGCCGATATGGACGATGTCGGTGCGCTCACCCTGCAGCGAAACCATCGCAGCCGTCAGGTAGTCGGTCGTCACGATCAAGTCGGCGCCGGTTTCCGCCTTGGCCTTGTCCAGCGCCGCAACCAGCGGCTCGCCGGAATGGATGATGTTTTCAGTCCGGTGGCCAAGTTCCATGGTCAGCGTCGTCAGCGGTATGGCCGCCTGGTTGAACAGCAGCAGTGCCGAATAGAAAACCCCGTAGATCAGGTGCACCCGCACCTCCATCACGCTGCGGAACAGGAACGGCGCAATCAGCAGCGGCAGGAGAAAGCTGGTGATGTTCCAGTAGAACGCGACCGGCGTCTTCAAGGTCAGCGGATACCAGACCGCAAGGCCGAGCACGAAGATCGCAACCGCCGGACCGCGCAACGCCGCTGCCTGCAGCGATGGCAGGCTGAGGTCCGGGCCGCGCCCGATCATGAAGCGCACGATAGCAAACAGCAACAATGGCGAAACCTGCGCCACGGTCATCTGCGTGAAATAGATGGCGTGCTGCGCCGGAGAATGGGCTTCGAAACCGATCCGGTCCTGCAAGTAGAACTGGAAACTCGGCCAGTCATGCTGGTAATTCCAGATCAGGACCGGCGAGAACACCGCAACTGAAACCGCCGCAGCCAGCCACAGATGCGGATCGCGCAGCCACGCCATCCGGTCGCGCTGCCAGACAATCCACAGCGCAACGCCGACGCCGATGAACACCGCATTATACTTCGTCAGCGCCGCAAGACCGAGGGAGACGGCGAAAGCATAGAGCATCCGGTGATCGGTCGCGCCCTCGGCACGGCTCTGCGCAAACAGCACGAAGAAGTGCACCGCCGCCAGCCCCGCCGCGATGAACACATGGTCGATCAGCGCCAGCGACTGGAAGGTCATCATCATCGGCGTCGCCAGCCAGATCGCCACCGCCGTGGCAAAGGCCCGGCCCCGCAGCGCTTCCGGCGCCAGCTTTTTCACCCAGTGCCAGACCAGCACGAAGCACACGGCCTGCGTCAGGATCGGCCCGAGCCGCGCCTAAAGGATGCCGTCGCCGAACAGCGCGCCGGTGAGCCCGTGCATCCAGCCGCCGAGCGGGGGATGGTCATAATAGGAGAGCGCAAGGTTCCGGCCCCACAGCCAGTAATAGCCCTCGTCCGGATAAATGCCCGCGAGCGCAAAATAGCCGAGCCGGATCGCCGCCAGCAGCACTAGGAACACCGCCAGCGTGCGCCAGCTCGGCAGCACATCGGCCAGATCGACGCGCCCCGCTGCGCGCACGGGCGCCAGGACCCCGCCTGATTCCACAGCGCTCAAGGCCGCGCTCCCGTCACTTGCAATAGGTCCTGCCGCTCTTGCGGGCGCGCAGGTCCAGGTGGAAATGGTCCGCATGGTCGGAATCGTAGCCCGGCCCCAGCACCGTGTTGAAATCATTGCAGGCCGAGGCGCGGATCGTCTTCAGGAACGAGCGCTCGCGCATGGCAAACAGGCCGGGCTTGCGCACGTCGATCTCATGGCCGTTCTTCAGCTTGAACCCGCCAATGTCGATCGCATTGCCGATCGAATGCTCCGACCACTGGCCGGACCCGTTGATCCGCCGGCACGAATAGGAGCTCATGTTGTGCACCTCGGCGATGCCGGTGAGATAGCGCGCCCGCGCCGCCGGCCCTGCATCGTCCTGCAGCCATTGTGCCAGCGCCAGGGTCGCCTGGCAGTTCAGCTTGGCAGCGGGCTTCAACGCCACGCCGCGCGCAAGGCCGGAAACCTCGACCGGATGGTTGATGAAGCACGACCCGCCGTCGCGGATCGGTGCAATGTCAGTGAAAGTCACGCCCATGCGCTTCAGCTGCGCCCGGCATTGCACTTCCTCTGAAGGCATGGCGCTGCTCTGGCCACCGCCCGAAAGCCCGCCAAATCCCGGAACCGAAAAACGCGGCAGCGAAAACACCGAGCGTGTCTGCACCGGATCGATCGGCGTCAGGACTTCGCCGATCGGTATGGCCGGCCGGCCGTCACCGCTGGAAAAACAGCCGGTCAGCAAAACCATGGCCGCGCCGGTAAGCGCGGCTGCGCCAAGGCGCATGTCAACCTTGCGTCGCATCACCATCACCCTGTCTTTCGCCGGCCGATCAAGGCCGGACACACGTCCCCGGCGGAAAGCCTAGGCGAACGGGGTGAATGCGACGTTGGCAGAGATGGTTAAGGGAGGGTCAACGGGGGGCTTATCTCCCCCCTTTGCGGGGGAGAAAGCGATTTCGACGAATTGGCCGAAAGGCCAAACGTCAGAAATCGCAAGAGGGGGAACTGCATCCTTCCTCATTATCCCCTTTCTTGTCTTTTCCAATGACTTGCTGGCTTCACTGCGCAAGCCAAGGAAAAGGCTATCTCCCCCGCAAAGGGGGGAGATAAGTGTCGAGCCGCTCCACTTCCTCACCCTGAGCCTGACAGCGGGCGAAAGAAAGCGCCTGTCCCTCGCCCGCTTGCGGGAGAGGGTGGCCGAGCGCCAGCGAGGTCGGGAGAGGGGAATACCGCGCTTTCAACCCTGCCGTGCGCCCTTCTCCAACAGGTTCAATCGCCGCACCGTTTCGGCCGGACCGGGCGCCCGGTTATGTGCGCGCGGGTTTTCCAAGGGGGTTTTCCATGCGCACATCTGTCGTCCTGAGCCTTGTCTTTTCACTTGCCGCGTCCGCGGCGCTCGCCCAGACCGGCCAGGAAGGCCGTTTCACCATCCACAACGACACGGTCCGCAACACCGTGGTCGGCTTCTACACCAATGAAGGCTCCGGCTGGAGCGACAACTGGCTCGACGGGCAGCTCGGGCCGAACGAAGAGGCAGACATGGCCTTCACCGCCATGACCGGCCCTTGCGAACAGACCCTGCAGGTCGGCTGGCTCGGTGAAGACGGCAGCGAAGTGCTCGACGATCCGATCGACATCAACATCTGCGATGCCAGCAACGTCTATCTGGGTGACAACGAAGTCACCTACGACTGAGCCTGGTCCGGCAGCCCTCACCTATGGCGCCTTCCTTTCCCCGGCGGGGAGAGGTGGCCCGAAGAGCGGGCATGCCCGTTCGCCCTGTCCTTCTCCCGCGAGCGGGAGAAGGTGGTCCGGCAAAGCCGGATCGGATGAGGGCGCGTCAGCCCCTTACCCCAGTACCATCTCGCTGACATCGCTCGCAATCACCAACCGTGCCGTGGTTGCGGCGATCACCTCGTCGACGGAAACGCCCGGCGCGGTCTCGCGCAGCAAAAGGCCCGCATCGGTCGGCTCGATCACCGCCATGTCGGTGACGATCAACGACACCCGGCGCATCGCGGTCAGCGGCAACGTGCATTCCGGCACGATCTTCGGATCGCCCTTGGCCGTGTGCGTCATCGCGACGACGACGCGCTTGGCGCCGGCCACCAGATCCATCGCCCCGCCCATGCCCGGCACCATCTTGCCCGGTACCTTCCAGTTCGCCAGATGACCGGCCTCGTCCACCTGCAGGCCACCCAGCACCGTCATGTCCAGATGCCCGCCCCGGATCAGCCCGAAGCTCATCGCCGAATCGATGCTCGCCGCGCCCGGAACGGCGGTGACGAAGCCGCCGCCCGCATCGGTCAGATGGCGCATCTCCATCCCCTCGGGCGGGCGGGCACCAAGGCCGATCACCCCGTTTTCGGCCTGAAAGAACACGCCCCCGGTCTGTGGGGACAAAGTTGGCCACCATCGATGGCAGCCCGATCCCCAGGTTGACCAGCGACCCCGGCCTGATTTCCCGCGCGACGCGGCGCGCGATGAGTTCCTTGGCGTCCATCATGCCCTCCTCAGGCCGCGCGGATCAGAAGGTGGTCGACAAGAACACCCGGCGTCTTGACCGCATCCGGCGGGATCACGCCCACCGGCACGATCGCGTCGGCTTCGGCAATCACCGTGCGCCCCGCCAATGCGATGATCGGGTTGAAGTTGTGCGCGGTCAGCATGTAGCTGAGATTGCCCACGTAATCCGCCTGCCACGCCCCGATCAGCGCAAAATCCGCCGTCAGCGGCGTCTCGACGATATAGCGCTTGCCCTGAACTTCGACGATCTGCTTGCCATCCTCGACCTCGGTGCCAAGGCCGGTCGGGGTCAGCACGCCGCCCAGCCCCATGCCGCCCGAGCGGATGCGCTCGATCAGCGTGCCTTGGGGAACCAGTTCGCAGGTGATCTCGCCCGAGATCATCTTGGCCTGGGTTTCCGGGTTCAACCCGATGTGGCTGGCGATGACATGCCGCACGAGGCCCGCCGAGATCAGCTTGCCGATGCCCTTTCCCGGCATCGCGGTGTCGTTGGCGATGACGGTCAGCCCGCCCACGCCCCGCGCCACGATGGCGTCGACCATCCGTTCGGGCGTGCCGACAGCCATGAAGCCGCCAATCATCAGGCTCGCGCCCTCGGCGATCATTTCTGCCGCCGCCTCGGGTTTCAACGCGCCCTTCATGCCGCCACTTCCTTTGCCATGCCCACCGCCGCGCGTGCGGCCCGGGCGATCACCAGTTCCTCATTGGTCGGGATGACCATGACCGTTGTTCGGGCGAGGTCGGAGGAGATCACCTCGTCATTCGCCGCGTTCCGCGCGTGGTCGATCTCGAGCCCCATCCAGCCGAGCCGCTCGCAGATCCGGGCCCGGATCAGCCGCGAGTTCTCGCCGATGCCGCCGCAGAAGATCAGCGCATCGATGCCGCCAAGGGCGGCGGCAAGCCCGCCCACCTCGCGCTGGCAGCGGAACACGAAATGGTCGAT
>JBGSWL010000073.1:0-41166 GCA_041752455.1 Roseitalea sp. | reverse complement strand
GGCGCCGATCTGGCCGCAGCCGGTCTTGCCAATGCCGGCGGGCGCGGTGCGCGCGAAATTGCCGCGCGGCTTCTGGCAAAGGTTGCCGCTTCACGTGCCTCGCCCGATGCGGCAGCCCTTGAAACCCTGCGTCTGTTTCTGGCGATTTCCGCTCCGCTTTCCGGCGCTGTCGATGCCCTGCAGGCTTTTGCCGACACCCGCCGCCTTGCCGTCGCCCCGGCATTGGATGCGTTCGCAGAACGCGTGTCGGCGATCAGCCGGGCAGGGCTTGATCCATCGGTGATTGCCTATGAGGCAAGTTTCGGCCGACGCCTCGATTACTACACCGGGCTCGTCTTCGAGTTCCGCGGTGCCGATGGCGCCGTGCTTGCCGGGGGCGGGCGCTATGACAGGCTGCTGACCTTGCTCGGCGCAACCGAGCCGACACCCGGCGTCGGTTTCTCGCTGTGGCTCGACCGGGTGGCCACGCTGTTCGCCGAGCTTCCGGAGCCGATGGCATGACCGGTCCAGCACTCACCATCGCCGTTCCGTCCAAGGGCCGTCTGAAGGACGATGCGCTCGCGCGGCTTGCCGAGGCTGGTTATCCGGTGCTGCCGCCGGTCGATCCGCGCAGCTATCGCGCAACGGTCGACGGCCACCGCGATATCGAAGTGCTGTTCCTGTCAGCGTCGGAAATTGCCCGCGAACTGGGCGCCGGCACAATCAATGCCGGGATCACCGGCGAGGATCTGGTGCGCGAAACCTTGGCCGACAGCGAAACCCGGCTCGATCTTGCCTGCCGCCTCGGCTTTGGCCATGCCGATGTGGTCGTTGCGGTGCCGCAGGCCTGGTACGACGTGACGACGATGGCTGATCTTGGCGATGTGGCAGCATCGTTCCGCGCCGACCATGGACGGCGCATGCGCATCGCCACCAAGTACTGGCGGCTGACCAGCCGGCATTTCTCCGAGCGCCACGGCATCCAATTGTACCGGATCATCGAAAGCCTTGGCGCGACAGAAGGTGCACCGGCAGCCGGCCAAGCCGACCTCATCGTCGACATCACCTCGACCGGTTCGACGCTGACGGCCAACCAGCTGAAGGTGCTGGACGACGGGGTGATTCTGGCGTCGCAGGCCTGTCTTTTCGTGCCGAAGGGCGAGCACAGTGAAGGGCTTGCGCCGCTCGTTGCGGCTCTGGTTGCCACGCAAAAATAAAAAGCCGCGCCAACCCGCAAAGGGATCGGCGCGGCACTTGCCCGGAGTTGATCGGGGGAACTTCCGGACTGCCGATACGGTTTGGTCGGGGGAACCTGACCGGCCTGTGATCTACGTCATCCCAGGCGGGCCGGATCACCCCGATCACCACGAAGTTTTTCAGGCGGTCACACCGCGCGCGGCGCCGCCTGCACGGGCGTCCACCGACCACGCGCCCGGACCGGTGACGGCAAGGAATGCAAAGCCGCCGGCGATTGCCAGGTTCTTCATGAACGAGATGAACTGCATCTGGTCAGCTGGCTGGAAGTGGAACCAAAAGCCGGTGAACACGGTGAAGGCTGCCAATGCCCATGCGGTGTTGCGGGTCTGGAAGCCTGCAAGGATGAAAAGGCCTGCGACAAGTTCGAAGATCGCGGCGGCCCAGGCCAGAACTACCGGCGCCGGCAGTCCGGTCGACGCGATGTAGCCGGCAGTGCCCCCGATGGCGCCGAATTTCGAAATGCCGGCCATGATGAAGATGAAGGCGATCAGGACGCGGCCGACCAGAAGAACGAGGTTGCTGTTGGTGGTCATGTGGTAGCTCCAAGGCTGTGTTGCACTGCGTCAAGGTCTAGCATGGGAACTGTTCAGCGATAGACGCCATGACATCGACGCTACGTTCACATAATATGAACAGCAAGCATCACCAGTGCGTGGTGCCAGGCGCGCCCTTGATCGGCCCTGTGATCCACGAATTGACCCAGCCGCCATAAAAATTGCCCGGTTGCGGCGTCACTTTTTCATCGCCGACAAAGCAGGCATCCATCGGCTCCGCATAGACCGCTGCGTGGCCGGCAATGGCGAGAAATGCGCGTGTCGGCGCCGAATAGCTCCATGCGGCGCGCGGCGCGCGTTTTTCCCCGACGACGATGTCGAAATACGAAGCGGTGCCCTTCCACTCGCAAAAGCTTGAGCCCGGCACGGGAACCAAAGCGCCATCGATGAAGTCGGCCAACGGGACATAGTAAGTCGGGGCGTGAAACGTCTCGAGGATCCGCAGCGCCCGGTTGCTCTGGGCGATGGTCTTGCCGCCAAACACGATCCGAACAGGATCGCTGACCGGTTCAAGCCGAGGCGGGCGCGGATAGTCCGAAACGTTTTCGACAGGCTTGCTCAAGATGGATCTCCGATCATGGTTTCCGGACGCACGATCCGGTCAAAGTCTTCGGCGCTCACATGCCCGCTTTTCAGGGCTTCCTCGCGCAACGTCGTTCCGTTGGCATGCGCAGCTTTTGCAATCGCCGCGGCCCGATCGTAACCGATCTGCGGCGCCAGCGCGGTCACCAGCATCAGCGACCGGGAAACCAGGTCGGCGATACGCTCACGGTCCGGTTCGATCCCGGCAAGGCAGCGCTCGGTGAACGAAGCCATCGCATCGGCAAGCAGGCGGAGCGATTGCAGCACGTTGAGCGCGATCACCGGTTTGAAGACGTTGAGTTCGAAGTGCCCCTGCGCCGCCGCCATTGTGACGGTGACGTGGTTGCCCATGACCTGGACGGCAACCATCGACAGCGCCTCGGCTTGTGTCGGATTGATCTTGCCCGGCATGATCGATGAGCCCGGTTCGTTTTCCGGCAGGCGCAACTCGCCCAAGCCGGCACGCGGGCCGGATCCGAGAAAGCGGATGTCGTTGGCGATCTTGAACAGGTCTGCGGCCAGCGCATTGAGATGGCCATGGAATTCGGTCAGCGGACCGTGCGAGGCCAGCGCAGCAAATTTGTTGGCGGCGGACTTGAACGGCAAGCCGGTTTCCGTGGCCATGCGTGCGGCAAAGAGTTCGCCGAAACCGGCCGGCGCATTGATGCCGGTACCGACTGCCGTGCCGCCCTGCGCCAGTTCGCAGATCGAAGGCAAGTCGTCGACGATGCGCTGCCGCAGGAAATCGAGCGCTGCGTGATAGCCGGAAAACTCCTGGCCGAGCGTCAAGGGTGTTGCATCCTGCGTATGGGTGCGGCCGATCTTGACGATGCCGGCGAACTCGGCTGCCTTGAGCGCGAGCGTTTCGGTCATCATGGCCATGGCCGGCACCAGGCGGTCGCGCGTTTCCAACGCTACAGCAACATGCATCGCGGTCGGAAAGGTGTCGTTGGACGATTGCGACCGGTTGACATGATCGTTGGGGTGGACGGGTGTTTTTGAGCCAACCGTGCCGCCAAGCAGCTGGATGGCCCGGTTGGCTATCACTTCATTGGCGTTCATGTTGGTCTGCGTGCCGGAGCCGGTCTGCCAGACCACGAGCGGGAAGTGCTTGTCCAACTTTCCGGCTGCGACTTCGTGCGCCGCGGCTGCAATGGCCTCAGCAAGGCCCGGCTCCAGGACGCCAAGCGCCGCGTTGGTCTCGGCGGCCACCGCTTTCACAAGACCTAGGGCGTGGATCAGCGGGCGTGGCATCACCTCTTCGCCAATCGGAAAATTCGCAATCGACCGTTGCGTCTGGGCGCCCCAAAGCCGGTCGCCCTGCACGTCGACCGCGCCCATCGTGTCGGTTTCAGTTCGTTTCAGTTCTTTGATCATCACATTCGCGCCCTCTGATGGACATGCTTTGCGACCATTGCGCGATCAACCCCGGACATGATGAACTTCCCGGGTGCGCATGTGAACACAGCGTTCGATAAAACCGGTTTGTTTGTTCACCGGCAGATCGTACATCGGGATGGCAATAGTGGGATAAGCGGCCGGAGAGAGACAATGACCAGGAAGACACTTGCCGACTTCGCCATCACCCAGCGCTGGGCACCGCAACATCCGGACCGCATCCAGCTCTATTCATTTCCGACGCCCAATGGCGTGAAGGTTTCGATTGCGCTGGAAGAACTCGGCGTTTCCTATGAGGCGCATACTGTGCCGCTGTCGGAAACGACGACTCCTCCATTCCTGTCGCTCAACCCCAACAACAAGATTCCCGCCATCATTGATCCTGATGGTCCGGACGGCGAAGCCTTCGGGCTTTGGGAATCGGGCGCGATCCTGATCTATCTGGCTGAAAAGTACGGCAAGCTGATGCCGGAAGGCGCAGCGGCGCGCCACGAGACGATCCAGTGGCTGATGTTCCAGATGGGCGGCGTCGGGCCGATGTTCGGGCAGTATGGCTTCTTCGGCGTCTTTGCCGGCAAATCGGTTGCCGATCCGCTGCCGCGCGAACGCTATCGCAACGAGGCGCGGCGCCTTCTTGGCG
Organism: Roseitalea sp.; assembly: GCA_041752455.1. Classification (GTDB taxonomy): domain Bacteria; phylum Pseudomonadota; class Alphaproteobacteria; order Rhizobiales; family Rhizobiaceae; genus JBGSWL01. The sequence goes on along the minus strand of JBGSWL010000073.1, from coordinate 36,756 downwards.
TCCTCGAAGGGCGCCTTGCCGACGGTCGTGCCTTTCTGATGGGCGACAACCTGACGATCGCTGACATTGCCATCGTGCCGTGGATCCGCGGCGCACGGGTCCACTATAACGCGGAAGAGGCCTTCGAGATGGCGACGCGCCCGGCAACAATGGCCTGGGTCGAGCGCATTCTCGAGCGTCCCGCGGTCCAGCGCGGCTTGGAACAGCCACCCCGGACCGCCTGACGTCACTTGATGGTGAGCACGGCGCAGTCGGCCAGTTGCGAGACCTTGTGGGTGACGCTGCCGACGAGCAGCGCGCCAAACTGGCCGAGGCCGCGCCGTCCCATGATGATCAGGTCGATGTTTTCGGCCTTGCCATAGGACACGATCTCATGGGCCGGATCACCGTTGCGCACGACGCCATGCGCCTCGCCATGGCCATGTTCGGCGGCGATCGCCTTGGCGGCAGCAAGGGCCTCTTCGCCAGCCCTTGCCAGCTCCTCGTTTGAAGGCGGCAACGGCACGGCAGAATAGCCGATCATCATCGTGTCACCGGTGACCTGCGGCACATGGATGATGTGCAGTTTTGCCGAAAAGGCGTCTGCCACTTCGCAGGCGGTGCGGATTGCGACACGCGCGTGATCTGAATTGTCATAGGCGACGAGGATTGAGCGGAACATGGGCGTTTCTCCTTTTCCCGATCCTTCAAGACTGCACCACCTGCACCCGCGTTTTGTTGATCCTGATCATCCCGCATCCTGATCTACCCGCTTGACCGGGGCAGCACGCCCGATCTAGCGTGATCGCAAGCGTGGCGATGGCGTCGCCGCGTCCATTCCCTGATCCAGTCCTGAACGCCCGGACGCCCTTTCTTGATGAAAGCGCGCCCGCATTGTCACTGCGCGCGCTTTCCGTGGAGTGACCGAACCATGCAGACAACGTCTCTTTCAGACCGCCCCGAATTCTTCACCTGCCACAATGGCGACAAGGCAGCGCTGCCGTTCTCGCGCGCCGAATATGACCGGCGCCTTTCGGCGCTGCGTGCCACCATTGCCGCCTCCGGCATCGAGGCAGCACTGTTCACCTCGATGCACAACATCGCCTATTTCTCCGGCTTTCTTTATTGCTCGTTCGGTCGGCCTTACGCCTGCGTCGTTACGCAAGACGATTGCACCACGGTGTCAGCCAACATCGATGCCGGCCAGCCTTGGCGCCGGTCCGTTGACGGCAATGTCACCTACACCGACTGGAAGCGCGACAATTTCTGGCGCGCCGTCAAGTCGCTGACCGGCAAAGCACGGCGCATCGGCGTCGAGAACGATCATCTGACGCTGGCTGCCCAGGAAAAGCTGCGTGAATTTCTCGGCGCGGTGGACCTTATCGACATAGCCCAGCCGGCAATGGCGCAGCGGATGGTCAAATCAGCCGAGGAAATCGCACTGATCCGCCACGGCGCCAATGTCGCCGATATCGGCGGCGAAGCGATCCGCGCGGCGATCAGGGTAGGTGCCACTGAAATCGAGGTGGCGATTGCCGGACGCGATGCGATGGAGCGCGAGATTGCGCGCCGCTTCCCGGATGCCGAATACCGAGACACCTGGGTCTGGTTCCAGTCGGGCCCCAACACCGACGGCGCCCACAACCCGGTCACCAATCGCAAGCTTCAGGCGCACGACATCCTGTCACTCAACACGTTCCCGATGATTTCGGGCTACTACACAGCGCTTGAGCGCACGCTGTTCATTGGCGAACCGGACGCCGCTTCACTCGCCATATGGGAGGCCAATGTCGCCGCTCATGAGCTGGGCATATCCCTGATCAAGCCAGGCGCGACCTGTTCGGGTATCACCGCCGGGATCAACGCCTTCTTTGCCGAACGCAACCTGTTGCAGTACCGCTCGTTCGGATACGGCCACTCGTTCGGCATCCTGTCGCATTACTACGGCCGTGAGGCAGGGCTGGAACTGCGCGAGGACATCGACACCGTGCTGGAACCCGGCATGGTGATCTCGATGGAACCGATGCTGTTCTTGCCGGAAGGCACTCCGGGGGCGGGCGGTTACCGCGAGCATGACATTCTGGTCATCACCGAAAACGGTGCCGAGAACATCACCGGCTTCCCGTATGGACCGGCACACAACATCATTGGCGCATAAGCAATCACAGCGAAAGTGGGCACCGGTTTCGCGTCCGGGATTGCGCAAGGAAATCACAGCGAAAGTAGGCACCGGTTTCGCGTCCGGAATTGCGCAGGAAATCCCAGCGAAAGTGGGCACCGGTTTCGCGTCCGGGGTTGCGCAAGGAAATCCCAGCGAAAGTGGGCACCGGTTTCGCGTCCGGGTTTGCGCAGGAAAACAACTTAAAGCCGGCGGCCGGTGCTCCCGTCGAACAGATGCAGTTCTGCGCTGTTGAGGGACACGCCCATGCGCTCGGCAGCCGGATATCCTGCAGCGACGGCCAGCGTGCAACGCTGGCCTTCCAGCGTTCCGTGGATCAGGCGCTCGGTGCCCAGTTCCTCGACATGGGTGACGGCGAGTTCGCCGTGTGCGCTGCCGTTTTCCGCTGGCATAAGGTGGTGCGGACGGATGCCGATCTTCACCTTGCCCGACACAGGCCGGTCGTGGCCGTGCGCGATGGTCATCGCGCCGACGCGCAGCGCGCCATTGCCATCGCCCTCGGCGTCGAAGAGGTTCATCTCCGGTGAGCCGATGAAGCTGGCAACGAACAGGCTGGCCGGATTGCGGAACACGTCAAGCGGCGTTCCGACCTGTTCGATGCGTCCGAGATTGAGGACGACAAGCCGGTCGGCAAGCGTCATCGCTTCCATCTGGTCATGCGTGACATAAATCGATGTCGTGCCGAGGCGGCGCTGCAACTGCTTGATCTCGCCGCGCATGTCGACACGCAATTTGGCATCGAGGTTCGACAGCGGCTCATCGAAGAGGAAGCAGGCCGGTTCGCGCACGATGGCGCGGCCCATGGCGACGCGTTGGCGCTGGCCGCCGGACAGTTGGCGCGGCTTGCGATCCAGATAGTCGTCGAGCCGCAGGATTGCCGAGGCTTCCGCCACGCGGCGATCAATTTCCGACTTCGCCATTTTGCGGTTGGTCAGGCCGTAAGCCATGTTCCGTTTGACGGTCATGTGCGGATAGAGCGCGTAGTTCTGGAACACCATGGCGATGTCGCGGTTGGCCGGATCGACATCGTTGACGATGCGGTCGCCGATGGCGACGGTCCCCTCGGTGATGGTTTCAAGGCCCGCCACCATGCGCAGCAGGGTGGATTTCCCGCAGCCCGACGGGCCGACAAGCACGATGAACTCGCCATCGGCGATGTCGAGCGACACGTCGGAAACGGCGCGCGCGCCGCTGGCATAGTCCTTGGAGACCCGTGAAATGTTGACCGGCGCCATGCTGCTCTTGCCTCTGGTTTGACTACTTGTCGCTTTCGGTCAGGCCCTTGACGAACCAGCTCTGGAACACGACGACGATCACGACCGGCGGCAGCATGGCGAGGATCGCCAGCGCCATCGCCTCGCCGTATTCGGGAATGTTCGAGCCGATCCAGACCTGCAGGATCTGCTTGATGCCGCGCACGAGCGTGAAATAGCCCTCGTCGGTGGTGATCAGCGTCGGCCAGAGATACTGGTTCCAGCCATAGACGAACATGATGATGAACATCGCCGCGATCATCGTCTGCGACAGCGGCAGCAGGATATCGATGAAGAACTTGACCGGACCGGCACCGTCGATGCGCGCAGCTTCCACCAGTTCGTCAGGGACCGACTTGAAGAATTGCCGGAAGAAGAACGTTCCAGTCGCGGACGCAATCAGCGGCACGATCAGGCCGGTATAGGTGTTGGTAAGCCCGAGCGACTGGACGATCTCGTAGGAGGGCAGAATGCGCACTTCGAGCGGCAGCAGCAGCGTCGTGAAGATCATCCAGAAGGCGAATGTGCCGAACGGAAACCGGAAATAGACGATGGCGTAGGCGGCCATCATCGACACGACGATCTTGCCGACGGCAAAGCCGATGCCGAGTATCAGCGAATTGACCGTCATGGTTACGCCATTGACCTCACCGGTAAAGCCGCCGCTACGAAACAGGACATTGCCATAGGTCTTGGCAAATTCGCCGCCGGGCAGGAACTGCAGCCCCTCGCGGTGGATGGTCACCACATCATGTGTCGAGGTCAGAAACGCCAGAACCACCGGCACGATCATGATCAGCGAGCCGATGATCAGGATGGCATGGTCACCGACCGCGCCCCAGGAAATCCTGCGCTGATGCCGGACCGCCGGCGCGGCGGCCACGATGTCGGATCTTGTTTCGGCAACCGTCATCAGCCCTGCCTCACGTATAATGGACGCGCCGCTCGATCAGGCGGAACTGGAAGACGGTCAGCGCCAGAACGAGGACCATCAGGATCACCGATTGCGCGGACGAACCGCCGAGATCGTTGCCGCGGAAACCGTCAAGATAGACCTTGTAGACCAGCGTCACCGGATTATTGGCCGGCTCGTTCTTGGTCATGATGTCGACGACGCCGAACGTGTCGAACAGCGCGTAGGTGATGTTGATGATCAACAGGAAGAAACCGGTCGGCGCCAGCAGCGGGAAGGTCACGGTGAAGAACCGGCGCGTCGCGGACTGGCAATCGATCAGCGCTGCCTCGCGCACCGAGCGCGGGATAGATTGAAGGCCGGACAGGAAGAAGATGAAGTTCACCGGAACCTGTTTCCAGACGGAAACGGTGATCATCGCGATGGCGGTGTCATTGTAATTGACACCTACTTTCATGTCCCAGCCGAAGAATGCCGCCAGATCGACGAGCGGACCGATATGCTGGTCGAAGAACAGGATGCCGAGAATGCCGGCAACGGGCGGCGCCACCGCATAGACCCACATCAGCAGTGTCTTGTAGGTGCTTGCCCCGCGCAGGACATGGTCAGCCTTGACGGCGAGAAGCAGCGCCAGCGCGAGCGACAAGAAGGTGACGATGACGGTGAACCAGGCGGTGAAGCGGGCAACCCGCTGGTATTCGTTGCCGGTCAGCGCGGTGGTGTAATTTTCGAGCCCGACAAAGGTCGAGCCAAACCCGAACGGGTCTTCAAGGTAGAACGATGAGCGCACGGCCTCGGCCGCCGGCCAATAGAAGAACACGACGATGATGGCCATCTGCGGCAGCAGAAAAGCGTAGGGCAGCCAGGAATGTCCAAAGACGACGCGTTTCATCAGCCCAGACCATCGGTTCGATAAAGGGATGGAGCGCCCGGCCAAAAAGGCCGGACGCTCCTGTGCGACAAGGATCGTGCGATCAGGAAGCGGTCTTGGCGAAACGCTCGAGCAGCGCGTTGCCTTCTTCTTCGATGGTCTTGAAAGCGTCTTCGACGGTGGCTTCACCGGTGAAGATCTTGCCGTATTCGCGGTTCATGACGTCACGGATCTGGACGTAGAAACCCATCCGGTAGCCCTTGGTGAATTCGCCAGCCGGCAGGTTCAACTGGGTGATGCCGACTTCAGCGGCAGGGGTCTCGGTGTAGTAGCCGTCAGCCTTGGCTGCATCATACGCAGCGTTGGTGATCGGCACATAGCCGGTTTCCTTGTGCCACTGATACTGCACGTCAGCCGAGGTCAGGTATTCGAAGAACTTGGCAACAGCCTTGTTTTCTTCTTCCGACTTGCCCGACATCGCAAACAGCGCTGCGCCGCCGATGAACGACTGGTAGCCATCCGGCTGCGCATCGCCAACGATCGACTTCCAGAACGGCAGCGGTGCTGCGCCGAACTCGAATTGGGCCGACTTTTTCAGGCCGCCGAACGAGCCGGACGAACCGAGCCAGATCGCGACTTTTTCCTGTTCGAACGGGGTCTGGTTGTCGGCCCAGCCGGCACCATACCATTCGAACATGCCATTGGACTTCCATTCGACGAGCTTGGTGAAATGGGTCTTGATGGCATCGTTGTTGACGAGAAGCTTGGTGCCTTCGACGCCGGTATAGCCGTTGTCGTTGGTTGCGAATGGCAGGTTGTGGCGTGAGTGGAAGTTCTCGGTGAAGATCCACGGCAGGTGCGACTGGGCGAGCGGAATGAAACCGGCTTCCTTCAACTTCGGAGCCGCAGCTTCGAATTCTTCCCAGGTCTTCGGCGGCGTCACGCCGGCTTTTTCAAGCGCAGCGATGTTGTAGTACATGATCGGAGCCGACGAATTGAACGGCATGCCGACCATCTTGCCATCGGGAGCAGCGTAGAAGCCGCGAACGCCCGAGATGTAGGCGTTGATGTCGAAGGTCATGCCGGCCTGGGTCATGATGTCTTCGACGGCAATGACGGCGCCCGGTGCATTGATGATGGTGGCAGCACCGGCATCGAAAACCTGGATGATGTTCGGCTGTTCGCCGGCGCGGAATGCTGCGATACCGGCGGTGAGGTTTTCTTCATAGGTGCCCTTGAAGACCGGCGTCAGCTTGACGTCGCTCTGCGACGCATTGAAGTTTTCGGCGATCTTGTTGACGGATTCACCGAGTGCACCGCCCATGGCGTGCCAGAAGGTGATTTCGGTCTGCGCAAACGACAGCGCAGTGGAAGACAGCAGGAAGGCTGCTGCAGCAAGGTTGCGGATCATGACGTTCTCCCAAGAAGGAATGATGGCGGCAATCATCAGCCACCTTCCGCGGGGATACGACGGCGCCATGACGTCCCATTGACGAATGCATGACGGTACCGTGACAATTGAGCCGGCTTGTGGCCGGTGTCACCGGTTCGTCATCCAAAAGGGAGAACGGTGTCGCTCAGAAGCCGTAATCGATCTTCTACATGGCAATGGCAGTCTCGGTTGCCAGTTGCGCGGAGACATGTAGCGGCATGCGGCCATGCACCGCGTCAGCCGCAGCGACGGTGGCCAGACCGAACGCCTGCATCGCATGTTCGCAGGCATGTTCGGTCACGCTCAGCTTTGCGTGCAATTGATCCCACAGCATCAAGAGCAGCGTCTGCGGCGGAATTTTCGGGAGATATGAGGAAGCCACCGTGTAGTCGGGATAGGTCGGCGCGTTGATCGCCATGAAGTTGTGCATCAGGTCCTGGCGGACATCGGGGAGCCACTGGCCACCCTTGGCCAGAAAGCCCGTCGCCATCGTCGCCACATAGCTTTCCTGCGTCAGGTCGCAGACGAGTGCCGTCACCCGGTCGGACATCGACACATGGCGGGCATTGACGCCACGCGGCACGGAAAAGTCGTCCTTGTAGAGGCCCTGGCGAACGCCTTCGCGCACGACGAAGCGCGCGCTGTAACCGGCCAGCGCGCCAAGCGCAGCAATCAAGGTTGCCGGATCGACGCCCTTTGGTCCTTCAAGCGAGCAGGACACGAACTGGTGCAGCGACGCTGCGAGCGCCTGGACCTGCCCCGGTTCAGAGCAGCTTGGGGCGAACTCGGTTACCACTTCGCCAACTGGAAACCAGTTCGGGCGGTTCATACGGGCTGTTGTCGGCATGGTCGCAGCGTCCCCAGATTGCGTGTCCCAGCGCTATCACGTCCGGCCCAAGGCTTCGCTAAGGCGGCATTTACAATTTGAGAGGTACAATCAACCGATTGAAAGTTTCCGGTGGATGCGGGGCTAAGGGGATACGCGCATGCTGACCACATTGGTCGACTTCTTCATGCCTGATGCGATGAAGGCAGACATCAACGTCTACAAGCGTGTGCGGATGTTCATCATCTCGCACATGTTCGGACCCTTCCTCGGTCATCCGATCACCATCTATCTGTGGACGCATGATACCGACCCGTGGCCGCACGTTCATCTGCTCGGCCTCTCGGTCACGATGTTCTGGCTGTTCCCGTTTGCGCTGCGCTTCCTGCACAAGCACTATACGGCGCTGGCGATCATGTCGGTGATGAACCTGAACTTCGCGATCCTGATCACCGCCTATCACTACGGTGGCGCCAGTTCGCCGTTCCTGATGTGGTTCCTCGTCGTGCCGCTGCTCGCCTTCTTCTACATGGGGTCGGGCCTGAAGACCTCGATCGCGATCTTCTCACAGATCATCATCGGTCTCGGCGGCTTCTACGCCGTCTACCAGTTGGACGGCTCGTTCCCGGTGCATATCGCGCTGGAAGAACTGGTCGGCGTGACCGTGATTTCGGCGTTCTGCGCTTCAACCTACATTTTTATTATGGCGAGCTATTACGCCTCGGTCGTCGACTCCCAGTCGGAACTGATCAAGGAAATCGATCGTCACCAATCGACGCTGTCTGACCTGAAGCATGCCAAGGACGAAGCCGAACGCGCAAACGGCGCCAAGTCGGAATTCCTCGCCAAGATGAGCCATGAATTGCGCACGCCGCTGAACGCTGTTCTCGGCTATTCGGAAATCCTGCTCGAGGATGCCGAACTGGAAGGCAATGGCGCACAGATCGCTGACCTCCAGAAGATTTCGGCGGCCGGCAAGCATCTGCTGTCGATGGTCAATGACATTCTCGACATCTCGAAAATCGAGGCCGGCAAGACCGAGCTTTATGTCGAGCCTGTCGATTTCGACAGGATCATCAACGAGATCGAGATCACCGGGCGGCCGCTCGCTGCCAAGAATGCCAATGCGTTCGAGATCATCTGCGATAAGCCGATCGGCACGGTCAATGTCGACCTGACAAAGTTGCGCCAGGCCGTGTTCAACATGCTGTCGAATGCCGCCAAGTTCTGCCAGAACGGTCGCATCACCATGCGGATCGATCGCCGTTACATCGGCAAGACCGAGATGCTGGTCATCGAAGTCGAAGACACCGGTATCGGCATTGCGCCGGAAGCGCTGGTGCATCTCTTCGCCAACTTCAGCCAGGCAAGCGCCAAGGTGAACGCCAAGTTCGGCGGTACCGGCCTCGGACTGTCGCTGTCGCGCAACCTGTGCCGTCTCATGGGCGGCGACATCACGGCGACCAGTGTCCTCAACGAGGGATCGACGTTCACGATCACTGTTCCCACAAGGGTCGTGGCCGGCGACAACGCCGTCGCGGACAAAGCAATCGACACGATCCAGGAAGACCTCGACAGTCTTCTCCAGGATGCAGCAGCCGATCTGCGGCGTTTTGCCGAAGGTGATGCAGGCCTTTCCTCGGCGTCCCACACCTCGCCGGCATTGACCGTGCTGGTCATTGATGACGACCGGAACTACCTCGAGATCATTGACCGGACGCTGCGCAAGGAAGGCTATCGTCCGATCCTGACAGACCAGCCGGAATCGGCGATCCATCTGGCGCGGACCGTCAAGCCGTTCGTCATCCTGATTGACGTGCTGATGCCCAAGACCGACGGCTGGATGGTTGTGGATGCCCTGAAGAGCTCTCCCGATATTGCATCGATACCGCTGGTCATGGTTTCGGTCATGGATGGCGCAACGCCGGACATGGAAGCCAAGATCGATGGCTTCATCACCAAGCCCGTCGATACCAACTACCTGATCAAGCTGCTGGCCAAGTACCGCAAGGACAAGGCCGCCTGAGGCGACTGACAAAGGAACGGAAGAGATGAGCAAGACAGTGCTGATCGTGGAAGATCATCCGGTCAACCGGGATATCCTCGGCCGTCGTCTGACCAAGCGTGGCTTCACCATCCGCTTTGCGGTTGATGGCCCGTCTGCGGTGGAAGCTGCAGCCGACCAGAGCCCGGATCTCATCCTGATGGATATCGGTCTTGGCGAGATGGATGGCTGCGAGGCAACACGTCGCATAAAGGCCAATCCGGTTTCCGCCGACATTCCGATCATCGCGCTGACCGCCAGCGCCTTCGAGACCGACCGCCGCCGTGCTCTGGAGGCCGGTTGCATCGACTTTGACACCAAGCCGGTGGACCTTGTTCGCCTGTTGCAGAAGATGAACAACGCACTGCACATGAACTTCTGATCGGCACCATTTGAGCAGTGTTCCCGGCACGGTCAGTGCCGTTACGTCATGCCAAAACACAAGAACCCGGGTTGGTGATCATGCCAACCCGGGTTCTTGTGTTTTGGGCCTTGGCCTTCTGAAGGCTGGCTGGCGACGCAGCGCTCTTGCCCGGCCGAAACCTCAGGCTGCCTTGCGCATCCGGCAGGTGGACAGAAGGTCGCGCAGTGCCGTCATGTCGATCGGCTTCTGCATGATGTGCGGCCGGTTGAGCCCCAGTTCGACGCCGTGTTGCTGAACGCGGGCAAGGACATCGGGATCCTGGCCGCTGACGATAATGATCTGGCCGGAAAACCGGCTTTCTGCCAGGAGTTCCAGCAGATCATCAGCATCAAGGTTCGGCATCCGGACATCGATGGCGATCACGTCAGGGGCCAGCGCCGAGGCAAGGTTCATCACACCTCGGCTGTCGGATGTGGCGAACGCCTCGAACTTGATGCGCTCGGCCACACGGACGATCAGCTCGGCTGAGCTGACGTCGTCATCGACTGCCAACAACCTCAATGTGACATGGTCGGTTTTCATGCAGCACTCCGTGCTTCCTCTTCGGCCACACGCATGGCGGCGGCGGAAGACAGGTGCAGGCCGGGATATTCGTTGCAGAGTTTCAGATATTCCACTTCTGCGCTACGCATGGCCTGCAGCATGAGTTGAACGAGAAGGTCGACGTCCTGGCGGCTGTGATCGCTCATCACCTGGACGCGGAACCGGGCGCCGCCCTGCGGCACGGCCGGATACTCGACGAGGTTGGCGATCGCACCAAGGTTGGAAAGGTCGCGCGATGCGATGCGCGCGAGGCCTTCGGCGCCGACGCGAACCGGAACGATCGGCGAGGGGTCGCCAAGGGCTTCGAGGCCGACCTTGTTCATCTCCGAACGCATGTAGAGGATGTTGTCCATCAGGCGGCGGCGACGCTGCTTGCCTTCTTCCGAGGCGACGATATCGAAGGCCGCCAGAACGACCGACGCCTGCACTGGCGACAGCGCGTTCGAGAAGGTTTGGGTCGCAGAATAGTATTTCAGGTATTCGGCGGCGGCGCGTGTCTTGACCGAGATGAACCCACCATTGGAGGCAAAGCTCTTGGAGAAGCTGCCGATGATGACATCGACGTCCGTCAGCATGTTCTGCAGGCTCATGTGGCCGCGGCCATCATCGCCGATGGCGCCGAAGTCATGGGCGCAATCGACCAGCAGCATGGCGTTGTAGTCATCGCACAGCGCGCGCAGGGCACCGATGTCCGGCGTATCCGAATGCATCGAGAAAAGGCTCTCGGTGACAACCATGATGCCGTTGGTCTTGTCGCTGGCACGGATCTTCTGCAGGCGGCGCTCGATGGCGCGCACGTTCAGATGGCCATGGAAGTGGATGTTGCGGGTTGCCGCGCGGGCGCCTTCCTGCAGGCAGGAATGGGCCAGGACGTCCATGACGACGTGATCGTCCGGGCGTACGAAGCCCTGGATCGCCGCAAAGCCCGCCGACCAGCCGGTCGGGTAAAGGACGGCAGAGCGGCCATCAAGGAATTCGGTGATCCGATTTTCCAGTTGGATCGACTGGCGCGTGTTGCCGAGAAGCGCAGCGGAACCGGCCGAGTGAACGCCGTATTCTTCGACGGCCTCGATTGCGGCAGCCTTGATGCGCGGGTGCGACGACAGGCTGAGATAATCCTGCGAGGCGAAATTCACGCCGGCAAGTTTCTTGCCGTCATCCTGCTTGGCTTCGCAATGGGTCTTGGGGGCGGTGGAGGTGGAACGCGCATAAGGCCAGAGGCCGACGTCACGACGCGCATTCTGCCAATGGAAGAACGCATCGTTGCGCGAGACAAGATCGGTACCTTCCATGATCCGGAAATCGCGAAGGCTGCCGGTCAGTGCCTCTGCGGTGATATTGCTTTTGTTCATGTTGGTCATCGCCCCCTGGTTTTGTTGGTGACGCCACATTGCACAGCGCCGGTGAAAACGAGGCTAAGTTCTATGGTTGACGATTGGCGACCGATGACTTGCATAAGCTGCTGTTGCTTTTTGTCTTTCGTTAACCGTGTTTGGAAAGGCTGAGCGAAAAGATGCAACTGACTACGATGTATTTACGTCCCGTCACTTACCTTGGTCGCGTGTGGGGAAATCATGAAAGCTTCGTTGTTTACATCTCTCAGCCGCTGGATTGACAACCTGACCGGCCTTGCGCAACTGCCTGGCCCGGTTCGCAGGCGTGTTCGCGGCTCGCAGATGGCCGAGATCCAGTCCGCCTCGCCGCATCTGATGGTTGGCGCTCTCATTGCAATCTGCGCCACGCTCATCTCGATGCGCGATGCACCGGTGTTTCCAATTTTGCTTTGGCTTTCCGGCCTCACCGGGCTTTTGCAAATCCTTTCGTTCAAACGCTGGTTGCGCGCGCGCCGTTCAGGGCATCTGAAACGGCTTCCGTCCGCCGGCTCGAAACTGCTCCGCCGTGCTGTGGCCAAGTCGTTCGTTGGCGCGGTGATCTGGAGCCTGATCGGTGCGATCACCTTTGCCAGTGTCGATCGCGCGGGTGATGCCTTGACGACAGGCCTTGTCATCGGCACGGTTTTTGTCGTCAGCGCGTATGCTTTGTCGCCGGTGATCCAGGTCGCCCTGGTTTTCACGGTGACGACCGCGCTCACGATGCTGGTTTCAGCTGTCCTGTTCATCGAGGGCATCAACCTGATGATGTTCACGCTGATTGTCGCGATCTACGGACTGGCATTTCCAGCGTATCTTGCCGCCAATTCGAAGCGCTTTGTCGCCCAGCAGGCCGCTGAACTTGTAAGCCGCGAATCGTTTGTCCGCGTCGACCGGATGCTGGCCGATTTCCAGGAATCGGCGATGGAATGGCTTTGGGAGTGCGACGCGAAAGGTCGCTTGATCAAGGGATCGGATGACCTTATGGTGGCACTCTCGATCAATGACCTCGATGGCACCGATACCGCTCGGCTGACAGAACGGCTCAAGATGGCTGGCGCGACCAACCAGGATGCCATCCAGCGGCTTGATGAGGCCATGAACCTCGGGCAGGCCTTCCGTCTCGTCGAGATATCCCTGAACAAGCCGTCAGGCGAGATTGTCCTGTCGATGACCGGCAAGCCGATCACCGACGAGCGCGGCTATGTGACCGGTTACCTCGGTGTTTGCGCCGATGTCACCGATCAGCGGTTGGCAGAAGCTGCCATAATCGACATGGCGCGTACCGATGCCCTGACCGGCGTCCTCAACCGCTCAAGCTTCAATCAGGCACTTGATGCCGCCGTGCGCAAGCTCGAGCGTCACGGAACGCCGATGACGCTGATGTTCATGGACCTCGACAAGTTCAAGCTGGTCAACGACACCTATGGCCACCATGCCGGGGATGAACTGCTGCGGGAAGTGGTGCGCCGCATCAAGGGCCATGTCCGCATCAGCGATACGGTTGCCCGCCTCGGCGGCGACGAGTTCGCGATCATTTTGCATGACACGCTTGATCCGGTCCACGCGGCCAAGCTGGCCACACGGCTGATCGACAGCATCTGCGAACCATGCCGCGTCGAACAGGAAACGCTCTATGTTGGCGCAAGCATCGGTATAGCCATTGCTCCGTTGCATGGCACACGGCCAGAGCAGTTGCTTCGCAACGCCGACTTGGCCCTTTACCGCGCCAAGGAAGACGGGCGCGCCGTGTTCCGCTTCTTTGAATCGCAGATGGATTTCCGCCAGCGCGAACGACGCATGCTCGAGCAGGAAATGCGCGAGGCGCTTGCCGAAGATGCCTACGAGATGAACTTCCAGCCGATCGTCAATGTGCGCACCGGCAAGGTGTCCTCGATCGAAGCGCTGCTGCGCTGGGATCATGCCATCCGCGGCATGGTATCGCCGGAAGAGTTCATTCCGATCGCCGAGCAGTCCAGCCTGATCGTCGATATCGGCAAGTGGACCTTGGTCAAGGCGTGCACCACGGCCAGCCATTGGCCTGACGATATCATGGTGGCCGTCAATCTCTCGACCATGCACTTTGTCCGTTCTGATATCGTCGCCGATGTGCGCCATGCCCTCAACGTCTCGGGGATTCCGGCGTCGCGTCTGGAACTGGAAATCACGGAAGGTCTTCTCGCCGAGCATCCGGACGAGATCAGCGGCAAGCTGCGCGACTTGCGCGAACTTGGTGTTTCAATCGCGCTCGATGATTTCGGCACGGGCTATTCCAGCCTGTCCTACCTGACCAAGTTCCCGTTCAATCGCCTCAAGATCGACCGCAGCTTCCTTGCGGACATCGACACCAACGACAAGGCGAAAGCCATTCTTCAGGCGATCTCCGCGCTTGGCGAAAATCTTGGCATTCATATCACGGTCGAAGGGGTCGAAACGGCCGAGCAGATCGCATTCCTGCGCACGATCTGGTGCGACCAGATCCAGGGCTACTTCTACTCGCGGCCGCTTCCGCCGACGGAATTGGCCGGTTTCCTCTTGAAAACCGCACCCTTTGAAGTGTTCCGCCGCCTCGGTGTGGACGACAAACAGGACCTCAAAGAAATCGCCTGAGGCATATTTCCCAAGCGTTAACCATATCGCAATTTGTCCCTTGCATTCTCCAGGCATGAACCACCTGCCGGGAACGCAAAACATGCGCACGTTTCTCCTCACTTTAGCCGCGGTCGTCACCGCCGCCGGAGCCCCCGCCTACGCCGCTGATGTCGCCGACGTTATCTACGCTGACAAGTCCTTCGAAGACCGGTGGAACTGGACCGGCGCGCAGGTCGGTGTCCAGGCGGGATATGGCTGGGTCAAGGACCGCACGAATGCGCCCGATCCGGCCTTTTGCTTTCCGGGGCCTGATGTCTGCGCTGCCTCCGGCAATGATGATGTGTACGGCCTGTTTGCCGGATACAACCATCAGTTCGCAAACTTCGTGATCGGTGCGGAAGTCAGCTACACGCATCACGACAGCCTGTTCAACGACATCTCGACCGTTGCCATGCACGACACCACGGTCGTTGCCGCACGCGTCGGCTATGCGATCGACCGGGTTCTGGCCTACGGTTTTGTCGGCGGCGTCTATGGCCGCACATCGGCCAGCGCCTTGCCCTCGCCGCCGTTTGCCCCGAACATGGCGACCAAGAACTGGGCGGGCAACGATTGGGGTCTGGCCTACGGTTTCGGTGTGGATGTGGCGGTGACCGAGAACATCTTTGTCGGTCTTCGTTACGAGCGTCAGGAATACAAGAACTTCAACAACCTGAACATCGACGCCTGGTCGAACGCCGGCCTGATGCGCGTCGGCTACAAGTTCTGATTTCGTCCGCTCAACAGTGGACATGAAAAAGGCCGGGAGCAATCCCGGCCTTTTCCTTGTTCTTTTGGGCAATTTTCCCCTAAGCGCACGTGGTGAAAGCCGCGCAAGACTTCGGGCAAAAAAAAGATGAATTC
Source organism: Roseitalea sp. (assembly GCA_041752455.1). Lineage (GTDB taxonomy): Bacteria > Pseudomonadota > Alphaproteobacteria > Rhizobiales > Rhizobiaceae > JBGSWL01. The sequence continues at coordinate 21,427 of JBGSWL010000073.1, read as the reverse complement.
CTTGGAAGTCCATACCGCCACCGGAAACGGGCTTGCCCGTTTCCGGCAGGTTGGTTGATGGGCGATTTTCCCCGAAGCGCACGTGGCGATAGCCGCGCAAGACTTCGGGCAAAAAAGATGACTTCTTTAGAAGTCCATACCGCCACCGGAAACGGGCTTGCCCGTTTCCGGCATGTTGGTTAATGGGCGGTTTTATGGACTTCCTTAGAAGTCCATACCGCCCATACCGCCGCCGCCGGGCATCGACGGGCCGGAGTCGCGCTTCGGCAGCTCGGCAATCATGGCTTCGGTGGTGATCAGAAGGCCGGCAATCGATGCGGCATCCTGAAGGGCCGTGCGCACGACCTTGACCGGGTCAACGATACCCATCTTGATCATGTCGCCATATTCACCGGTCTGGGCGTTGAAGCCGAACGATGCGCTGTCCTGATCCATGATCCGGCCGGCAACGATCGATGCTTCTTCGCCTGCGTTCTCGGCGATCTGGCGGGCAGGGGACTGCAGCGCGCGACGCACGATGTTGATGCCGGCTTCCTGATCCGGGTTTGCACCCTTGACAGAGATGTTTTTCGACGCACGCAGCAGCGCAGTGCCGCCGCCCGGGACGATGCCTTCTTCGACAGCAGCGCGGGTTGCATTGAGCGCGTCATCGACGCGGTCCTTGCGTTCCTTGACTTCCACTTCGGTTGCACCGCCAACGCGGATCACGGCAACACCGCCGGCAAGCTTGGCCAGACGTTCCTGCAGCTTCTCACGGTCATAGTCCGACGAGGTTTCTTCGATCTGCTGCTTGATCTGGGCCACGCGGCCTTCGATTTCGCTCTTCTGACCGTTGCCATCGACGATGGTGGTGTTTTCCTTGGTGATCGACACCTTCTTGGCGCGGCCCAGCATGTCGAGGGTCACGTTTTCAAGCTTGATGCCGAGGTCTTCGGAAATCACCTGACCACCCGAGAGGATCGCGATATCTTCGAGCATCGCCTTGCGACGATCGCCGAAGCCCGGTGCCTTGACTGCAGCGATCTTCAGGCCACCGCGCAGCTTGTTGACGACGAGCGTTGCAAGGGCTTCGCCTTCTACGTCTTCGGCAATGATCAGCAGCGGACGCGACGACTGCACGACGGCTTCCAGAACCGGAAGCATCGCCTGCAGGTTCGACAGCTTCTTCTCGTGGATCAGGATGTACGGATCATCGAGATCGGCAACCATCTTTTCCGGATTGGTGACGAAGTATGGCGACAGGTAGCCGCGGTCGAACTGCATGCCTTCGACGACTTCCAGTTCGGTTTCGGCGGTCTTGGCTTCTTCAACCGTGATGACGCCTTCATTGCCGACCTTCTGCATGGCTTCGGCAATCATGTTTCCGATTTCCGACTCGCCGTTGGCCGAGATCGTGCCGACCTGCGCCACTTCTGCCGATGTCTGGATCTTGGTCGCTTTGGCGATCAGGTCCTTGACGACTTCCGAAACGGCCATGTCGATGCCGCGCTTCAGATCCATCGGGATCATGCCGCCAGCAACGGCCTTGTGGCCTTCCTGGACGATCGACTGGGCCAGCACCGTGGCGGTGGTGGTGCCGTCACCGGCAATGTCGTTGGTCTTGGAGGCGACTTCGCGCAGCATCTGCGCGCCCATGTTTTCGAACTTGTCTTCGAGTTCGATTTCCTTGGCGACGGAAACGCCGTCCTTGGTGATGCGCGGGGCACCGAACGACTTGTCGATCACGACGTTGCGGCCCTTGGGACCGAGTGTGACCTTGACGGCGTCGGCGAGGATGTTGACGCCGGCCAGCATGCGTTCACGTGCCGAGCGACCGAATTTGACTTCTTTGGCAGCCATTTGAGCAGCTCCTTGAGAAAATTAAAGGGATTGGGGGAAAGCGAACGGGTGTCAGCGGCCTCAGCCGAGAACGCCCATGATGTCGCTTTCCTTCATGATCAGAAGGTCGGCGCCGTTCAGCTTGACTTCCGTGCCTGACCATTTGCCGAACAGAACGCGGTCGCCTGGCTTGACGTCCATGGCGATCAGGTCGCCATCTTCATTGCGTGCGCCCGGACCGACGGCGACGACTTCGCCTTCCTGGGGCTTTTCCTTGGCGGTATCTGGAATGATGATGCCGCCTTTGGTCTTTTCTTCGGACTCGACCCGGCGAACGACCACGCGGTCGTGCAGCGGACGGAAATTCATCTCTGCCATTTTTGAGACCCTTGATTATTGTTGATGTCATGCGGCACCGAGGGTGCCGTTAGCACTCATCAGAGGCGAGTGCTAATAGCCGGGAGATAGTCGGCCCGGCCTTCGCTGTCAAGGATCGCTGCGATGCAAAACGGCGCCCGAAACGGGCGCCGCACGGAAACCTGGAAACCTACGGAGCGATAAATCAGATCGCCGGAACAGGCTTGATCGCCGGCTTCTTGGTCATCGCAATGGGTCCGCTGCCGCCACCGCCAAGATCGAAATCATCATGGTCGGGGATCTGCGCTGCGGGCACGTCGTCGAAGTTGATGAAGGTGCCCGTGTTGATCGTCAGCGTCTTGTAGACCATCGACGAGCGGTACGTGGCCTTTGCGCCGGTGTTCAGCGTCGTTGTCCGGTTCGGCAGATAGATCACACCGGTCAGGGTGGAGTAGGACTTGTTGGAGTTGACGACGAACGGCAGCCATGTCGTCTTGTTGGGGTCTTCCCAGAGCAGCAGGCCCTTGAACGTTCCGCTGGATGGTGCGGTCAGAACCGGCCCGGTGTCCGAATTCATCTGGATGTTGCCGCTTGGGCCATAGTGGATTGAAACACCGTCTCCGACGATATCCATGCCGTTGACGTTCCAGCCGGCATCGATGACGTAAAGCCCGGGCTTCAGGAAAATCTTGTAGCCGCCGGAGTTGAAGTTGATGCCGCCGCAATAGCGGCCCGGTTCCATCGTGTAGACCTTGTCACTCGCATTGTAGAGGCCGCCGGGATGATTGCTTGTGGCTGCCGGAACAGCGCTTGCATCCACGCTGGTCCAGCCCGTGCCCATGCGGCAGGCACCGTCGCGAACCGACGTGAAATCGCTGAGCGTGACGATGTCGTCGATCATCTCGCGGTACACATCGCCCGGCACTGCACATTGGCGCGAAATCACCGGCGTTGCGCGAGCCTGTTCGGCGAGTGTCCGGTTGTCATAGGATGTCGTTCCACCGATGCAGATTTCGGCGACATCGAGATTGAAGCCGGCGTTGAAGCCGGCCTTGCCGATCGAGCTGTCGATCTTGCTGCCGACATTGATCACGCAGTCGGGCGCGTTGATCGTTGCATTCGAGTTCTGGTTGAACGCTGTCCAGCTGTCATCCAGCACGTAGATGCAGCCGGGCTGCACCGGTGTTGCTGATGGCGGCGGCGTCGGGCTCGCTGCAGTCGAAAATCCGACCGCAGTGACAGCCGATACCTTGATCGTCTCCGGCATGATCAGGTTGCCGAAAGTCAGTTTCATCGTTCCGTCGACAGATCCCTTCCAGTCACCGCCGCCCAGCGACGTGAACTCCGGGCTCTTTGCCTCTTGCCCGGCACGAAGCACCATGTTGGCCTTGAAGACTTTCCGGGCGAGTTTCTTGTCAAACGTGCCATCGATGCGCAGACCGGCCAGCGCGGCCGCATCAAGTGCATCCTGCGCATTGGTGCGCATCGCTTCGAGTCTTGAATAATCGATGGCAATTGCGGTTCCCATGAGAAGCGGAAGCGCAATGACAGCACCGGCCACCGCAAAGTTGCCGCGACGATCAGTCAGGAAATGGTGTCTCAAGGGAGGCTCCGCCGGGGGACAAGTTGCATCGTCGTCAAGTTACCTACCACCGGTTAAACCTGCGCCAACGGAAATGGTTTCGAACCCATGAAAAGGGCCGCGACATTTGCGCGGCCCGTTCTCTTTCATAAGATCACTTGACGATGCGGAGTTTCGCAAGGTCGGCGCCGATGGCGCCAAATGCACCTTCCAGCGAGGCCTGGTTCGGTGCGTACCAGTACTTGCCGGGATCGGAAGCACAGGCCTTGTACATGTTCTTGGTCGTGTCGTTGACCGATGACGTGAACACGACGCTGTAGATGATGACGCCCTGTGCCTTGTAGGTCGCGCACTGGCTGGCGACGCGTGCGTTGACCTTGTCCCGCACCGTGTTGCCATTGTCGGAACTGAAAAGCGCGGTCATCAGCGATTCACCGAGTCGACCGTAGCCGGTGTAGTCGGACTTGCTGATGTGCCCCACATTTGGGTCTTTGCTACCCTGTGCCGGAAGGGGCTTGTCCACACCTTTGTTCTGCCCGGTCCCGTCGAAGTCGAAGATGGTGTTCTCACCGTCGGTCATCAGAACGATCGCCTTGCGCCAGCGCGGACTTGCCCAAAGTGTCTTGGCATCCTTGGTGTCGAGCTCGGTCGATTGCGTGAACGGTTCGCCGGGCGTGAGCGTGCGATACGCCCATGCCAGACCGATGTCGTTCAACGTGCCGCCGCGGTTCCAGGCAGTGATCGCGTTGTTTGCTGCGGTCAGCACGGCGAAATTGTTCGTCAACGCGGTAATCGGCGTCGGGCAACCGATATTCGGCCCGGTGATCTGGTTGCTGTCCTTTGCCCCGCCGACAATGATCGTCGAAGCTTTTTTGGGATCGTAGTTGTTGTCGCGCCCTGGCGGATACCAGAAAGGCTTCCACAGGGTATCCGGATCATCCTCGTCCGGAGGCGTGTCGCTGATCGAGTGATCCTCGCGTTCGATCACGCAACCTTTCCAGTTGGTGATGATCGTATCCGACCGCATGTCGTCTTCGTCAGGGATATCGTCCAGATAATCGTCGTAAAGGTCTTCAAGGTCGTCGGTGTCGATCAGTTTTTCCCATTCCCCGCCGACATTGACGGTGGATGCAAACGGCACGATTGCTACGCGCAAATCGCTCGGGGCGGTTTCCGTGCCGAACAGTTCCTTGAGCAGTGTGGTGGTCGATTTGCGCAACGAAGCGATATTGTTGCTCCCCCACATCGAACCGGTGTTGTCGAGCGCCAGCGAGACGATCAGGCCACCACCTGCGCGCTTGACTTCGGTCGAAGCCGCAACCGTGATGCTGTTGTAGCCGAGCGCGCGGCCGAACAGCATGTCCAGTGAGGCCGTTCCGTTGACGATGACGTCAGCACCGGTGCCCGACAGTGTCACATTGGTGACCGAGGCATTTTTCACCTGGAAGTTCTTGCGGACGAAGGCGTCGAGCATCGCCTGCAACTCGGTCTGGTCGCCATAGGAGGCGCCGACAGCCAGCGCAGATGCGTCAAGCGAAGCCTGCAACTGGTACCGGGCGAGCAGCATGCGCGAACCGTCGATGCCGAGCCCTGCGGCCACGGTCAGCGGAATGGCGATGAGGGCAAAGTGAACGGCAAGTGCCCCCCGTCGGTTGGACGCGAGGCCGGCTGCGAGCCGTGCGATATGTCCCGTTATGCGGTTGCGCTTCATGTTCTGCTCCCTGCCTCCGCCTTTCGGCGATCAGTCTTCCCAGTTGGTGTTGGTTTCAGCCACGTTGCCATCGATCGCGATCGCGCGGGTCACGCGCGGCTTGTAGTAGACGACCTTCTTTTTCAGGATCGGGTTCTGCTGCATCAGATACTGGAACGGCGATGTGTAGGTGTAGTGCGCTTCGATGCGCATCACCGTTTCGAGGGCCAAGCCGATGCCTGCCGCTTCCGATGGATCGACATCGAGCACATCGACGGTTGAACTGCGTTTCCACAAGACCACCGGTGTCTTGTCTTTCTTGAAGCCGATCGAAGCCACATGCAGTTCGACCAGATTATGGGTCTCCACTTCGACCATGATGCGCGCGGCCACATCGAGATGCGTCTTGATGTCAGCGGTGAACATCTGTTCCGAGCGGGCAATCAGGTCGCCCGTCTGATTGACGTAGCGGTTGAACTGGTCCTCGGCGACAAAGCGGAAATAGACCTCGAACATGCCGAAGCTCAGCGCCAGCAACGACGGCAGCAGCAAAGCGAACTCCACTGCAGCGGCGCCGCGTTTTTCGCGTGCGAGGCGTTGCAAGAGGTTCGGAACGCGCATGCGGGTCATCATGGCGTCCTCACTCGCACTTCGCTTTGGTGCAGACATAAGGTTCGTTTCTCGCGATCGAATGGCCGACAACGAACATCGGCTTCCCGCCAAGGCCGAAGATGCGGTCCATGTATGGCGTCGCAAAATAGAACCGTCCCGCCAGCCGCATCGCCGTGACGCGCGATGGACCACCGGGCTGGAACTGGAAATTCGTCGGTTTCAGGTTGGCGTCGAGGGTCGGCGCCGGAAAGGTCACCTGGGTGATCTGGTCGAACGAGCGCACGTCATAGAAGACGTCGGCGCAGTTGAAGAGATGCAGCGCCTCGGCGCAGATTTCGCGCTCGAACTCGAACTTCGGATTGGCGGCATTCTGGATCTGGCCTGTCTGCAGGATCCGGCTCGCCTCATACATCACATGCTTGAGGTGGTTGCGCTTGAAGACCAGAACGGAAAACTCCATCCCGATGAAGATGATCGTGAAAAAAATCGGAGCAAGGATCGCATATTCGATCGCCGTCGTGGCGCGCGTATCCTTTGCAAAGTTCTTTGCTGATCTGCCAAACATGCCCATATGCACCGCCCGCTTCGCCCTGAAGCAAATGCGAGGCTAGTGGCTAATGATTTAATTTCCGCGAAACCGGTTCACGTAATTTGAGACAAATCAACCGGACACACCAAAAAGGCAGCCTTTCAGCTGCCTTTGGTTGCAATGGCCCGGATTTGCGGTGTCATCAATCTTCAGGTTGCGTGTAGTTGGTCAGGCGCAGCTTGCCGATATCGTCGCCGATCTTGCGGAATGCGGTCTCGAGTTGCGCCGCATTCGTGGCGAGGATCAAGGTCTCAGGCGTGGATGCACAGTGGGCGGCCACATCTTGTGCATTCGCACTCGCGTCACCGAAATAGATAAAGTAGAGCTTGACGCCCCTGTTCTTGATTGCGGTGCAATATTCCTTTGTCGCTTCGTCAAGCAAAGCGTTAGCCTGCGTGGCGGAAGGGCCTGCATCTGACCAGCCTTTGTCAAATGGATCGTCACGCATGTAGCCAAACGACTGGTACGAGTTGACATATTGGTCAGGGATAACCGCCGAATTGTCCCCATCGGTCATGAATACCATGATTTTCTGGGCATCTTTGAAGCTGCCTCCTTGCGCGAGCGGCTCCCACGGCGTCAGCGAATGCATCGCCCATTCCAGGCCGATCGAGAGGTCGGTCCCGCCGTTCGGCGTCATGTCGTCGATCGCGTCATGGATCGCGTCAATATCGTCGGTCAGCGGAAGCACTTTGGCCGTGTTGCACAATCCGTTGGGTCCGACAGGATAGCCCCATGGATGTTGTCTGTTCCGGGTCGTCGTGCTGACCTTGTATTTTGCGGTGTTGTTGGTTCGCGCACGAATGATGTCGTCACTGGTGTATTGGCTGAGCTTCGAAGCGATGGTCAGATGCTTCTTGTCATCCGAGTCGCTACTGACATAATCGCTTTCGCCGCCCAAGTCGTAGACATAGTCATTTCGGTGGCCGCCCCAATAATAGTCATAGTAATCGTCATAATCGTATTCGTCAGGCGCAAAATGCGGCACGAAAAGGCTGTCGCCGTCAAATTGCGGGTCAAGCGACGGATTCTGCCAGTTGGACTTCGTCGGCTCGTCGAAGCTGTAGCGATAGTCTCCGGCACGGTGCTCGAAACAGCCGTTCCACGTGGCGTTTGTGAACGCTGCGAATACGTTCTTTCGCGATATGACGCGCACACCGCTCAGCGCCTTGAGGGCGGCCAGATTGACGCCGTTGCCGTCGACCTCAAGCGGCAGGCGTGCCGCAAGCAGGTTCGGATCGTAGTAGACGTGCTCGTCATTATCGGTCGTTGGCCAATTGCTTTGGCGTTTCGGGAAATTGACCCAAAGGTCGCCGTTTGCAGCGCCCGAATTGTTCGATGTGAACTTGTAGGGCGGCAGGTGCCGGAAGTGGGTCGTCGAGTACCCATCCCAGTCGATCCACCATTTAGGGGTGCCATTGGTTTCCGTTGTCTGATTGGCTGGCAGGCTCACATGCGTGTGCCAAGGCACGACAGAAAACTTGATCGAGGCGTTTTCCAGTTCTTCGACCGACTCAGTCGCCGCCTCAATCAGCGTGCGCGCGGCAGCCTTGGTGGCGGTCATGCGAACCTTGTTGTCCGTGGTCAGCCAAGCCATCGAGCCGGAATTGTCGATCGCGATTGCCACTTCCACCTCTCGGCGGCCGAACTGGGCCTGCGATTTGGACTGTGCCGTCAGGGTCGGGTGTCCGAACGCATGCATGAAGTGGGTGTTGACCACGGCCTTGCTTTCAATACGCACGACGCCGCTGTTGGCTTCAATGTCGAACCGGTCATATTGCACTGTCGTGCCGGGCATCATCGAGCTGAGGATGTTCTTGCCCTCGGTGATCAGCGCCGGTGACGTCATGTTGGGATTGAGCGCCACGCGTTTGGCCACATGCAGTGCAACGGTATCGGTTGCCGTCTCCAGATCGCTCTTGATGCGGTCCATGTTGGTGTAGTCGATGGCCAGAGCGGTCATGGCAAACAGCGGCACCATCGAGAGTGCCGCCAGGACATAGGCCGAGCCGCGTTTGTCCGCTGCAAAATTGCGCAGGACGGTGCTGTTTTTGAGCGTGTGAAGAAGCCGCATTTTTTTCTTTCTCCCAGCCGGGGCATCGGTGTTTAGCCGGGATTGTAACAGGCACACCTTAAACACGCGTTCGGGTTGTAGCTGAAATTGCAAATCCCGCCGTTACCATCGGGAAACTTTCTTGGCCTACAACGCCAGGATGTTGCGGGTTAGTGGAACGGCTCAATGACGACCCTGAAGAAACTGGTCAGGCAAAAGGATGGCGTGGCTGCGGTCGAGTTTGCAATTCTCGCGCCGATGTTTTTCCTGTCGATGATGGCGATCTTCGAGATCACCTATTTTCTGTTCATGAGCTCCAATGTGCAGCGCGGGCTGGAAGAAGCCGTCCACGATGTCCGCACCGGCCACGCCTACGAGGTCATCAATCAATACAACTACACGCCAGAGCAGTGGTACAAGAAGAAGATTTGCGAAACCGTCATCATTCCGAGTTGTGAGAGCAAAATAGCCCTCAACATAAAGTATTTCAACTCAGACATGAACCAGTTCAGCGACTCTGCGGTGAACGGGAACATCACCGCTGGCGTGGCCGGAATCCTGATGCGCGTGGAAGCGATCGTTTCGCTTCCGTCCATCATGTTCAACGGCTTCATCTTCGGCGAAGACGCATTTCCGATGCGGGCCGGCCTCACATTCATGACGGAGCCGTACTCATGATCGAACCCGCAGACCGTAAACCGTTGTTTCGGCTTGGCAATCTTGCAGGTGCTTTTGCGCGCGGAAAGCGCGGAGCGATTGCTGTCGAGATGGCGTTCATCCTGCCGATCTTTTTCTCGTTTGCGTTCCTCACCTACGATGCGGGCACCGTGTACACGCAATACAAGCGTGGCGTGCGCCACTACTATTCTCTCGGAGACATCATCTCTGCGCAGACGCAGGATCTGACGTGCTCCAAACTCGACAGGATCGCCGAGCTTGTCTACGAATCCTATGCCGCCGGGAACTGGGCACGTCGGCCGCGTCCCAGTGGTGTTGACTTCAACCGGGACGGCGCGCTCGATTTCCGCTTTCGTCTGCAGATGATCCGGGTGGTCAAGTTGGCAAACGGGCAACTCAGGGGTTACGTCGAGTGGGACTACCGGCGCGATACGACACTGACGTCGCCCGGCGTCAATATCAACGTCCCGGCCGCGATGCGCATCGAAGGCCTTCGCTACGTGCTCGTTGATGGCAGTCTCTTTATCGCTCCCGCCCTCAACTACCTCGGTGTCTTCGATTATCATCCAGCGGCAAACCAGACGCACAAGTCCGTTGCCATTGACCGCTACTTTCCGCTGCGGTTTGTGACCAATGTCGGGCTGACCAGCACGCCCACCGATCCGTTCACCAACAAATGCGGCAAGGCCTGACCGCGCAGGGTGCAATCAGGACAGCGCCACATTGTCCCGGACGAGGGCGACCGTGTTGCGCCGAAGCCGGACAGGTCTGGCGATTGCGGGGCCGCAACCGCACCGGGCACCGGAAGCCACGGCATCGATGATCGAGGCTTCCGATGAAAGTCCGCGCGCTGCCAGCGGAATGTCGAAACGGCGGCACCACTCCAGCACGGCAGCCTGATCACCAGAGGCGGGATCGTCCGCTTGAGCGCTGTCGATATCGTCCGGTTTGAAAAAGACGACCGTCAGCGCACTGGTCACCGCTTGGTCAAGGCGCGCCGGATGAAAGTCCGGCGTGCTGGCGCCGAGCGCAAGTCCCGCGTCAGCCAGCATTTCGATCGCAACCAGACGATTGCGGTTGTTTCCGGCAAGTACGTTTCCTTCAAAACAAAGTGTCAGGTGCGCAGCAAGGGCGCGATTGGCAGCGATCAGTGCAGTGATCCGCCCGACTGCCTTCCTGTTGTCCAGCAAAGCTTCCGACGCATGAACATGGATGCGATCCTGCGCCGAAAGCACGCCGGACCCGGTGATCGCCTGACGGGCGCAGGCGAGTGCCTGGTCGATCGTGTTGATCTCGAAGCGGGTCCGATCGGTCGCAGTCTCCCGTGGCAGATTGCGGATGAACCGTGGTTGCGCATGGGCGGAAACCGGACGGATCTTGTGCACCACGTCGAAGCCGCGCAGTGCTCCGGTCGCAAGATCGCAGATCGGCTCGAAATAGAGGTTCGATGACAGGCTCGCCTCATCGGGAACAGCCATCTCTTGCGGCGTGGCCGGACGGATCTGTTCCGCGCGCCCGCCCTCGATGACGCTGAGGATCGGTTGGCCGCGCGGTGGCGGGGACGGGTGCACTGTTTCATCAGGCAAAGTTCGTTGTTGCGCCGGCTGTGCGGCAGCCCTTGGCGGTGTGGAAGTCGACCGGTGGACGCTGGCCTCGGCGACGCGCATCGCGTCCAGAAGATTGCGCTGCTGACGACGCGCGCGGTGTGACAGAACGAACGCAACCAAGACTGAAATCAGCAGCAGGACCGACCCGGCAAAAACCCACAGCGCCGGATGGGCGCTGACATGGGCCAGAATGTCGGCGACGAGCGTGACCCGGTTTTGCCACAGGAGCCAGCCCGCGCCCGCAAGGGCGCCGACGAGGACGAGAGCATTGATCAGGCGACGGACCATGGTCGCACTTTCACTCTGGCTGAAGATTGGCGGGTTAACCGTTCCGTAACCATGTTCTCATAGTGCGCGCTTTCGCAACAGCCCGATTTTCGTGACACGGTGAAGCGATTGGGTTAATCCCTCGCGCAATAGTGCGGATGACAGAGGGAAAGACCGTGGATTTGGCGCTGATGGACCGCATCGACCCTTTGCTGGCCGACTATGAAGCCATTTTGTGTGATGTCTGGGGCGTGTTGCACAATGGGGTCGTCGCCTGGCCGGAGGCAACGGCGGCGCTGAAACGCTGCCGCGATGCGGGAAAGGCCGTGATCCTGATCACCAATGCACCGCGCCCGAACCCGCCGGTGCGTGCCCAATTGGCACGCCTTGGGGTGGATGATGCGGCCTATGACGACATCGTCACATCCGGCGATGTCACCCGGGCGCTGATCGCCGAAGGCCCGCGCAAGATGTTGCACATCGGGCCGGAGATGGACCTGTCGATCTTCGCCGGTCTGGATGTGGAACTGGTCGAGGATTTCGAGGCCCAGACCATCGTCTGCACCGGCCTGTTCGACGATGAAACGGAAACCCCTGACACCTACGCCGACCTTCTGGCGCGGTTGCGTTCGCGCAATCTGCCGATGATCTGTGCCAATCCGGATATCGTCGTCGAGCGCGGCCACCGTCTGGTCTTCTGTGCCGGCGCCCTGGCGCGCGAATATGCGCTGCTTGGTGGTCGCACGCTGATTGCGGGAAAGCCGCACCGGCCGATCTATGTGGAAGCGCTGCGTCTCGCATCGAAGGTGCTTGGCCGCACGATTGATCCGTCGCGGGCTCTGGCAATCGGCGACGGTGTGACAACCGACGTCAAAGGCGCAATCGATAACGGCGTCGCGCTGCTCTTCATCTCCGACGGCATCCATGCGCGCGAATATGGCGAACCGGGAAGACCGGACCTCGAAAAGCTTGCCACCTGGCTTGCCAAAGCCTCGGCACATCCGGCCGGCGTTATGCTGAAGCTGGCCTGAGGCAGACGGCTATGGCACCTCGTATCACGGCACTCGGCGAACTGCCCGATGCGCTTTTCGGGGCAGCGGTGGCAATCGGCAACTTTGACGGTGTTCATCGTGGCCATCAGGCAGTGCTGCAGACAGCGCTGGCACGCGCGGGCGAGACCGGTGCGCCTGCCGTGGTTCTCACCTTCGAGCCGCATCCGCGTTCGGTCTTCCGGCCCGACGTGCCGCTGGCGCGCATCACGCCACCCGCCATGAAGGCAAAGGTGCTCGGCGCCATCGCAGTCGACGGCAAGCGCTTCGATGCGGTGGTCGAACTGCCGTTCACGCGCGATTTTTCCTCTTTGACTGCCGACCAGTTCATCACTGATGTGCTGATGACCGGCCTTGGTGCCCGTCACGTGGTCACCGGTTTTGACTTTCATTTCGGCAAGAACCGGCAAGGCGGCCCGGCTTTCCTGATGGAGGCGGGTGAAAAACTCGGCTTCAAGGTGACGCTGGTGGATGCGCTTCGCGACCGGGAAACGGAAGTCATCTCATCCAGCCATATCCGCGAACGCCTCGCCGATGGCGACATCGAAACCGCCAATGGCCTGCTTGGATATCGCTACCGCGTCGCCGCTCCCGTGATCAGCGGGCAGCAGCTTGGCCGCACCCTGGGTTACCCGACCGCCAACATGGCGCTGCCGGTCGACACGCCGCTGGCGCACGGAATCTACGCCGTGCGGTTCATGGTTGGCGGCGAGCCGGTGCGCGATGGCGTTGCAAGCTTCGGCCGCCGCCCGACCGTGGAAAACGACGGCGTGCCGCTTCTGGAGACTTTCGTGTTCGACTTCTCCGGCGATCTTTATGGCCGTGAGGCGGAGGTCTGTTTCTTCGGCCGGATTCGTGGTGAGGAACGCTTTGACGGCCTCGATGCGCTCACCGCCCAGATGCGCCATGACGAGCGCGTCGCCCGCGCCATGCTGGCCGATGCGGTTCCGCTGAGCGCGCTCGATGCAGCACTCTCGTTTGACGTGGGCGACTAGATGGCGGACCGGCAGCGTCGCATTCTCGTGACAGGCGCGACCTCCGGCATTGGCCTTGCCCTGGTTCAGCGGCTCGCTTTGCGGCACCATGTGATGGCAACCGGCCGCAAGGATGTCGAAACGGCACGCGCGGTTCTACCGGCAAACGTTTCCTATATCGCCGCGCCGTTGACCGACCCGGCTGCAGCAACCCGCCTGATCGCCGACGGATTGCTGCGCGCTGGCTGGACCAAGCTCGACAATCTGGTTCTCAACGCAGGGACCGGTCATCTCGTAACCGCCGCCGGTGTCGAGGAGGAAGCCCGCATCCGCGAGACGCTGGATGTCAACCTTCTGGCCCCGGTTCTGCTGGCGCGGGCGCTGTTTCCGTGGCTGGAAAAGACCGGCGGCACGTTGACGCTGGTCGGCTCTGTTGCGCACACGGGTGCCGCCAACTTCCCGTCTTATGCCGCCTCGAAAGCCGGACTCGATGGTCTTGCCCGGGCGCTGCGCGCCGAATGGCAGGGACGTGTGACCGTGCAAATCGTCCATCCCGGACCGACCGCCACGCCCATGCACGCCAAGGCCGGCTTTGACCCCGGGCGGCTTGGCGGAATGTTTACCCCGGCGCCGGTGATGGCGGCGATGGTCGAGCGGGCCATGGTGACCGGACGCTCGCCATTGACACTGTCGTTCGGCGCACGCCTGCTGCATGCGATCCGGCCGGAGACGCGGCTATGAAGAAGAAAGCACTGGTCACCGGCGGCGCATCGGGTTTGGGCCAGGCATTCTGTGCCGCGCTGCGCACCTCCGGCCACGCTTTGGTCATTGCCGACCGGCAGGTGCCGACGCGCGATGCCGAAACGCTGCATCTGGCGTGCGATCTGGCCGACACCGATGGTTTGGCTGCGCTTGCGGCAAAGATCATCGCGCAGGGCCCCTATGACATGGTGATCCTCAACGCAGGAATTTCAGCAACCGGTCCGTTCGAAGCCATCGACCCAGGCGCCCACGGCCGGGTGCTGGCAGTCAACGCGCTCGCGCCCATCATGCTGGCCAATGCGCTTGTGGCCGCGGGCGCGATCAGGCGCGGCGGCTCCCTGATCTTCATCGCCTCGCTGTCGCACTTCACCGGCTATCCGGGCGCGGCATCTTACGGCGCGTCAAAGAGTGCAGTCGCGATCTACGCGCGTTCGGTGCGCCGTCCGTTCCGCACCGCCCATGGCATTCGCGTTGCCTGCGCGTTTCCCGGACCGCTGAAGACCGATCATGCTGCTCGCCACGCGCCCAAAGGCGCAAAAGCCGCAAACCGCATGGAGCCGGAAACCGCCGCGCGGGTGATCCTGGCCGAGGCGGCGCGGGGCAGGGCGCAGATCGTGCCGGGACTGGCCAACAAGCTGTTCGCCTTTGCCGGTCAGATCGCGCCCTGCGCCATCACCGCAGCGATGAAGGCGATCATCTACGACAAGCTCGAAAAGCCGGTGTGGTAGTCAGGTTCTGAAGCGCGGGTCGAAGGCGAGGCGTTCATCGGACGTGATCGTGATCGCGCCCGCACTCGGATGTTCCGGATTGATCAGCAGGTTGAACGCGTGCGGTATGAGTCCGCTCGGCACGCGCATCACCGGCGCGACCGCATCCTCGCAAAAAGCCTCGAAGAGGCCGCGGCAAGTCTCGTCATCGGGAAGGGATCCATGGTCGAGGCCGGAATCCGAAATCATGCTGTCTTCCTTGATGTCGATGCCAAGCAGCCGGTAGCTTTCAGGCAGGTCAGCAGGATCGGTATGGACGAGGATTTCGATCATCGCCAGCGCCGGGTGTTCGGCGCAATAGACGATCTTCCGGCCGAGCTTGTTCCAACGCCCTGCTTTGTACTTGCCGCCAATGGCGGTCAGGTCGGCATAGTTGGATATCCTCCAGACCTGCATCGTCAGACATACATGCCGTGATCGATCGCGTGCAGTTCCGATTCAACGATGTGAGCACCGGTTTCCGTGGCGAGGAGCTGGATCGGCACTGTGCCATCCAGTGCCCGGCAGGGCTTTCGCAGCCAGCGATGCGCTTTTTCACGATTGCCGAAGACGCGCAGAGCGTGATCGTGGACGCGCTTCAGCCTCAGCGCCCGATCGGTTTCGATGGAACTCAGCGGCTGTCCGGTCTGCGCCCGGCGTTCCAATGTTCTGCGGGGAGCCACCAGATCGAAGATTTCGGGTTTGATGAAGCCGCGCTCCACCAGTTCTGCCACCAACCGTTCAACGCCGTTACCCGACCTAAGATCGGGTGCACGCGTGATGTCTTCACGCGCTGGACCTGAGGATCGGCTATCGGATGCTGACTTTTTCGCGTGCGCTCTTTCCATCTGCTCTTCTCCGCCAGTTGCCACCAAACATATGCGCAAATGGCGCAAAGCGCAAACCGCGCAAATCCCGCTTTCCATCGCAATGCACCATTGGTAAGAAGCGGCCCATGCACAGTTGCGCGTTTGTCATCGCCCGAATTACCGACCCGGCCTGCTGCGCCTGAGGCGCGGCCAGGCCGGGACATGCGCGAGCCACCCCTTGTTTTCAGCCGGACACACGGTGACTGCCACACCGGCTGCACCGCAACACAAATGACAGACGATAACAGATGACAGACGCAAGCCAGGAAAAGACCGACTATTCTGCGAGCCTCAACCTGCCGCAGACAGACTTCCCGATGCGCGCCGGCCTTCCGGAAAAGGAACCGGCGCTGGTGGAGCGCTGGCGCCAGATGGACCTTTACCGGCTGCTGCGCGACGATGCCGCCGGCCGGGACAAGTTTGTGCTGCATGACGGCCCGCCCTATGCCAACGGCAACATCCACATCGGCCATGCGCTCAACAAGATCCTGAAGGATGTCATCACCCGCTCGTTCCAGATGCGTGGTCGCGATGCCAATTATGTGCCGGGCTGGGACTGCCACGGCCTGCCGATCGAGTGGAAGATCGAAGAGCAATACCGCGCCAAGGGCCGCAACAAGGATGACGTGCCGGTCAACGAGTTCCGCCGGGAGTGCCGTGACTTTGCCGCCCACTGGATCAAGGTGCAATCGGAAGAGTTCCGTCGCCTCGGCATCGAGGGCGATTTCGACAACCCTTACACGACGATGGCCTACCACGCCGAGGCGCGCATCGCCGGCGAACTCCTGAAATTTGCCACCAGCGGCCAGCTCTATCGTGGCTCCAAGCCGATCATGTGGTCGGTGGTCGAGCGCACCGCGCTGGCCGAAGCCGAAGTGGAATACCAGGACTACGAGAGCGACACGATATGGGTGAAGTTTCCGGTTATCAACTCAGTTCATGCTGCAAATGTCGAAGTTGGACCAATTGTGCCCGGTCAATCAGTGCCGGAACCGGCATTCGGACCACTCGAACTACACAAGGAAGGCGCCCACATCGTCATCTGGACCACCACGCCGTGGACCATTCCCGGCAACCGGGCGATCTCCTATTCGTCGCGTATCGCTTACGGTCTCTATGAAGTCACCGCAGCGGAGAACGATTTCGGCCCGCAGCCGGGCGAGAAGCTGATCTTTGCCGATGCGCTCGCCGAGGAGAGCTTTGCCAAGGCCAAGCTGCAGTTCACGCGCCTGCGCGATGTGAAGGCCGACGAACTGGCCGCCATCACCTGCGCCCATCCGCTGGCCGGTCTCGGCGGCGGTTATGATTTCCCGGTGCCGCTGCTCGACGGCGACCATGTCACCGACGATGCAGGCACGGGCTTTGTCCACACCGCGCCCGGCCATGGCCGCGAGGATTTCGACATCTGGATGACCGAGGCCCACAAGAAGGGCGTCGATACGGCCATTCCGTTCACGGTCGATGATGCCGGCTACTTCACCAAGGATGCGCCGGGCTTCGGCCCGGATCGCGAGGGCGGCGCGGCGCGCGTCATTGATGACAAGGGCAACAAGGGCGATGCCAACAAGGCGGTGATTGCCGCGCTGATCGAGGCCAGTGCGCTGTTTGCGCGCGGCCGGCTGAAGCACACATATCCGCATTCCTGGCGCTCCAAGAAGCCGGTGATCTTCCGCAACACGCCGCAGTGGTTTGTGCATATGGACAAGCCGCTACCCCCATTCTCCCCCCTTGAGGGGGAGATGTCGCCGAAGGCGACAGAGGGGGGTGAGGGTCGTGCGCGGACATTGCGCGACATCGCCCTCAAGGCCATCGACGACACGCGCTTCGTGCCAGCGGCAGGCCAGACACGCCTGCGCGGCATGATCGCCGACCGCCCCGACTGGGTGCTTTCACGTCAAAGGGCGTGGGGCGTGCCGATCTGCGTCTTTGCCGATGAAGACGGCAATGTCCTGAAGGACGAGGCCGTCAACGCCCGCATCCTCGCGGCATTCGAGGACGAAGGCGCCGATGCCTGGTTTGCCGATGGCGCCAAGGAGCGCTTCCTCGGCAATGACCACGACCCGGCCAGATGGCACCAGGTGCGCGACATCCTCGACGTCTGGTTCGATTCCGGCTCGACCCATGCCTTCACGCTGGAAGATCGCCCGGACCTGAAATGGCCGGCCGATGTCTATCTGGAAGGCACCGACCAGCATCGCGGCTGGTTCCACTCCTCGCTGCTGGAAAGCTGCGGCACGCGCGGCCGCGCGCCCTATGATTGCGTCATCACCCATGGCTTCACCATGGATGAGGAAGGTCGCAAGATGTCGAAATCGCTCGGCAATGTGGTCACGCCGCAGGATGTCATGAAGAAGTCCGGCGCAGACATCCTGCGTCTCTGGGTGATGTCGACCGACTATTGGGAAGACCAGCGCCTCGGCGAGACGATCCTGCAGACCAACATTGATGCTTATCGCAAGGTTCGCAACACGATCCGCTGGATGCTCGGCACGCTCGCCCATGACCAGGGCGAAAGCGTTGAATATGACGACCTGCCGGAACTCGAGCGGCTGATCCTGCACCGGGTTCATGAGCTCGATACGCTCGTCCACCGTGCCTATGACGAGTTCGATTTCAAGCGCATCACCCGCACGCTTGTCGACTTCATGGTGCTGGAACTGTCGGCGTTCTACTTCGACGTGCGCAAGGACACGCTTTATTGCGAGGCGCCGTCTTCCATCAAGCGCAAGGCCTCGCTGCAGGTGGTCCATCACCTGTTCAATCGCCTTGTCACCTGGCTTGCCCCCATGCTGCCGTTCACCATGGAGGAGGCCTGGCTGTCGCGCTATCCCGATGCCGTCTCGGTGCATCTGGAACAGTTCCGCAAATGCCCGGACCAGTGGCGCAACGACGCTTTGGCCGAAAAGTGGAAGAAGGTGCGCACCGTGCGCCGCGTCGTCACCGGCGCACTGGAAATCGAGCGCAAGGAAAAGCGCATCGGTTCTTCGCTGGAAGCTGCGCCATTCGTCCACATCACCGATGATGCACTCGCTGCAGCCATCGAAGGCATCGACATGGCCGAAATCTGCATCACGTCCGGCATCTCGATTTCCCGCAAACCGGCGCCGGTCGGTGCTTTCACGCTGGACGATGTTTCGGGCGTCGCGGTGATCTTCGCGCCAGCCGAGGGGCGCAAATGCGCGCGTTCCTGGCGGGTGACGACCGATGTCGGTTCTGATCCCGAGTTTCCCGATGTATCGGCGCGCGACGCTGCAGCGCTTCGCGAATTGCGGTCGATGGGCCGGTGGTAATAGTCTGCTTGAAAAAAGGCGTATTTTCGCTTATTTTGGGGTCACGAGTCTGAAATGGAGGCTTTCATGACATTCGAAGGCGTTCGCGACTAAAAAGGCCATGGCTTTGATGGTACCCGATGTGGCGCAAAACGTGGACGTTTGCGCCACATTTTCTATGCGCTGCATTCTTGATCTCACGCCCTCCCTGACGCCGCTCATCGTAACGGTTTCGGTGTATCTCGCATGGGTCAGCATTCAGTCCGCGCGTCGGATTGCCCGGCAAAAGGCAACCTTGGACCTCATCGAGAAGGCCGAAAGCGACGAGCGTTACCGTGATTTGAACGCGGTTTTTCGGCGCTATCGCCAAGACGGTAACTTGACCGCATTGAATACGCCGGCAAGCACCGATGACAAAGCTAATCGCCAGGCCGTGCTCGCCTATCTCAATCACTACGAACTCGTGGCAATCGGGATAGCAAACCAAACCTTGGATGAGGACTTTTACGCCACATGGATGAAGGGTCCGCTTGTGCGGGACTGGAACGCGGCGGCCGATTTCATCCAGCGCGAGCGCTGGAAATGGGATGATGAAAACAAGTCCTGGATTTACTACGACAGGATCTATGCCAACTTCGGCGCTCTGGCGTGGCGCTGGGATATAGGTGCCCGCAAACTGGACCGCCGAAGTGGCGGCCAACCGGATCGTCCGGTGGGTGTCGGAGACCAGGCCTATTGATAGGATCGCCGGAAGGATGTCCTGCCGATCCTTAACCATCATTAACCATGGCAGGTGGACGGCCAAAGGTGCGTCATGGTAGGACCGACATGAAATGGTCGAAATTGGCGCGCAGCGCTCGCGGCGGCATTCGAGACTTCAGATGACGGACGGAAAGAGCAGTCGATGACGATAAACCGGAAAGCCTTGTCCCTGTCAGCAACTGGCCGGATCGCCGGTCTGGTGATGGGCGGCGCCTCCATCCTGGCTCTGACCGGTTGCTTCGGCCCGACCTACGGCACAGACAAGCCGTCCGGCAGTCAGCTGTTCGAGGACCTTGGCTCGTCACTGGCCTTGAAAAAGGTCGATAATGGCCCGCCGATCGTCTATTCGCCGCGCCCGGATATCGTGAAGCCAACCGACACCGCGACACTCCCGGCGCCGCAGACCAACATCGTTGATGCCTCCGGTCAGTGGCCGGAAAGCCCCGAGCAGCGTCGCAAGCGCGTTCTGGCAGAGATCGAAGAAGGCAAGCGCGATCCGAACTTCGTGACCAACCCGAAAGACGTTGCCGCGACCGGCGCGTCTGACGGCCCGGCCGCAAATGCTGGCGGTGCCCGCCGCGTCTTTTTGACCGATCCGCCGACCGAATATCGCATCCCCGCCCAAACCGCTGAATATGGCGGGCTTGGCGAGACCGAAGCATCGAAGGCCCGTGCTGCAAGTGCTGCCCAAGGCAAGAAGCAGGGTTGGCGCCGGCTGGTTCCGTGGCTTTGATCTGATATCGGCTCCGGTTTCCGATCGTCAGGAAGCCCGGCGCGCGCGGAAAAAGCCTGTCAGCAGCTCTGCGCTTTCGCCTGCGGAAATCCCGTCATAGACCTCCGGCGCATGGTGACAGCTCGGCTGCGCAAAGAACCGGACGCCTGAGACAACCGCTCCGCCTTTCGTGTCGCTGGCGCCAAAATAGAGCCGCCGGATCCGCGCAAACGAGATGGCTGCAGTGCACATCGTGCAAGGCTCCAGCGTGACATGCAGATCGCAACCGGGCAGTCGGTCGCTGCCAAGGCTGGCGCAAGCCGCCCGGATCGCCAGCATTTCCGCGTGGGCAGAGGGATCGGACATCTCGCGCATGCGATTTCCCGCCTGCGCAATCACATGACCGTCGCGACTGATGACGGCGCCGACCGGCACTTCCCCGCGCGCAGCGGCTGCCCGCGCTTCTTGAAGCGCGATCGCCATCGGGCTTGAGGCGTCTGTTGCGGGCGTCTCGTTCACGGCATTCAACTTTCCTGTCGCGTGCTCGCAGTCCAACTGTTAGGAGCACGCCCTAAAGAGGCAAACACCAAATGGCAGACAACGACAAGACCGGACGGGGACCGCGCGGACCGCGCACAGGCGACGGACCGCGCCGATCAGGCGGCGACAAACCCGCCGGCGGACGCAGTTTCGGTGGCAAGGGGCCCGGTGACAGGGCTTCTGGTGCACGTCCGGGCGGCGCAAAGCCCTATGGCGGCAAACCGACAGGCGACAAGTCGACCGGTGACCGGACCGAAGGGCGCAGGTTTTCCAAACCGGCAGCTGAAGGACCGGCGCGAGACGGAGAGGGCAAGCCGCTGCGCAGCCAGGGCTATCGCGATCGTCCAGGCGCCGGGTCCAACCGTCCGGCAGGATCCGAGGACGGAAAGCCGGTCAGCCGCGGCTATCGTGACAAGCCGGGCGGTTCTGGTGGCGCCCGCGACAAGAAGCCATTCGCGCCGCGCGACAGCCGCGATGTTGGCGCCGAGCCG
>JBGSWL010000072.1:0-1565 GCA_041752455.1 Roseitalea sp. | reverse complement strand
CGCGCGCCAGCCAGTCGCTGATGCTGTGCACCCGTGCCCGCGCGCTCTACGATGGACGCTTTGCACCGTCCGTCGATGATGTGCGGGCGCTGGCCGAACCGATCCTCAAGCACCGCATGGCGCTGACATTTGCAGCGCGCGCCGAAGGCGTTTCGGTCGGCGATGTGGTCGCCGGTCTCGTCGAAACCCTCGACTGATCAGGAAGGCAACAGGCGCAACACATGGCGACGATCGGCCGGACAAGCCAAGCCACTGCCCGCACCGCCGTCATGGAGCGGGCGCGCCTGCGCGCCTCGCTGGTGCCTGACCTGCTGATCGAGGCCCGCCGCATCGTCAACACCGTGGTTGCCGGATGGCATGGACGGCGGCGCCGCGGCATCGGCGAGACGTTCTGGCAGTACCGGCCCTACCAGCAAGGCGAAACGCTGGCCCGCATCGACTGGCGCCGCTCGGCCCGCGACGGCCAGACCTATGTTCGCGATCTTGAATGGGAAGCGGCCCACACGGTCTGGATGTGGGTCGACATGTCGCCATCGATGTATTTCATCTCGCGCACGGCCCGCACTTCAAAGGAAGAGCGCGCGCTGGTCGTGGCGCTCGCGATGGCCGAACTGATGTCGAAGGCCGGCGAGCGGATCGGTTACCCGGGCCTGTTGAAGCCAGCCTCGACCCGCAGCGGCGCAGAACGGCTTGCCCACGCGCTGATCGACAGCGGCGTTCGACCATCGGGCGAGTGGCCGGATCTCTCCGGCATCCAGCGGTATGCCGAAGTTCTGGTGATGTCGGATTTCCTGCGCCCGATGCCCGAATGCGAAGCGCTGGTCGATGAACTGGCGCGGCGGGGCGCCCGGCCGCATCTGGTGGAAGTCGCCGACCCGGCCGAAGAGGATTTCCCCTATTCCGGCCGCACCGAGTTTCTTGATCCGGAAACCGGTGAACGGCTGACCGCCGGCAAGGCGCAGGACTGGCACGAGGATTACCGGCGGCTGCGCGCAGCAAGGCGCGCGACGTTGCAATCACGTTGCCAATCGCTTGGCGGCAGTTACACCGTCTCGCGCACCGACCAGAATGCATCGGAGACACTGGTGCGCCTGCACGGCTTCCTGACCGGCAATCCCGGCGAAGTGGCCGATCTTTCGCATGACGGGAGGCGCTGAGCGGTGGCTTTCGGCTTCCTTTATCCTGCCGTTCTCTTCGGTCTGGCCGCGCTGCCCGTGATCTGGTGGCTGCTGCGGCTTGTGCCGCCGAAGCCGGAAACCGAAGTCTTTCCGCCGCTGCGCATCCTGCTCGACCTGGTCAAGCGCGAGGAAACCCCGGCCAAAAGCCCGTGGTGGCTGACGGCGCTGCGCCTGCTGCTTGCCGCGGTCGTCATCTTTGCGCTGGCGCGGCCCCTTCTCAATCCGCAGGCCAATCTTGCCGCAGGCGACGGGCCGCTGTTGATCATGATTGACAATGACTGGGCTTCGGTGCGCGATTTCGAAGCGCGCATCCGCACCGCCGAGGCGCTGATCACCAGCGCCGGAGACAACGGCCGCGCCGTTGCGCTGGCAACCAGCGTTGCGGCA
>JBGSWL010000071.1:0-23773 GCA_041752455.1 Roseitalea sp. | reverse complement strand
TCGCCGCCGTGCCGACCGTTGTCGCCGCCATCATGGTGTTCTGGCCGCCTGCAAACGCCGGTGCGCCATGGCTCGCCTTCTGGGGTGCGGTCCTGTCGCTCGGCTACACCGCATGCGTCATACCCTATTATGCGTGGGGGGCCGAGATGGCCGGTTCCTACCGCGCAAGAGCAACGGTGACCGGTTGGCGCGAAGCCTTCACGCTCGCAGGAACCCTTGCCGCGATTGCCCTGCCGTTCGCCATCACATCGACCGATCCGGCCGGTTTCCACGGTCTGGCGCTGCTGGCTGTCGCAGTCGCCGTCGGCCTGCCGCTTGCCGTTCTGGTTGCCGTCACCGTCGTGCCGGAACCCGTCGAACACAGCCGCACCCGGCTTGATCTGCGCCAGGGGCTCGGTCATCTCGCAGCCAACGGGCCGTTCCTGCGCCTGATCGCCGCGTTCTTCGTCAACGGACTGGCCAACGGCATCCCAGCCACGCTGTTTCTCTACTTCGTGTCTGATGTGATCGCCGCGCCGGACATGCGCGGCCCGCTGCTGTTCCTCTATTTCGCCTGCGGCCTTGCCGGCGTGCCGCTGGCGACGTTTGCCGCAAGACGCCTCGGCAAGCACCGCGCCTGGGCGCTTGGTATGGCAGGCGCCATGGTGATCTTTGCACCAGCCCCGTTCCTCGGCGCCGGTGATGTCGCGGCGTTCGCGGTGATTTGCGCCATGACCGGCTTGCTGGTCGGCTTCGATCTGGCGATCCCGCCTGCCATCCAGGCCGACGTCATTGATGTCGATACCGCCGCATCGGGCGAGCAGCGCTCCGGTCTGTATTTTGCCGCGTGGAGCCTTGCCACCAAACTCTCGCTTGCGCTCGCTGTCGGCTTGGCTTTTCCGGCGCTCGCCCTGTTCGGGTTTGAAGCTGGCGGAACGGCCAACACGCCGTCCGCGCTGATGGCGCTCGCGGTGATCTACGCCTGGGTGCCGGTGGCGCTCAAGGCGCTGGCTGTCGCCCTCGTCTGGAATTTCCCGCTTGGCGAAGCTGAGCAGGCAAACCTGCGCGCCCGCATCGAAGCCGCGTGATCCGTTTCAAGTCTTGCGGATCACGGTGGCTTGCGCCGTATCGCCAAAGTCGAGCGGCCGCTTGCCCCATCCGGTCATCCGCGCCATCAGCGCAAAATAGACCGGGTGCGGCAACATCCGCAGAAGCTTCAAGAGATATGTGAAGCGGCGCGGGAACGTGATTTCGAAGCGGCCCTGCTCCATTCCGGAAATCATCGCCTCGACCGCCTTGTCGACCGGCATCAGCGCCGGCATGGCAAAGTCGTTCTTTTCCGTCAGCGGCGTATCGATGAAGCCCGGATTGACCACCTGGACCCGGATATTCAGCTTGTCGAAGTCGAATTTCAGCGATTCCGCCATGTTGTTGATCGCTGCCTTCGACGCGCCATAGGCAGACGCGTTCGGCAATCCTGTATAGCCGGAGACCGAAGCGACCATCACCACCTGACCGCGACCATGCATCTTCATACGCTCGACGACGGGCACCAGCCCGTTGAGGACGCCGAAGAGGTTGATGTCATAGGTCTTTCGAAAGGCATCGAGATCAAGCGCTTCGCCCCGCGTCGGCCAATAATTGCCCGCGTTGAAGATCGCGCAGCGGATCGGTCCGGACGTGGTTTCGATCTGGCTCACCAGTGCCGCCATCGCGGGTGCATCCGTCACGTCGCAGGCATAGGCTGTGATCGAACCCCTCGACCCTTCCGCTTCGCGCGACAGGGTGTCGAGCTTGTCGGCAGTGCGGGCGGTCGCCGCCACATGATAGCCGCGTCTTGCCATGGCGAGTGCCAAAGCGCGCCCTATACCGGCGCTCGCTCCGGTGATCCACACAATGCCGTCGCCGGGCTTGATCTTGAAGAGTTCCATCGTCGCTCCGTTGGGCACTTGGTGCAGCTTTCACGAAAAAGCCCTCGTCTTCCATACGAAGCGAGGGCTTGTCCGGTTTGGATAGGTCCGCCTGTCAGCCGGAAATGATGTCCGCAAGGCGCCGATGCAAGGGGCCTGTGAGGCGCAGCGGGCCGTCGGTCACCGAAAAACCGATGCACGGCCGGTCGTTCTCGGCAATCGGCCGGTGATCGACGGAGTGGTCGGCAACCGAAATGTCGCCGCGTCCGTAGCGCCCGCGCGAATCGGTGAAGGCGCCATCGAGGATCAGCGCGATTTCGACACCCTCATGGGTATGCGCAGGAATGGCACGGCCCGGCTTGATCCAGAAAAGCGACACATGGAAGCCGTCGACATCATCAAGCTCATACTCGCGAAAGCCCGGCATCTTGGTGCGCCACGGAATGTCCTCGAGCGCCATGCCGATGCAGTTTTCCAGGACACGCGGCATCGAGCCTGTCGGCTTTTTCGCAAAACTGATCTGCGATGCATCACCATCCCCGGAAGAGAATATCTTGGCCAGAGCCGCATCGCGCTGGCTGAGCGGCGCGGGCTCGATCGCGGCAAGGGTCTCACCGGCCACGGTCTCGAGCGCCGCCACCAGCGGACGGTTGGCCTCGGACAATTCCAGATGAGCGCTGACCATTGCATGCAGCGGCCGCGGCAGATTGCCTGCTACATATCCGGCGATAAGCCCGTCCAGTGAGGCGAAGTTCTCGTGGTTCATTGCGGCTCTCCGGCAGGCGTCTTCCCCTCGCCCGCTCTGTCATTTCGATTTGTCACGTCTACGTCACAGGCATCCATCCGGATCACCGTTGAAATCTGATCCGCGCCAGGTTTTCAACAAGGCAAACAATTCCTTGATGCCTTGGGTTGGCGGTTACAAATGACTTGCCGGTCCGGGTTGTGGCCCCTAGCCTTGAATCGAAGAAGGGACAACAAAAAACCATGCAAAGATCGGTTACAGATCTCATCGGGAACACACCGCTCGTTCGCCTTTCTCGCGCCTCTGAAGAGACCGGTTGCACCATCCTCGGCAAGTGCGAGTTCCTCAACCCCGGCCAGTCGGTCAAGGACCGCGCGGCGCTGGCCATCATCCGCCATGCCGAGCGCAGCGGCGATCTGAAGCCCGGCGGCGTCATTGTCGAAGGCACGGCGGGCAATACCGGCATCGGCCTGACCATGGTCGCCAAAGCGCTGGGCTACCGTACGGTCATCGTCATTCCGGAAACACAAAGCCAGGAAAAGAAGGACGCGCTGCGCCTGCTCGGTGCCGAACTGGTCGAAGTGCCGGCCGTCCCCTACCGCAATCCGGACAACTATGTGCGCCTGTCGGGCCGCCTTGCTGAGCAACTTTCAAAGACCGAGCCGAACGGCGCGATCTGGGCCAACCAGTTCGACAATGTGGTCAACCGGCAGGCCCATATCGAAACAACCGCGCCGGAAATCTGGCGCGACACCGACGGCAAGGTCGATGGCTTCATCTGCGCCGTCGGCTCGGGCGGCACCCTCGCCGGCGTCGGCATGGGCCTTCGCGCCATGAATCCGGGCGTCAAGATTGGCATCGCCGATCCGCAAGGGGCCGCACTGTTCCGGTATTACACCACCGGTGAACTGAAATCCGAAGGTTCGTCGATCACCGAAGGCATCGGCCAGGGCCGCATCACGGCAAACCTTGAAGGCTTCACGCCGGACTACGCCTACGAGATCCCCGACGCCGAGGCGCTGGAGATCGTCTTCGGCCTTGCTGAAGAGGAAGGCATGGTGATGGGCGGGTCCACCGGCATCAACATCGCCGGCGCCATCCGCATGGCGCACGACATGGGTCCGGGCCACACCATCGTGACGATCATGTGTGACTATGGCAACCGCTACCAGTCGAAGGTCTTCAACCCGGACTTCCTGCGTTCAAAAGGCCTGCCGGTGCCGGGATGGCTGGAGAAAAAGGTCGAGATTCCGGTGCCGTTTGAGAATGTGTGACTCTGCGATATAGTGCCGGCAAAAGTGATACTGGCTATGGAAATGCATTTCGGCAGATTTATCACTGGAGCCTTGATATCCGCCATGCTCGCCGTCGGCGGCGTGTGGTTCGTCGTTGATATGGCGTTGCGCGGTGTTGAGGGAAACATTGAAACTACCAACATCCGCATCGATGATCTGAGAACAGACATCAATGCACGGTTGGATCGGATAGAGCAGCAGATGCTCGAGCAGTTCCGCTCGACCCGGGAAGATATCAACAAGCGGGCTGAACTGCCGGTCGATCCCAAAGCCGTCCGCCTCGCCGGATACAACGGATATGCCGTTTTCTCGTCGGATGGAAAGAATGTGGCCGAAGTTATTGGACTGCACGCAGACAAGACTCGCAACATTTACAGCCTGATCATGCAACTCGACGAAAGCGTCTCACCTGAGAGAGCGATCATCAGCATGGATCCGGACATTTTTCTGGAGAAGAAGCTAGACAACGACGGATTCGGATTGGTTACCAGCGAGAACATTGACTGGAGCCGCTTCGGCTCCATCGAAAATCCGTTGCGTTGAATTGACCCTGGCAACCCACCTCCTCTTTCGCGATGACGCCTATCTCTCCACCGTCGAAGCCGTGGTCACCGGCATCGGCGAGACGGGCGGCATCGCCCTTGATCGCACCTGCTTTTACGCCACCTCCGGCGGCCAGCCCGGCGATACCGGTTTCCTGGAGCGCTCGGACGGCACGACCATCGCCATTGCGGGCACGATCACTGGTGCCACCAAGGACGACATCGTTCACGTGCCGGCTGAAGGCCAAGCGGTCCCGCGCATTGGCGAAACCCTCATCTGCCACAACGATTGGCCGCGCCGTTACGGCCTGATGCGGATGCACACCGCCTGCCACCTGCTGTCTGTCGTCTGCCCCTACCCGATCACCGGCGCAGCCGTTGCCGAAACCGAGGCGCGCGTCGATTTCGACATGCCCGAAGCACCGGACAAGCTGGCCGTGACCGAACAACTGATGGCCCTCATCAATGCCAATCATCCGGTCTTCACCCGCTGGATCACGGATGAGGAATTGGCCGCCAATCCCGGCCTCGTCAAATCGAAGAATGTCCGCCCGCCGGTCGGTTCGGGCCGCATCCGCCTTGTCGGCATCGGCGAGGACGGTTCGGTCGATACCCAGCCCTGCGGCGGAACGCATGTTTCCGAGACGCAGGAAGTCGGCGAAATCCATATCGCCAAGATCGAGAACAAGGGCCGCGAGAACCGCCGCTTCCGGATAAGGTTCGGGGCCGTCACTTAGTCGTGCCCCGGCTAACCGTCATCCCGGGGCTCGTCCCCGGGATCCATTCCGGCTGGATACCGGGAACAAGTCCCGGTATGACGGAGCATTGGAGCGCAGCAAACCGGACCCGTCAATGACCACGCAATCCCCCTTCATCGTCTCCGCCGACTGGCTGGAAGCCCACTTGGATGATCCCGGGATGGCTGTGGTCGATGCATCCTGGTACCTGCCGGCCATGGGCCGCAATGCCCGCGCCGAATACGAAGCCGGGCATATTCCGCGCGCCGTATTCTTTGATCAGGACGAAGTAGTCGAGCCGGGCGTCAACCTCCCCCATGCGATGCCGTCACCGGCAGTGTTCCAGCAATATGTTTCCGGCATGGGCATCAGCCGCGATGACACCATCGTCGTCTATGACGGGCCGGGCTTCTTCTCGGCGCCGCGAGTCTGGTGGCTGTTCCGCACCATGGGTGCCAGAAATGTGTTTGTGCTCGATGGCGGGCTGGATGGCTGGAAGCGTGAAGGCCGCAAGGTGACCGCAACGCCGACCAAATGCGCCCCGACCGCCTTCGTCCCGCATGCCGACCTTGCCCGCGTCGTGCCTTTCGACGAAATGCAGACGCTTGTTGCGTCCGGAACCGCGCAGATTGCCGATGCGCGCGGCCCCGGCCGCTTTACCGGCGACGAGCCGGAACCGCGCGAAGGCATGCGTTCCGGCCACATGCCCGGTGCCCGCAACGTGCATTATGCGACACTGTCGGAAAACGGTTACTTCAAGGACGCCAACGCCTTGCGCGCCGTGCTTGAATCAGCCGGCATCGATCCGCAGCAGCCGGTCGTCGCCACCTGCGGTTCGGGCGTTACCGCTGCCGTGGTCATTCTGGCGCTGGAAACCCTCGGCAACAGCCGGTCGCGGCTCTTTGACGGTTCGTGGGCGCAGTGGGGTTCGAGGCCCGACACGCCCGTCGTCACCGGCCCTGCGACGTGACGGCATGAGCGCGATCGGCTCAGGCGGGCAGACCCCCGACCGTCTCCTTACCACCATCACCTTCCTCGAGATGACGGTGCCGCCATCGCGCTGGCCGCAGCGCCCGGCCAACATCGCTGCGGCAATGCTCGTCGCCGAAAACCCGCCGCTGCACTACTACCGCTACCTCTATTTCCACGTCGGCATCCACTGGAACTGGGAGATGCGCCTGCGCATGGATGACGAGGCTTTGCGCGCCGCCATTCACGACGAGCGCGTGACGATCACGGTCCTGCATGTCGATGGCGCGCCGGCCGGCTTTTACGAGCTCAACCGCAAGGACGACGAGACGACCGACATCGCCTATTTCGGCCTGATGCCGCATGTTCTGGGGCGCGGGCTTGGCAAATGGTTCCTCGGCGAAGCGATCCGCGCCGCTTTTGCGACAGGCGCCAAACGCATCACTGTCAACACCTGCACGCTGGATCATCCGGCTGCCCTGCCGCTCTACCAGAAGCTCGGCTTTTCGCCCTATCGGCGCGCCGAAGGCGTTCTGCGGCCGCTGACCACCACCGAGCGGGCAAGTCTTTCCGACAGCGACGGGATCATGCGGCCGGTCGCGTGAACGGACCGCACACGGCAAAATCCCGAAACAAAAAACGGGGCCCGAAAGGCCCCGTTTTCTCAAGCACTGTTGGCCAGAAGCTCTGTCCGGTTCAGAACTTGTACTTGACCGTCAGCAGACCCGAGTGGGACGAAGGGCTGAGTTCGACCTCGGCTATGCCGATATCGAAGGTCTCCAGCGTCTGGGCGTATCTGTATTCCAGGCCGACAAACAGCTTGTCGGTGACAGCGGTTTCAATGCCGCCGCCGACGACAAATCCGCTGGTGTCGAAGTCAAGCAGTGAACCGCTGACCGTATCCACACCATCGCTGATCGTCCCGTTCACGTCGTAGTGCTGCTGTGTGTAGCCACCCAGTGCAAAGATCATCGTGCGCGGCGTCACCTTGTAACCGAGGCGACCGATCACCGACCACTGGTATTCCTGATCGATCGCACCATCGACGAAAAGCGGCACTGTCGGCGCATTGACATCGAGCGTGGTGGCAAGAGTGCCAAGCCCGATATCGGCCTGGACACCTGCCACAATGCCGTTCGAGAACTCATGGTCATAACCGACCTGCAATTCGCCGCCGATACCCTCGGCGCCGATGCCGTTGAAGCTGTCCGGAACAACATCAACACCGATTCCATGGGAAAGCCCGGTCGCCGAAGCTGCACCACCGACATAGAAGCCGGTGAAGCTGACCGGGTCAGGCGACGCGAACGAGGCCACCTGCTGCGGCGCACCAAGGCGGTAGACGAGGCCCAGCGTTGCCGTATGGAAGGATGGCGTCACAGCCAATATGCCACCCGAACCGAAATCTTCCGACTGGTATTGGCTGAAACGATATTCTGCCTTTACATGAAAGCGCTGCGACAGAGCGGTTTCAAAACCGGCACCGACCGTAAAGCCGCTTGCACCCCAATCGTAGATCGAACCGGCGCCGGAAACGCCGACATCGAAATGCTGCCAGCTGTAGCCTGCGAGTGCATAGGCAAGTGTGCGCGGCTCGATCAGGACGCCAGCGCGGGCAAACACATCGAAGCCGTAGTCTGCCGTGATGTCGGCGCCAAAGCCGCCGAGGCTGGGAAGGTCAAGTGTCGTCGCGATCGTCGAATACCGGGCATTTGCCCCGATACCGAACAGGAAGCCGCCGCCGGTGACGAAGTCATAACCGACGGTTGCTTCGCCAAAGAGGCCCTCGCCACCTATGCCGTTGAAGCCGCCGGATCCAAGCAGGCCCAGATCGACACCGACATCATGGATGACGGCGCCCGCACCGATGCCGATACCGACGTAGATTCCGCTCCAGACTTCTTCGCTGGCAGGTGCTTCCGCAACCTGATCGGCCGCCGCGACCGGAAAGCAGGTGGATGCCATCAGAATCGCGAAGATGCTTACGCTCTTGATCTTCATGGTATTTCGCCGGATAAACCGGCCCCCTGTGGTATGCCCTGGGGAAAAGATAAACAAATCGTTGATCGGCCTCCAGCAACCGATAGTTGACCGGGAAAGTGCTTGGGGAATGTGGCGCTGATGATACAAATGTGTCCTGATTGATGTACAGGTCACTATTCTGACAGACTACCCTCTGCACCAACTGTTAGTCTAAACTTACGCAACTGCCAGCAACGCCTCCGGCGCTGCCATGTCATACCCCAACGCGTCTGCGACGGCGCGGTTGGTGATCTTTCCACGGTGCACATTGAGCCCGTTGCGAAGGTGGCGGTCGTCAACCAACGCCTTGAGGCCATGGTCGGCCAGCGCCAGACCCTGGCGCAGCGTCGCATTGTTGAGCGCATGGGCAGAAGTCACCGGCACCGCGCCCGGCATGTTGGCGACACAGTAATGGATGATGCCGTCGACCTCATAGGTCGGTTCGGCATGCGTGGTCGCCTTTGAGGTCTCAAAGCAGCCGCCCTGGTCGATCGCGACATCGCAAAGCACCGAACCCTTTTTCATGCCTGACAGCATGCCACGGGTGACGAGTTTGGGTGCTGCTGCGCCGGGGATCAGCACGGCGCCGACCACCACATCGGCCGCAAAGACCGCTTCTTCCAGCGCCTCGACGGTGGAATAGCGCGTTTCCACCCGCCCGCCGAACATCATGTCCAGATCGCGCAGCCGCGGCAGCGACCGGTCGAGGATCGTCACATGCGCGCCGAGACCGACAGCCATCCGCGCTGCATTGAGCCCGACCACACCGCCGCCGATGACCGCGACACGGCCCGGCTTGACGCCCGGCACACCGCCGAGCAGCACGCCGTTGCCGCCATTGGCCTTCTGAAGTGCCGTAGCGGAAGCCTGGATCGCCAACCGACCGGCCACTTCCGACATTGGCGCCAGAAGCGGCAGGCCGCCATGGTCGTCGGTCACCGTCTCGTAGGCGACAGCGGTGACGCCGCTTTCCACAAGCCCGCGCGTCTGCTCGGCGTCCGGCGCAAGATGCAGATAGGTATAGAGGATCTGGCCTTCGCGCAGCTGCGCCCATTCGGCCGGCTGCGGTTCCTTGACC
This sequence comes from Roseitalea sp., assembly GCA_041752455.1. Classification (GTDB taxonomy): domain Bacteria; phylum Pseudomonadota; class Alphaproteobacteria; order Rhizobiales; family Rhizobiaceae; genus JBGSWL01. The sequence continues at coordinate 14,496 of JBGSWL010000071.1, read as the reverse complement.
TTGACGATCATGTCGGATTTTTCAAACACGTCAGCGGCGCTGGCCGCAATCTTGGCGCCAGCTGCACGGTAGGCCGCGTCGTCGGCGCCGATCCCGGCGCCGGCCCCGGTTTCCATCAGAACCTCGTGGCCATGTGCCACATATTCGCGCACCGCGCCCGGCGTCAGACCGACCCGGTATTCATGGTTCTTGATTTCCTTGGGGCATCCGACGCGCATCTCTTGGTCTCCCGAACCGGTGATTCTGATGCGCCGATCATTGCCGATCGGCTGCGCAATGTCCGTGCAAAGGTGTGGCGCCGAAGTGTCCGTCGTGCAACTATTCGTCTCGAACAAGGCAAACTGCAAAGGATTATTGCGCTGATGACCGTCGACAGCATTGATCGTGCGATCCTAAGCGAACTTCAACGCAATGGCCGCATCTCGAACCATGGCCTTGCCGAAAAGGTCGGCCTGTCGCCGTCCGCATGCTCCCGCCGGCTCGACCACCTTGAAAAATCGGGCATCATCCGCGGCTACCATGCCCGCGTCTCCAACCGCGCGCTCGGCCATACGCTGACGGCAATCGTCCATATTTCGCTGTCCGGCCAGTTCCAGAAAACACTCGACGAATTCGAGACAGCGGTGCGTCTCTGCCCGAATGTCCTCGTCTGCTATCTCCTGTCAGGCGAATACGACTACATCCTGCGCGTCGCGGCACAGGATCTTGCGGACTACGAACGCATCCACCGCGAATGGCTGTCCGCCCTGCCCCATGTGGTCAAGATCGTCACCTCGTTCTCGCTGCGCGAGGTGATCGACCGGCCCAATGTCGGGATCGGCATGGAACTGGTGTAGGGGTGCGGAAGCGCCCTCATCCGACGCAATCACTCCGCTTTCCGCATCTCCGCGACGCGAATGATATGCATGCAGACATTGTGGAGGTCGCGGATGATATCGTCGTTCCAGAACCGGACAACTTCATATCCATCAGCGTGGAGCGCCGCATCCCGCTTCATGTCCCGAAAAGACCCGGCATGCTGCGTTCCATCGACTTCAATGATCAGCATCGCTTCCGAACAAAGGAAATCGGCGATGTAGCCTGCAACGGGAACCTGCCGACGAAATTTTAGGCCATCCAGGCGTCGCGCCCGAAGGGTATCCCATAGTCGCGCATCAGCTTCGGTAGGTTCGTGCCGCATATCTCGGGCGAACCGGCGCAACCTGGGAGTTTCCGCTTCACGCATTGCCCTCATCCGACCTCGCTTCGCTCGGCCACCTTCTCCCGCAGGCGGGAGAAGGACAAGCGCCATCTTGGCTAAGTCAACGCGCTGTGGGTTTGTTGGACCCAAGCAAAGATCTACCTGTCCTTCTCCCGCCTGCGGGAGAAGGTGGCCGAGCGAAGCGAGGTCGGATGAGGGGATGAGCCTACCTGATCTCCACCCCCAGCCCTTGCAGCACTTCCCAATAGCGCGGAAAGGTCTTTGCCACGCAGCCGGGGTCGAGGATCGTGATACCGCCCGTCTTCAGGCCAGCCAGCGCAAAGCTCATCGCGATCCGGTGATCGGCAAACGTGTCGATTTCGGCCGCTACCGTTCGCCCCGCCAGCGACGGATCAGCCGTGACGATCAGGTCGTGGCCTTCCTCATAGGCAAGGCCGGGACGAATCCGGTTCAGCCCCTGCGCCAAGGCGGCGATCCGGTCACATTCCTTGACCCGCAGATTGGCAATCCCGACAAACCGCACCGGCACGGTGTTGTAGGCCGCCAGCACCGCCAATGTCGGCACCGCATCCTGCATCTGTGATCCGTCGATCACCTGCGGCATGGCCGGATACTGCGCGATGATCCGGTGCGCCATAGCGTCCGGCTGGGTGAAATCCGCCGTCCTGACACCGAGATCGATCGATCCGCCGGTCAGCACTTCCGCCGCCCACAGATAGGTCGCAGCCGATGCATCCGGCTCGACCAGCATGTCGGCCGCATGGTAGCCGGTCGGCTCCACGCGCCAATGGCCCGGCGCGATCATCTGCGCCCTGGCACCGAATGTCTCCATCGCCGCAAGAGTCAGATCCACATAGCCGCGCGCGCCGATCGCATCGCCGGTCAGCACCACATCGACAGCCGAATTCGCCATCGGCGCGGCCATCAGCAGCGCCGACACATATTGCGAGGACAGGCCGCCATCGATTTCATACCGCCCGCCCGACATTGCGCCGGTGCCGCGCACGGTCACGGGCGGGCAGCCGGTGCTTGATTCAATATCGACGCCGGCGGCGCCAAGCGATTGAACCAGCGGCGCAATCGGCCGTTTGCGCATGTGCTCGTCGCCGTCGATGACGACGGTCCCGTCTACCGTTGCCGCCGCCGCGGTCAGGAACCGCGTCGCTGTTCCCGCATTGCCGAGAAACAACGGGCCGGCAGGTGCCGTGAGCCGCCCGGTCGATGTTACCGTGAAACTCGTTGCATCGGGCTCCTCGACGGTCACGCCCATCGCCGTCAGCGCATTGGCCATGTGCCGGGTGTCGTCACTTTTCAGCGCGCCGGTGATCCGGCTCGTCCCCTCGGCAAGAGCCGCCAGCAGCAGCACCCGGTTGGTGATCGATTTGGAACCCGGAGGCACCGCGCGCCCGGTAAGCGGCGCGGTCACAGGCACGATCGTCAGACGGTCTCGGTCAAGATGGCGGTGGGACAACGGCATGGCAAACCCTGAAAGATCGTGACGCCGCGCTCATGCCACCGGGGTGGGAAGTCCGCAAGCGCGTCCCAGTCAAAGTGGCTTGAAACCGGTCAGCACGGCCCTGAAGCATCTCCCGCCCACAGGCTTTCGCCATTCTGGTCGATGATCAGTTTCGCTTTCGCAAGGCTTGCCTCCTCGGCGGCCTGGCGCGAGGCAAGAAGATCGGCGCGCAGGAACCGCCGCGTCTTGCCATCGCGCGTCAGCGTTCCCGCCACGCGAAACTGGCCGTCGGCCTCGCGGATCGGCGAAAGGCGGATGTCGACACCCTTGTGCGTTTCGGCCACGGGCCCGTCAGACGTCTGCCCCGCCCCGGCGTCACCGCTAGAGCCTCCAAGTCCGAACAGGCGTTTCAGGAAACCAGCCATCGATCCATTCCTTCCCGTTTTTGTCCCAAAGGTCGGCGTTGCCAACCGCCCTGTCAACGGCACAAGACCTGTCTCGCGGCATTCTTGCCAAGCCATCGGTTGACGTTTACGACAACGTCAGTCAACCGCCTTGGGAGGGGTATCGGACATGAGCGACACGGGCGCAACCGCCGGTTCGACATCACAAACGGTCAAACCGCGTCGCAGCCGAAACCGGGTGAGAACTGTGATCTACATTCTTCTGGCTCTGATCATCGCCCTTGCCGCCCTGTGGGTCTTCGGGCCGCGCGAACCCGATGCCGCCGTCAACCGCTTCGATCCCGCAACCATCGGCGCCGACATGGATGTCTGGCTTGCCGAGCGTGAAGCCGCGGTCCCCGGCGTCGTTGAAACCGCCCGCAAGGAAATCATCTGGGCCTATCCGGAATCGAAAGCACGCACGCCCGTCGCTCTGGTCTATCTGCACGGTTTCTCCGCTTCCAAGGGCGAGACACGCCCGCTGCCGGACATCGCCGCGCGCGAACTTGGCGCCAACCTGCACTATTCGCGTCTGACCGGTCACGGCCTGCCCGGCGCGGCCATGGCAACGCCAACCCTACAGGACTGGTATGACGACACGGCAGAGGCCATCGCCATCGGCAACCGTCTTGGCGAAAAGACGATCCTCATCACCACATCGACCGGCGGCACGTTTGCCGCGCTCGCCGCCGCCGACAAGACGCTTGCGGACAAGATCGCCGGCATTGTGTTCATTTCGCCGAACTTCGGCCTGAAGGCCGCTGGCAGTCAATTGCTGACGATGCCGTTTGCGCGCTCCATCGTGCCGCTGCTGATCGGCACCGAGCGCTCGTTCGAGCCTTCCAATGACCTGCACCGCCAGTTGTGGACACACACCTATCCGAGCGAGGCGCTGCTGCCGATGGCAGCGTCAGTCCGCAAGGCGGCCGCCCTGCCCTTCTATGACGTGACGATCCCGGCGCTGTTTGTCTTTTCGGACAATGACCAGGTGGTCGATCCGGTGGTGACACGAAAGATCATCGACCGTTGGGGCGGACCAAAGACCGTGATCAATGTCGAGGATGCCGAAGATCCCTACAACCATGTGATCGCCGGAGATGCGCTGTCGCCGTCCAAGTCCGAACCGCTGGCAAAGGCGATTGCCGATTGGGTCAAGGCGCTTTGACAGCCGGTTTCGGTTTGGCATCCGGCGCGGCAAGATAGATTGCCAGCGCCAGCGCCAGCATGATTCCGTAGAACGCAAACAGCGCCGAATATCCCGCTGTCGGCTCGCCCGGCACTTCATAGGCGGTCGCCACATGTCCCGAAACGATCTGCAGTGTTGCAACGCCGCCGATCGAGCAGAAGTTCATCAGCGTCACGCCGCGCCCGGTCAGTTCCGGCGGGAACCATGCCCGCGCATGGGCCATGAACACGCCATAGCCGAGCCCCGACATGCCGATGACGATCAGGCACACCGTCACCACGGTGAGCGATGATTGCGGATTGACCGCAAGAAACGCCAGCGCGACGACGCCGATCAGGGCGCCGGTGAACGCCACCCATTTGCGGCTGTTGAACACCGTGTCGAGCGGCCCGTAGGCGACCGATCCAAGCGCCATGGCAATCGCCATCCACAAAGTCACCTGCCCGATCAGCAGCGAATTGGCGCCGAACACGTCGGACAGATACGGCCCGGCCCACAGGCCGCGAATGCCGGCCGCCGCCGCATAGTGCACCATGATCGCCGGGATGATCAGCCACAGCACCGGAATGCGCAGCAGCTTCAAATAGCCGCCGAAGCCGCCGTCGCCCTTGGCGGTGGCGGATTTCGGATCGCGCACGACGAAGAAGATCAGCGCGCCGACAAGGACTGTCACCACCGCCAGTCCGCCGGTGACAGTCCGCCAGCCGAACGCTTCCGAGGCGGCCGCCATCGGCGTTGAACCGATGATGTTGCCGAGATTGCCGACGCCGATGAAGATCGAGGCGAGAAACGCAAACCGCGCCGCGTCCTGCGTCCGCGCAAAGATGTAGAACGAGGACATCAGCACCGGCGAACAGCCGATGCCGATCAGCACCATCGCGGCGATGATCATCCACGGCGCCTGCGCCAGCGCAAACAGCGCAATGCCGGCCCCGCCGGCGATCCCGAACAGCGCGGCTGCCGTCCGCCTCGGGCCGAACGTGTCAAGCGCCACGCCGACGGCAAACTGCATGCAGGCAAACGCGGCAAACCATGCCCCGGACGCCAGCGAAAGATCGGCTTTCGTCACGCCGATATCGGCGATCAAGGCCGGTGTCAGCACCGCAAGGAACGACCGGTAGAACTGCGAAAAGATGTATGCCACGCAAAGAACCGCAATTCCGGCCATATTTTCCGCGCTCCCGTCGCTTCATGTCATCACGCCGGCTTTTTCGTGCCGGTCTTTGGATCAGAAGCCGCGATACGGCGCACCGGCACCCTTGGCAAGGCCAGCGGAGCCACTGATGCCGGAAGCAGGCTTTAGGAAAGGCTTGCGAGCGCGCGCGCCTTTGGCAATGGTGCGCCAACTTTCAGGGAGTCGTCATGTCAGCCCAGCGCCAGAACCGTTTCCGCAACATTGTCTATGGTGTGGCGTTGACGCTGATGATCGGCTGGATCCTGTACATCGGCAAGAATGTCTTCGTGCCGGTGATCTCGAGCGTCATCTTGGCCTATATCGTGACGGCGCTTGCCGAGCGCATCCGCCTGATACCGGAGCTCGGACCGCTGGTGCCCGCGTCGATCCGCTTCACCATCTCGATTCTTGTGATCGCCGCCATCATCGGTGCGTTTGTCTATCTGATCATCGCCAATCTCAACCAGTTGATCGCACTCACCCCGCAATACCAGGCGCGCCTCCTCGCCTTCATCCAGGGCCTCTTCACGTCCTTCGGTGAGGAATTCGGCGTGGAAACCGAGGTGACATGGGAGACCATACGCCGCGACATCTTCGGCGGCATCTCGCTTCAGTCACTGGTCGGCTCAACGGTCACCTCGGTCTCGGTGATAGTCGGCTCGATGTTTGTCGTCTTCGTCTACACCGGTTTTGCGCTGTCCGAACGGCGCCTGTTCGAACGCAAGCTCGAACGCCTGACCGATGATCCCGATGATGCGCGCCGCCTCAGCGAAATCGTGTCGATCATCAACACCCGCATCGGCGACTATCTCGTCACCAAGACGCTGGTGAACCTGATCCTCGGCCTGATGTCCTATGCGCTGATTGCGTTCATGGGGCTCGATTTTGCCGCCTTCTTCGGTGTCTTCATCGCGATCGCCAACTATGTGCCCTATATCGGTTCGGTGATTGGCGTTGCCGTGCCGGTCGCGATTGCCGTCGTCCAGTTTGGCGACATAACGATGATCCTGATTGCACTGATCGGCCTGAGTGCCTGCCAGATCATCGTCGGCTCGCTGATCGAGCCCAACCTGATGGGCCGGTCGCTCAATCTCAGCCCGTTCGTCGTCCTTGTCGCGTTGACCAGTTGGGGTTCGCTGTGGGGCATTGCCGGGGCGCTGCTGTCGGTGCCGATCACTGCGATCCTCGTGATCATTTTGTCGGAGTTCGATGGCACCCGCCCGGTTGCCATCCTGTTGTCGCAGGGCGGCAAGATCCCGCCCAAACGCCACACGGCAAAACCCGGCACCAAACCGGTGGCCTCGATGCGCCCGCCGTCAAGCGACCCGGACCTCATCCTGCACGACTAATTCAAACAGACCCAGGAAAATCCGGCTTACTCCTCAAATCACGAGGCCTGCCACCAGTTCATTGTCGGTGATGTCTTGCCAGACAATCCCCGCATCGGTCATCCGCGCCATCAGGCCGAAGAAGTTCGCGGCTTCCTTGGTCTCGATGCCGATCAGGATTGAGCCGAAATTGCGCGCCGACTTCTTCAGGTATTCGAACCGCGCAATGTCCTCGTCGGGACCAAGCAGATTGAGGAAATCGCGAAGCGCGCCGGGCCGTTGCGGCAAACGCAGCACGAAGTATTTCTTCAAACCCGAATAGCGCAGCGCCCGCTCCTTGACCTCGGCGAGACGCTCGAAGTCGAAATTGCCGCCGGAGGCGATGCAGACGATCGTCCGCCCGGCAAGGTCCTCGCGCCGCACATCCTTCAGCGCATCGACCGACAAGGCGCCCGCCGGCTCCAGCACGATCCCCTCGACATTCAGCATTTCGATGATCGTCGTGCAAAGCCGGTCTTCGCTGACCAACGTCACATCGGATGGCCGGTATCCCTTGAGCACATCGAACGTATGCGCACCGACCTCAGCGACCGATGCGCCATCGACGAAATTGTCCACATGCGGCAGGCGCACGCGCTCGCCCGCTTCCAGCGCCCGTTTCAGGCTCGGCGCACCTTCCGGCTCGATCAGCACCATCATCTGTGTCGACCGGCCCGTGGCCGCCAGCCAACGCGTAAAGCCGCTCGCCAGCCCGCCGCCGCCTACCGCCACATGCAGCCGGTCGACATTGATCCCCACCGGCAACTGGTCGAACAGTTCCATCGCAACCGTCGCCTGCCCCTCGATGATGTCGGGATGATCGAACGGCGGCACCATCAGCGCACCTTCAGCCTCGGCAAAGGCCAGCGCAGCGCGGTTGCACTCGTCGAAGATGTCGCCGATCAGCCGGATCTCCACATGGTGACCGCCAAACGCACGCGTCTTGTCGATCTTTTGTTGCGGCGTCGTCACCGGCATGAACACCGTGCCGTGCAAGCCGAAATGCCGGCACACGAATGCAAAGCCCTGCGCATGGTTGCCCGCCGAAGCGCAGACAAATCGCCCCGTTGCTCCATCGGCGAGCGCTTTGCGGAAAAAATTGAACGCACCGCGGATCTTGTAGGAGCGCACCGGCGACAGGTCCTCGCGCTTCAAAAAGACCCGTGCGCCGTATTTCCCGGACAGGTAGACATTCTCCTGCAACGGGGTCGGCTCGAAAAGCGCGCGCATCGCCGCCGCCGCTTGCCGCACACCCTCTGCAAAATCGTCGCCCGTCGTCATCGCATGCTCCTGGCGCAGTCCCGCCCTGCTTCGTCAACAACATGGCGCAGACCGGCGCTCCGGTGTATACGGCCCGGCACCGCATGGCCAGACGGGCTGTTCGGAGGGGCCGGGAACACCACGTGACAACCGACGACGCCACAAGACATCGCGCGATACGGGCCAAAGATACGCCATGAACGCAAGCATGCTGCGCAGCGCCATCCATGTCAGCGCGATCTTTGCCTTTTACCTGGCAACGATGATGCTGATTCCCGGCCTCGTCGATCTTTACTATGGCAATGACGATTGGCGGGTCTTTGCCGCCTCGGGCGCATTCATCGGCGGCTTTTCCGCGATGGTCGCGATTGCCACGCGCGCCGGCCCGCCGGTCATTTCCACGCGGTTCACATTCCTTCTCGTCAACCTGCTGTGGCTGACCTTTTCGGTTGTCGCCGCCGTGCCGCTGTATTTCTCGACGTTGGGGCTGTCAGCCGCCGATGCAGTCTTCGAAAGCGTCTCGGCCATTACCACCACAGGATCGACCGTCATCGCCGGCCTCGACACACGGCCACCGGGCATCCTGCTCTGGCGTTCCATGCTGCAGTGGTTTGGCGGCCTCGGCGTGATCGTGCTCAGCCTGTTCATCCTGCCGTTCCTGAAGATCGGCGGATCAAGCCTGTTCCGCATCGAATCGTCGGATCGCTACGAACGCCCATACGCCCGCTTTTCGACCTACGCCTATTCGATCGGCGCCATTTACATTGCACTGACCCTGACCTGCGCGATCCTCTATGCCACATTCGGCATGAGTGCCTTCGACGCTGTCAACCATGCGCTGACGACGGTATCCACCGGTGGTTTCTCGACCCACGACAGCTCATTCGGCTTCTTCAACGACAACCTGCATTGGGTCGCGATTGTCTTCATGGCGATCGGCGGCTTGCCGTTCACGGCTCTTGTCGTGCTCGCATTCCGCGGGCGCACCGACATCCTGCGCGATCACCAGATCTACGTCTTTATCGCCTACTGTCTCTTTTTCAGCCTTATGCTCGCCGCCTGGCTTGTGCTGAGCGGACAAAAGACAATCGATGATGCGCTTCGTTTGTCGCTCTTTTCCGTCGTGACATTGGTGACCACGACCGGCTTTACCTCGGAAGATTACACCACCTGGGGATCATTTGCTGTCGGCATCGCACTGGTCGCCACAATCCTCGGCGGCTGCACCGGCTCGACCTCCGGCGGCATCAAGGCAATCCGTTGGATGATCCTGTTCGGAATGCTCCGCCAGGCGCTGGAAAGCTTCATCTACCCCAACGCCGTCCATCCGGTCCGCACCGGATCGGTCAGCGTCGATGAACGAACACAGGCCGTGACGGCCCTGTTTGTCGCAACATTCCTTATCGTTCTCGGCGTCGGAACGCTGATGTTGACCGCGACCGGTCTGGACGTTCTGACGGCTTTTTCCGGCACGCTGACGGCAATGGCCAACGTCGGCCCCGGCCTTGGCACCATGATCGGACCGGCCGGAAACTTTGCCGGGATCCCGGATGCCGCCAAATGGATGCTTTCGGTCGCCATGCTGCTTGGCCGACTTGAACTGTTTGCGGTCCTCGTCCTGTTGTCGCCGGCCTTCTGGCGTGGCTGATCGGGCCTTCGAAAACGTGCGTTAACGCTGAACGCTTACCGGATGTGCACACATCCACCGGTAGAGTCGCTTGTTGAAGAACAAGAGCCGGGGCACATGTTCGCCAAAGCCACCAATGGAAACCTGTCGACCATCATGGGTCTTGTCGCCGTCGTGCTGGCAAGCGCCTTGGGCATTGGCGTCGACGTGGCAACGTTGGTGAGCCAGAGATCGGCGATGACCACATCGCTCGAAGCTGGCCTGCTGGCCGCCGCGCGTGAGGCGCCGGTCGTCGGCTGGAGCGAGGAAAGCGTCTTCGGCATCGTCGACACCTATGTCGAGGAAAACCTGCGCGACACCGCCAGCGGCAAGACTGACTACAAGCTGCAGGTAACGGTCGATCCCTCAACCGGCAAGGTGTCCGGTCGCCTCGAACAGCACAGCCACGGCTATTTCGTTCTCGGCCTCCTCAAGAAAGACCCGCAGATCGTCACGGAAGCTGCTGCCGTGGTGGTGTCATCCGCCAATACCTGCGTGCTGGCGCTTCATCCGAACAACGGTTCGACATTGAAAATGTCCGGCAAATCCAACATCACCGGCAACAACTGCGGAATTTTCGCCAACTCGACCGACGTCAAGGCGGTGGAGATCGAGGCAAAATCGAAGATTACAGCCGTGGCTGTCTGCTCGGCCGGTGGTGCTGATTTCACGCCCGGCGACATCACACCGGCAGTGCAGACCGACTGCCCGGTCCAGCCCGACCCATTGGCCGAGCGCGCACCGCCATCTTTTGGTGCCTGTACCCACAAGGATACGGAGATCAAGGGTACCGACACGATCAATCCCGGTGTCTATTGCGGCGGCATCAAGATCTCCGGCAATGCCGTCGTCACGGCCAAACCGGGCGTCTACATCATCAAGGATGGCGAACTCTCGATTGCCGGCAATGCCACCTTGAATGGCACGGGCGTCGGTTTCTTCCTTACGGGTGACGCATCCACAATCAACTTCGACGTTTCAACGACGATTGCACTGAGCGCACCGAACTCCGGACCCTTGGCAGGCATCCTATTCTATGAAGATCGCAATGCGCCTGAGGGAAACAAACATGTGATCGGCTCGAAGGATGCACGAGAACTCGTTGGCGCAATCTATCTGCCGAACAGCACCCTCGAGGTCAGCAAGACACAAGAATTTGCAGGTGGATCGGCATGGACTGCCATCATCGCCCGCCAGATCCTGGCTGACAACGGCGCAGACTTGCATTTCAATTCCGACTACAGCGCAACCTCCGTCCCGGTTCCCGGCGGATTGGCCGGCGGCAAGCAGGTTCGCCTCGTGGAATGAGGCCATGCGGCCGATCAGGCCGTTGAACGAGACTGGTTGTTCGTCAGATCAGGTCTGGCTGTCGATGACCGCGACGAGTTCATCGGCCGGCACGGCGGGCGAGAACAGGTAGCCCTGCACTTCATCGACGCCAAGATTGCGCACGAAGTCAAATGCCCAGCGTGTCTCCACGCCTTCCGCAACGCTTGTCAGCCCGTTGCGCCGTGCAAGCTGCACCGCCGTTTCCACGCTGGAAGCTGCAAACGGATCATGCTGCGCGCGCATCACGAAGCCCTTGTCGATCTTCAGTTCGGTGAAGGGATAATTGCCCAGCTGCTCGACATTGGAATGGCCGGTGCCGAAGTCATCGAGTGCAACGCCGATCTCGTAGAGGCGCAGGCGCGTCAGGTTTTCGAGCGCTGCGGCAAGATCGTCGGCAAGCCGCGTTTCGGTGAGTTCGACAATGATGTCGCCCGTCTGCAACCCGTGGCGGACAATGGTTTCGCGCAGGCGATCAACAAACCCTGTCTGCGACAGCGTCCGTGCGGACACATTGATCGACAAACGAAGCCGCTCGGCGCCACGGGCCACAACGGGCGCAAAACCCGCCATCGCATGGTCGAAAATCGTCCAGGTCAATGTGTCGATCGAGCCGTCTTCTTCGGCCTGGTCGATGGCTTGCTGCGGCGAAACCGGCTTGCCGTCGCTGTCCTTGAACCGCGACAGCGCCTCGAACCCGCAAACCATCCCGTTGCGCGTTGCAATGCGCGGCTGGAAATGAACCGCCGACAGGGTGCAATCGGTCAGCGCGGTCGCTTGACGTTTGCGCTGTCGGGCCGGCTTTGCCGTTCTCAGTGCCTCGACGATGACCATCGGATTGACCGGCTTGCGGAACGCAAACGTGCAATCAAGCCCGAACATCGCTGCCAGGCGCTCGGCGCCACGGATCACTTCCGGCTGTTCGCCCGACAACAGAACCAGACGCCCCTTGTAGCCGAGGTCGGCAATCCGGCGCAGAGCGCTGACGCCATCCTCGTTCGGCATGCGCAGGTCCAGCGTCATCAGATCGATGCGCTTGGCGGGATCGGCAAGGCATTCGCGCGCCTTTGCCCCGTCCGACGCATGCATGACCACATGGCCGCCGCAGGCGGTAAAGACGATGCGCAGCATCGCTGCCACGATCGGATCATCATCGACAATAAGGATGTTTTGCCCGGCAAGCGTTCCCGCTTCCTGCGCTTCAAGGGAAAGCGCGGGCGCAGGGATACCGGCATTGGAAGCATTGCTGGACATCAGCAAAGAATATCCGCGCTTCCCTTGGGAAAGGTTAAACCGGATGCACAAAATTGCGCCAGATCGCACCGGTTTTTTAACCCGGATGGACTAGGTTGGCTGCGGGATCGAGTGGAACATGAAAACCGCACCAATTGAGATGAACCCCAAAGGCCAGGCTTTGGCTTGGCGCGACACGCTGCGCTTCCGGCTGTCGCTGGCCATCGGCGTCGCCGTTTTGGCCGGCATTCTGTTCATCAGCAGCTGGATGACGTTGTTCACCTTTACCTCGATGGTCGATGCGACCCGAGCACGCCTCGGCGGCATGGCGTCGGTTCTGGCGACAGCTTCGGCCCCATATGTCAGCACCAACGATGTCGCAGCGCTGCAGAAATCCCTGACCGCAATTCGCGATCTGCCCGATGTGACCTATGTCGCGGCAACCGACATCAATTCGCGCCCGCTCGCCAGCATGGGCCATGGTGTATATCTCGCCTCGGAATATGATGGCAAAGAGGCTGCAACGGGACTTGCCATGTTGCTGTCGCGGACGATGTGGCTGCGCGCCGATATTGTCTCGGGCGGCGTCCAGGTCGGCTATCTCTACATGCTGGCCGACATGAGCGCCGGGCGGACCAACTTTCTGCGCGTCATGGGCCTGAACACGGCGCTGGCCTTTGCCGTATCCATCTTCACCGCTTTGCTTGTCTTTCGCACGATCGGCACTTTCACGGCGCCGCTCAGCACCCTGACGGGGCTGATGGCGCGCCTTGCAACCGACGGCCGCTATGACCGCCGCGCCGACATCACGCACAAGGGCGAAGTCGGGGTTCTCGCCGACACCTTCAACGCGATGATCACGCAGATCGAGCGCCGCGACCGCGACCTCAACGACTACCGCGCCCATTTGGAAGATCGCGTCGATCTGCGCACCCAGGAACTGCGCGAGGCGACCGCCATTGCCCAGAAGGCCAACGCGGCCAAATCCGATTTCCTCGCCACCATGAGCCACGAAATCCGCACCCCGCTCAACGGCATGATGGTGATGGCCGAAATGCTTGCCATGGCGCCACTTCCCGAGCGCCAGAAGCACTATGCCGACGTCATCAACCGGTCCGGCCGCGGGCTGCTCGCCATCATCAACGACGTGCTCGACTTCTCGAAAATCGAGGCCGGACATGTCGACCTCGAAACCATCCCGTTCTCGATGGACACGATCCTCGCCGATGCCGGTGCCCTGTTCTCCGAGCGTGTCCGCGAGAAGAACCTGACACTCCTGACCTGCGTCGAGCCATCGCTGGCCGCTCGTTTTGACGGCGACCCGACCCGCCTTGGCCAAATCGTCACCAATCTCGTCAACAATGCCATCAAGTTCACCCAGGAAGGCGGCATCACCGTGCGCGCCCGCCTGAAGCCGGGCAGCACCTCAAATGGCAACCGTCAGTGGGTCGAAATTTCCGTCACCGATACCGGCATCGGGATCGCCACCGCCAAGATCGCCACGATTTTCGATGCCTTTGCCCAGGCGGAACAATCCACCAGCCGCGAATATGGCGGCACCGGCCTCGGCCTTGCCATTTGTCGCAAGCTCGCTGAAGCCATGGGCGGGCGCATCCATGTGGAAAGCACGCTCGGCGAAGGCTCGACCTTCACCCTGACGGTCGAATTGCCCGTGTCCGAGCCGGCTGCGCAGGGCCCGGCCTTTGCCGGCCTCGATGTCGCAGTCCTCAGCGCCCGCCCGTTCGTGGAAAAGAACCTCGCGTCGGTGCTCGCCTGCCACGGCGCCAGTGTTCTGGGCACCAAAGGGCCGTTGTCCCTGTTCCACAGCAAGGCTGACTGCATTTTTGTCGATGAAGGCACGATGCCGGAACCGGCCGTCTGCGAGTTAATCCGCGCATCGATGATCCCGGTCATCGCCCTGCGCTGGAGCTTTGGCGGCGCTGGCCTGCACCGGCAAAGCGGGCTTGTCGCCGATGCGACGCTGACCCTGCCCTTGACCCGCGAGAAGCTGCAAACCCTTGCCGACGCCGCCCGAAACCGCAATTGGTCCGGCCTGTCGGATACCGGCGCGGTGCCTTATACGATGGACGACCATGTCGGCGATCTCGCCGGGCTGCTCGATTTCCTGAACACCAGCCAGGCGATCGTCTGCGGCCTTTCGGTCGGGGGGCTGGTCGCGCTGAT
>JBGSWL010000070.1:0-40568 GCA_041752455.1 Roseitalea sp. | reverse complement strand
CAATCTGGTCATAGGCGCGGTATTCGCCGAAATACTTGGTGATCGCAGCCGTCAGAGACGTCTTGCCGTGGTCAACGTGACCGATCGTGCCGATGTTCACGTGAGGCTTGTTGCGCTCAAACTTACCCTTGGCCATTGTCTGTCCTGTTCTCTACTCAATCGGAAAAAGCGGGAAACCCCCTCGCACGGCGCGGCACATAAGGCTTCTGGCTGGCATCCGCAAGGGTAAAGTGCCAATGCGTGGTGCGGTGCGAAGGCAGCATGAAAGGCTGAATGTGCTGGAGCGGGTGAAGGGAATCGAACCCTCGTCGTCAGCTTGGGAAGCTGCTGCTCTACCATTGAGCTACACCCGCGCAACCTCTGCGATAGCGCAAAGCGAAGCGCAGGAAAACAGGTTTCTCGCCACCGGAAACCGCAAGATCAGCAGGATCGATACCGCAGCGCAAAAAAAGACAGCCAAAGCCCTTTAAGGTGCACGACAATTGCTGTTACCACTTGCGACTGTTGTCTTTGTTCAACCACAGCGCACACTTTTTGCAGAGCGCTTCACGACGTTTCGCAGCGAGATTGCCCCATGATTGCCAATGCCGAAAAACTCCCCCTGCCCGAGCCGCGCCAGAGCAGTCCTTCCATTCTGGCCGCCGAGATCATCGAGCATCTGATCCACGGAACCGGCAAGGACCCGAAGGCTGCCACGCGCCATGACTGGCTGCAGGCGACAATCCGCGTGGTGCGCGACCGGATCATCGACCGATGGATGCAATCGACCCGTCAGACCTACGCGAGCGGCTCCAAGCGGGTCTATTACCTGTCGCTGGAATTCCTGATCGGACGGCTTCTGCGCGATGCGATCTCCAACCTCGACCTGCAAAGCGAACTGCGGCAGGCCTTGGCCAGTCTCGGCGTCGACTATGACATGTTGCGCGAACTGGAACCGGACGCTGCGCTCGGCAATGGCGGCCTCGGGCGCCTTGCCGCCTGCTTCATGGAATCCATGGCAAGCGTCGGCGTGCCGGCATACGGCTACGGCATCCGCTACCAGCATGGCCTGTTCCGGCAGGAAATCTCGGACGGCTGGCAGGTCGAACTTCCCGAGACCTGGCTCTCGCATGGCAATCCGTGGGAATTCGAGCGCCGGGAATCCTCCTACGAGATCGGCTTTGGCGGGCGGGTCGAGCCCAACGGCCTCGATGCGCAAGGCAATCCGATCTATGTCTGGAAGCCGGCCGAGCGGCTGATTGCCACCGCTTTTGATACCCCGGTCGTCGGCTGGCACGCGACCCGCGTCAACACGCTCCGCCTGTGGTCGGCAACAGCGATCGACCCGATCCTGCTGAAGCGGTTCAACGAGGGCGATCACCTCGGCGCGCTGGAGGAAAGCAACAAGGCGGAAGCGCTGACCCGCGTGCTCTACCCGGCAGATTCCCACATAGCCGGTCAGGAACTGCGCCTGCGGCAGGAGTATTTCTTCTCCGCCGCTTCGCTTGCCGACATCCTTCGCCGCCACGAGCAGACCTACAACACGTTCGAAAACCTGTCCGACAAGGTCGCCATCCAGCTCAACGACACACATCCGGCGATTGCGGTCTCCGAGATGATGCGGCTTTTGATCGACATCCACGGCATCGGCTTCGACCGGGCCTGGGAGTTGACCAATGGTACCTTTGCCTACACCAACCACACGCTGCTGCCCGAGGCGCTGGAGAGCTGGCCGGTGCCGCTGCTTGAGCGCTTGTTCCCGCGCCACATGCAACTGATCTACCAGATCAATGCCAAGATCCTGCGTCAGGCGCGCAAGGATGGTCTCGACGACGGCGCGATCTCGCGCATTTCCCTGATCGATGAAAGCGGCGAGCGGCGCGTGCGGATGGGCAATCTCGCTTTTGCCGGATCACATTCGATCAATGGGGTTTCGGCGCTTCACTCCGACCTGATGAAGGAGACGGTGTTTTCCGACCTCAACCGGATGTTTCCCGGCCGCATCAACAACAAGACCAACGGCATCACCCCGCGCCGCTGGCTGATGCAATGCAATCCGCGTCTTTACCGGCTGGCGCAGGAGGCTTGCGAGGGCGTCGACATCATGGCGCAGACTGAGGCCATGACCGCGCTTGAGCGCCACGCGGACGATGCCGCCTTTCAGGAGCAGTTTTCCGCAATCAAGGCGGCCAACAAGGAACGCCTTGCCAAGCTGGTGCGGCAGGTCTGCCAGGTCCGGGTCGATCCGACAGCGCTGTTCGATATCCAGATCAAGCGGATCCATGAGTACAAGCGCCAGCTTTTGAACCTCATCGAGGCTGTCGCCCTCTACGACCAGATCCGCTCGCACCCGGAACGCGACTGGGTGCCACGGGTCAAGTTCTTCGCCGGCAAGGCAGCGCCGAGCTACCACAATGCCAAACTGATCATCAAACTGGCCAACGACATTGCCCGGGTGATCAACAATGATCCGATGGTCGGCGATCTCCTGAAGGTCGTGTTCATCCCCAATTACAATGTCTCGACCGCCGAGATCATGGTTCCCGCCGCCGATCTGTCCGAGCAGATCTCGACCGCCGGCATGGAAGCATCGGGCACCGGCAACATGAAGTTTGCGCTCAATGGTGCGCTGACGATCGGCACACTCGATGGCGCCAATGTTGAAATGCAGGAGCATGTCGGCGCAGACAACATACTGATCTTCGGGCTCACGGCAGAAGAGGTGACGCAGCGGCGCGCTTCCGGACGCAACCCCGGAGACACGATTGCCGCTTCGCCGGAACTTGCCCAGGCGTTGTCGGCCATCCGCAGCGGCACCTTCTCGCCGGGCGATCATGACCGCTATGCCGGTCTGATCGACGGGATATACCAACACGACTGGTTCATGCTGACCGACGATTTTGACGACTATTGCCGCGCACAGCGTCAGGTTGATGCGCTATGGTCGGATCGTCAGACATGGAATCGCAAAGCCATCCTCAACACGGCGAGGATCGGCTGGTTCTCGTCGGACCGGACGATCCGCGAATACGCACGTGACATATGGAACGTGCCGCTTGCATGATGGCGGGAGACATCGGGCAGCGACCATCGACAAGACCGAGGACATGACCGGAGGGATGTGACGATGAGCGGCGGGAGGATGCCCGGAACGGAAGCGGCGGAGGCGTGGAAGCTGCCTGCCGACGACGTCGGTGCCATTCTTTCCGGCAATCATCGTGATCCCTATGCTGTCCTTGGTGTCCAGCAAACCGGAACCGGTCTGGTTGCCCGCTGCTTCCTTCCCGGCGCCGAGACCGTCGACGCTGTCACGCTGACCGGCGCGCCGGCCGGAACGCTCGAGCGCACCGGTGACGGCTTTTTCGAAGGCAAACTCGCCATCACCGAGCGGCAACCGCTGCGCTATCTCGCGCGCGACGGTAACACCACTTGGACCGTCACCGATCCCTACAGTTTCGGCCCGGTGCTTGGTCCGTTCGATGACTATTTCATCAGCGAAGGGCGGCATCTGCGGCTGTTCGACAAGCTAGGCGCCCATCCGATCCACCATGAAGGCGAGGATGGCGTCCACTTTGCGCTCTGGGCACCCAATGCGAGGCGGGTGTCGGTCGTCGGTGATTTCAATGCCTGGGACGGGCGGCGCAATGTCATGCGCCTGCGGCAGGATTCCGGTGTCTGGGAGACCTTCATCCCCGGCATCGGCCCCGGCACGACCTACAAATACGAACTGCTCGACGTGCACGGCACCAAGCTGCCGTTGAAAGCCGACCCGTTTGCCTTCCGCTCGGAACTGCGGCCGCAGACCGCGTCCATCGTCGCCGAACCGCTCGATCACGAATGGGGAGATGCGGCACACCGTGCACACTGGTCGGCAACGGATGCGCGCCGCGCCCCGATCTCCATTTATGAGGTCCATGCCGGTTCATGGCGGCGCGGCTGGGGCGCAGATGGCTTCCTGTCGTGGGACGAACTGGCCGACCAGTTGATCCCCTACTGCGTCGACATGGGCTTTACCCATATCGAGTTCATGCCGATCAGCGAATATCCCTATGATCCGTCCTGGGGCTACCAGACGACCGGCCTGTTCTCGCCATCGGCCCGGTTCGGCGAGCCGCAAGGGCTGGCGCGTTTCATCGACGGCGCCCATCGCGCCGGGCTCTGCGTGCTGATCGACTGGGTTCCGGCGCACTTCCCGACCGATGCCCACGGCCTTGCGCAATTTGACGGCACCGCGCTCTACGAGCATGCGGACCCGCGCAAGGGTTTCCATCCGGATTGGAACACCGCGATCTACAATTTCGGTCGAACGGAAGTGCGCAACTTCCTGACCAGCAACGCGCTTTACTGGGCGGAGCGGTTCCATGTCGACGGACTGCGCGTCGATGCCGTCGCCTCGATGCTGTATCTCGATTATTCGCGAAAGGCCGGCGAATGGATCCCCAATGAAAAGGGTGGCCGCGAGAACCTCGATGCCGTCCGCTTCCTGCAGGAGACCAACCGTGAAGTCTACGGATCGCATGCGGGCATCGTGACGATCGCCGAAGAGTCGACCTCATGGCCGGGTGTTTCCAAGCCGGTGCATGACGGCGGGCTCGGCTTCGGCTTCAAGTGGAACATGGGGTTCATGCACGACACGCTGGAATACCTGGCGCGTGAACCGGCCCATCGCAAGTTCCACCACAACGACCTGACTTTCGGACTGCTCTATGCGTTTTCGGAAAACTTCGTGCTGCCACTCAGCCATGACGAGGTCGTTCACGGCAAGGGCTCGCTTTTAACAAAGATGGCGGGTGACGACTGGCAGAAGTTTGCCAATCTGCGCGCGTTCTACGGCCTCATGTGGGGGTATCCCGGCAAGAAGCTGCTGTTCATGGGGCAGGAATTTGCCCAGCGGCGCGAATGGTCGGAAGACCGCGCCCTCGATTGGGATCTTTTGGACGCGCCGGCGCACAGCGGCGTCCGATCGGCCGTGCGCGATCTCAACGGTCTTTACCGGGCGCGGCCGGCGCTGCATGCGCGCGATTGCGAAGGCGACGGCTTTGAATGGCTGATTGCTGACGATGCGGAAAACTCGGTCTACGCCTGGCTCCGCAAGGCACCCGGGGAGGCGCCGATTGCCGTCGTTTCCAATTTCACGCCGGTACCGCGGGAGGGCTATCAGGTACCCCTGCCCCATGACGGGCCGTGGCGCGAGATCTTCAACTCGGATGCCGCCGCCTATGGCGGATCCAATACGGGCAATTTCGGGCAGGTTCAGGCGCGCGACGGGCGCGCAAGCCTCACCCTCCCGCCACTTGCCACGATCATGCTGGAGTATTGCCGTTGAACCGGACGCCGGAGGAGCGTCAGGTTCTTGAAACCGGGAGGAGATGACTATGAATGAAAAGCGGCGGGCCTCGGCCCCACTTGCGCGCGATGCCATGGCCTATGTCCTTGCGGGAGGGCGAGGCTCGCGGCTGATGGAACTGACCGACCGGCGCGCCAAACCGGCCGTCTATTTCGGCGGCAAAAGCCGCATCATCGACTTTGCACTGTCCAATGCGCTCAATTCCGGGGTGCGCCGCATGGCGGTTGCGACCCAATACAAGGCCCATTCGCTGATCCGCCACATGCAGCATGGCTGGAACTTCCTGCGGCCGGAGCGAAACGAGAGTTTCGACATTCTCCCCGCCAGCCAGCGCGTGTCCGAGACACAGTGGTACGAGGGCACTGCGGACGCCGTCTACCAGAACATCGACATCATCGAGAGCTACGCGCCTGAGTACATCATCATCCTCGCTGGCGACCACGTCTACAAGATGGACTACGAGCTGATGCTGCAGCAGCATGTCAACGATGCTGCGGATGTGACGGTCGGATGCCTCGAAGTTCCGCGCATGGAGGCGTCCGGCTTTGGCGTCATGCATGTCGACGACAAGGACCGGATCATCGCCTTTGTCGAAAAGCCGGCCGACCCGCCCGCCATGCCCGGCAATCCGGACATGGCTTTGGCATCGATGGGCATTTATGTCTTCAACACCAAGTTCCTGGTCGAGGAGTTGCGACGGGACGCTGCTGCTCCGGGATCCAGCCGTGATTTCGGCAAGGACATCATTCCGCACCTTGTCCAGAACGGCAAAGCGGTGGCGCACCGGTTCACCCAATCCTGCGTCCGGGAAAGCCCGGTCAAGGAAGCCTATTGGCGCGATGTCGGGACCCTCGATGCGTATTGGCAGGCCAACATCGATCTGACGGAAGTGCTGCCCGAGCTCGACCTCTATGACCGCAGCTGGCCGATCTGGACTTATGCGGAGATCAAGCCGCCGGCAAAATTCGTGCACAACGAGGATGGACGCCGGGGCGTCGCGATTTCTTCTCTCGTTTCGGGCGACTGCATCATTTCAGGCGCGGCCGTGCATCGCTCGCTGGTGTTTACCGGCGTCCTGTGCCGGTCCTATTCGACGGTCGACCAAGCCGTCATCCTGCCGGACAGCGTGATCGGGCGCCATGCGCGCCTGTCGAAAGTGGTGATCGACCGCGGCGTCAAGATACCGGCGGGGCTGGTCGTCGGCGAAGATCCTGAACTGGACGCCAGCCGCTTCCGGCGGTCGGAAAGCGGCGTCTGCCTGATCACCCAGGCCATGCTCGACAAGGCCGGATTGAAATACGAATAGGCAGATTACGAATAGGAATGTCATGAAGGTCTTAGCGGTCACGTCCGAAATCTATCCGCTGGTCAAGACCGGCGGGCTTGCAGACGTGACCGGGGCACTCCCCGGTGCGCTCTCGGCCCATGGCGTGGAGACGACGACAATCGTGCCGGGCTATGGCGGGGTGCTCGTCAAGTGCCCGAAGGCCAAGAAGGTCGTCGAACTGGCCGATGTGCTCGGCCAGTCAGTGACGATCCTGAAAGCGCAAAAGGACGGCCTGTCACTGCTCATCGTCAAGGCACCGGGCCTTTTCGAGCGCGACGGCGGGCCATACACCGATCACAACGGCATCGAATACCCGGACACGTGGCGCCGCTTTGCCGTCTTTTCCAAGGCTGCGGCGCTGGTGGCGCGCGGTGCCATTGCCGGTTATCAGCCCGACATCGTGCACTGCCATGACTGGCAGGCGGCGATGACGCTGGCTTATCTGCGCCATGAGGATGGAAGCGCACCGCCCGGCGTGCTGACCGTCCACAACATCGCTTTCCAGGGACAATTTGCCGCCAAGGTGTTCGGTGAACTCGGTCTGCCGGCCAGTGCGTGGTCAGTCGATAGTGTCGAATACTACGGCGCGGTCGGTTTCCTGAAGGGTGGTTTGCAAGCGGCCGATGCGATCACGACAGTGAGCCCGACCTATGCCCGCGAAATCCGCACGCCGGACTTCGGCATGGGGCTGGATGGCTTGATCAATGCGCGCGGCGACCGGGTCAGCGGCATCGTCAACGGCATAGACACGAAGGTCTGGAACCCTGCAGCAGACGCGGCGCTGGCATCACCCTTCGACGCGAAGTCGCTGAAATTGCGGAATACCAACCGCGACAAGGTGGCGGAAGAGTTCGGATTGACACCCGGAAAGGGCCTGCTGATCGCGGTGATCAGCCGCCTGACCTGGCAGAAGGGCATGGATCTGCTTGCCGAGGCGACCGACCGGATCATCGCATCCGGCGCAAGCCTTGCAATCCTCGGCGCGGGCGACCAGCCGCTGGAAGCGGCATTCGAGGCCGCTTGCCTTCGCCATCCCGGCCGTGTTGCCATTCGCACCGGCTACAACGAACCCCTCGCCCACCTGATGCAAGGCGGATGCGATGCGGTTCTGGTGCCGTCGCGCTTTGAACCGTGCGGCCTGACGCAACTCTGCGGCCTTGCCTATGGCTGCGTGCCGATCGTCGCGCGCACCGGCGGACTGGCTGATACGGTGATCGACGCCAACATGGCCGCGCTTGCTGCGGGCGTTGCGACCGGATTTCACATTGCGCCGCTGTCGGTCGAAACGATCATCGAGGCGGTGGAGAAGGCGGGCGCCCTGCACCGCGACGGTCGCGCCTGGAGCCGTCTCATGAAAAACGGCATGGCCGCCGATGTCTCCTGGGATGCGAGCGCGCGCCGCTATCTCGACCTCTACGCCTCGCTTGTTGGCAAAGGACAAGATTGATGATCGACACCATCGCAACCACGCCGTTCGGCGACCAGCGCCCGGGCACATCCGGTCTTCGCAAGAAGGTGCCGGTTTTTGCCCAGCCCAACTATGCGGAAAATTTCATCCAGTCGATTTTCGACAGCCTGACCGGGTTTGCCGGCCAGACGCTGGTGATCGGCGGTGACGGCCGGTACTACAACGATGTCGTCATCCAGAAGGCGATCCGCATGGCGGCTGCCAACGGCTTTGGCCGGGTGCTGGTCGGTCGCGGCGGCATCCTGTCGACGCCCGCCGCATCGCATGTTATCCGCAAGCATGGCGCATTCGGCGGGATCATCCTGTCGGCAAGCCACAATCCCGGCGGGCCGCAGGAAGATTTTGGCATCAAATACAACGCCGGCAATGGCGGCCCGGCACCCGAGCACCTGACCGAAGCGATGTTTGCGCGCTCGAAGGTGATCGACCGCTACCTGACGGTTTCCGCCGACGACATCGACCTGTCCCGGGACGGCATTAGCGACGTCCACGCCATGATCGTCGAGGTGATCGATCCGGTGGCTGATTATGCCGACCTGATGGAAGATTTGTTCGACTTTGCTGCGATCCGCGACCTGTTTTCATCCGGCTTCACGATGATGTTCGATGCCATGGCGGCGGTCACCGGTCCCTATGGCGTCGAAATCCTCGAAAACCGGCTCGGCGCGCCGTCCGGCACGGTCATGAACGCAACGCCGCTGCCGGATTTTGGTCATCACCACCCGGACCCGAACCTTGTGCATGCCCGGCACCTTTATGATGCGGTGATGGGCGACACGCCGCCGGATTTCGCCGCCGCATCGGATGGCGATGGCGACCGCAACCTGATCCTCGGCGCCGGCATCTTCGTGACGCCATCGGACTCGCTGGCGCTGCTTGCCGCCAACGCGCATCTGGCACCCGGCTACCGCGACGGGATCAAGGGGATCGCCCGCTCGATGCCGACAAGCGGCGCCGCAGACCGCGTTGCCGAGAAACTTGGCATCGGGCTTTACGAGACGCCGACCGGCTGGAAGTTTTTCGGCAATCTGCTCGATGCCGGCAAGGTGACGATCTGCGGCGAGGAAAGCGCCGGCACTGGCTCGGACCATGTGCGCGAAAAGGACGGTCTTTGGGCGATCCTGCTCTGGCTCAACATCCTGGCGGTGCGGCGCGAGCCGGTGAAGGCGATCGTCGAGCAGCATTGGGCCGATTATGGCCGGAACTACTATTCCCGCCACGACTATGAGGACGTTGCGACCTCCGCCGCCAACGAACTGGTTGAAAAGCTGCGCGCTGCGCTGCCCTCCCTGCCCGGCCAGACTTTCGAAGGCATGACCATCGCGGCAGCCGATGACTTCTCCTACCATGACCCGGTCGATGGCTCGGTTTCGGCGCATCAGGGCGTGCGGATATTGTTTGAAGGCGGTTCGCGAGTCGTGTTCCGGCTGTCGGGTACCGGCACATCGGGCGCGACGCTGCGTGTCTATATCGAGCGCTATGAGCCTGACGCCGCGCGCCATGGCATCGAGACGCAGGAAGCGCTCGCAGACCTGATCAAGGCGGCTGACGCCATCGCCGGCATCCGCGCCCTGACCGGGCGCACGGAACCGACCGTGATCACGTGACAATGCTTGCCGGGCCATTTGGTGCTGTCGTCGAAGATGGCGCGACGGTGTTTACAGTCTTCGCACCCGACGCGACCGCGGTCGATCTCTGCCTGTTCGACGCCCATGACCGGGAAACGCGGATCGCCATGCAACGGGATGCGCACGGACATTGGTCAGCGCATGTTCCCGGCATTGGTACCGGACAGCGCTACGGCTACCGCGCGGATGGCGCCTACGACCCGGCGCACGGGCATTGGTTCGATCCGTCCAAGCTTCTGGCCGATCCGTTTGCAACCCGCATCGACCGGCCTTTCGCCTGGCATGCTGCACTGGCTGCTGCGCGAGGACACGGCTTCGATACCGCGCCGCTTGTCCCGAAATCCGTTGTCGAGACGGCTCCCCCGGCGCGCGCCGCTCAGCCCCGGCTGTTTGCCGAAGGCGGACTGATCTATGAACTGAATGTGCGCGCCTTCACGATGCTGCATCCCGATGTGCCGCACGAACAACGCGGCACGCTCGCAGCGCTCGCCCATCCGGCCGTCATCGGTCATCTGAAGGCGCTGGGCGTCGATGCGGTCGAGCTGATGCCGATCACCGCCTGGATCGACGAGCGCCACCTGCCGCCGCTCGGGCTCACCAATGCCTGGGGCTACAACCCGGTGACGCTGATGGCGCTTGATCCGCGGCTCGCGCCGGGTGGAATTGCCGACTTGGCAAAAGCCACGGCGGCGCTCAGGGCCGAAGGGATCGGCGTCATCCTCGATCTGGTGTTCAACCACACCGGCGAAAGCGACCGGCTCGGCCCGACCCTGTCGCTGCGCGGCCTTTGCAACCTGCAGGCGTTCCGGCATGACGCTGACCACCAACTGATCAACGATACCGGCACCGGCAACACGCTGGATTGCCAGCATCCATTCATGGTGCAGCTGATCACCGATGCGCTCACCCATTTCGTTCTGGCGGGCGGCGTTGATGGCTTTCGCTTTGATCTCGGCACGGTTCTTGGCCGCACCGCCGACGGTTTTTCCCCGGAGGCACCGCTAATCCGCGCGATCCTTCAAAACCCTGTCCTGAAAGACCGCGTGCTGATCGCCGAGCCATGGGATATCGGCCCCGGCGGCTACAGGCTCGGCCAGTTCCCCGATGCCTTTTTCGAATGGAATGACCGCTACCGCGATACCATTCGCCGGTTCTGGCGCGGCGATGGCCACCTGCTCGGCCCGCTGGCGACAGCGTTGGCGGGCTCGTCCGATCTGTTTGCCGGTGCGCGGACGCGCAGCGTGAATTTCATCGCGGCGCATGACGGCTTCACGCTGGCCGACCTTGTTTCCCATGCGCACAAGCACAACGAGGCCAATGGCGAGAACAATCGCGACGGTCACAACGACAACCATTCCTGGAACCACGGCGTCGAGGGTGAAACCGGTGACGCGACCGTGTTTTCCGCCCGCAATCGCGACCTGCGCGCGCTCCTGACGCTGCTGTTTGCCTCGCGCGGTACGATCATGCTGACCGCCGGTGACGAGAGCGGCCGCAGCCAGCGCGGCAACAACAATGCCTATTGCCAGGACAATGAACTAGGCTGGTTTGACTGGGACAAGCGCGATGGCGATCTTGAGGTGCTGAGCGCACGCCTTGCCGAAATCCGGCGCGATTGGCCGCATCTGACGCGCACGGAATTTCTTTCAGGCGACGAGGTCGAATGGCTGACACCGCAGGGTCATGCGCTGACCGCAGCCGACTGGGAGACCGAAAAGGGCCGGTGCCTTGCGATGGTTCTTTTGCATCCGGATGATGCAACAGGCGCGCGTCTCGCCGTGCTGATCAACCGCGGCGACGAGGACATCGTCTTTGCCCTGCCGCAGCGAGCCGGGTTTGCGTGGCGTGATCTGATTGCGGACGGGCCGCTTGAAGCCAATGTGCCCTGCCCGGCCCGAACCGTGATGATGGTCGGCGAGCATGGGCAAACTAGTTGAATGAAAGAAATCTGGAGCGGGTAGCGGGAATCGAACCCGCATATTCAGCTTGGAAGGCTGCTGCTCTACCATTGAGCTATACCCGCGGAGCGCACTCGCTTTTGCGCGAACTGGTCAGGCCGGTGGTGGTGGAGGGGGCTGGATTCGAACCAGCGTACGCTAAGCGAACGGATTTACAGTCCGTCTCCTTTAACCACTCGGACACCCCTCCATCATGACGGCATGACCGGTGTCGCACAACCCGGGGTCAGCGACGAACGGCCTTATGCTGGCGCCAGCCTGCCCTGTCAACACCGGTAGCACCGCTTTGCTGTGCGCCTTGAAAACAGTTTGCCGTGTCATTGTTCCGGTCAATGTCATGTGGCTTTGCGCAACAGGGTGTCGCCAAATCGCGCGGCGCGTCGTAAAGCGGTTGCATGACCGGAAAAGACAACAAGACGCCAGCCAAGCGCACCCCCAAAGATACCCACTATGCGCGCCTGCGCCGCGAGCATCGCGACCGCATGGTGGCAAGCGGCGATGCACCGCGCGTTCCCGCATCCGCGCTACCGGAAGGGCACATCCTGCTCTACGGCCTGCACACGGTGCGAGCAGCTATCGACAATCCGGCGAGGCGCAAGTTTCGCCTGATGATCACGGAAAACGCCACGGCTCGGCTTTTCGAAGGGCCGCTGCCCGATCTTGGTTTTCCTGTCGAGACCGTCCATCCGCGCGACATCGACCGCCTGACGGGCGATGATGCCGTGCACCAGGGCGTTGCGCTGGAAGCCGCGCCGCTTGCGGCGGGCACCCTCGAAGACCTCGGCGCCGCGCGTCTCGTCATCGTGCTCGATCAGGTCACAGACCCGCACAATGTCGGGGCGCTGATGCGTTCCGCCGTCGCCATGGCCGCCGATGCGCTGGTGACAACCGCACGGCACAGCCCGGCCGAAACCGGTGTCCTTGCAAAAGCGGCATCCGGTGCGATCGAACACCTGCCGACAATCCATGTGCGCAATCTCGCCAATGCGCTGACCGAGCTGTCGAACCGGGGCTTCCAGACCGTCGGCCTTGATTCGGACGGGCCGACAACGCTTGAAACGGCGTTGACCGGCCAGAAAATCGCACTGGTGCTCGGCGCCGAAGGCAAAGGCCTTCGCCAGAAGACCCGCGAAACCGTGACGACGCTGGCGCGCCTCGACATGCCCGGCGCCATCCGCTCACTCAATGTTTCCAATGCGGCGGTGTTGGCGCTCTATGTGGCGCGGCGGCATCTTGGCGATCCCGGCGCCGGCTGACAAAGCCCATGGATGCACCGACCTGACGCATTTTCGCCAAGATTGCCCCGGAAGCGTCACCAACAGCCAACAGAGAGCCCAGAAGATGAACAAGACAACCCTTTCGATCCTCGCGGGCGCATTGCTTGTGACCACCGCCTGCACCACGGATCCGTTCACCGGTCAGCCGCAAATCTCCAACACGGCCGGCGGCGCTGTGATTGGCGCAGCGGTTGGTGCCGGTCTCGGCGCGCTTGCAGGCGGCGATGATCGCAAGAACGCACTGATCGGCGCCGGCGTCGGGCTTCTGGCCGGCGGTGCCATCGGCAACTACATGGATCGTCAGGAAGCGGAACTGGCTGCCCAGTTGCAGGGTACGGGCGTTTCGGTTTCGCGCGTCGGCAACAACATCGTGCTCAACATGCCGTCCAACATCACCTTCGCAACAGACCAATCTGCGGTGCAGCCGTCGTTCTTCGCGACGCTTGATTCGGTTGCCATCGTCCTCAACCGGTACAACCAGAGCCTGATCGACGTTTATGGTCACACCGACTCGACCGGTTCGGACCAGTACAACTTCGACCTGTCAAACCGCCGTGCGCAATCGGTTGCCGGTTACCTCGGCCAGCGCGGCGTCGCAGCCCAGCGCATGGCCGCGACCGGTTTTGGCGAAAGCCGCCCGGTTGCCGACAACGGTTCAGAAGCCGGTCGCGCGCAGAACCGCCGCGTGGAAATCCAGATCGTTCCGCTGAGCTGATCGCAATCTTTTGCGACAATGAAAAAGCCGCGTCAGACGACGCGGCTTTTTTGTTGAGGTGCATTCCGGTCAAATGTTAGTTCGAGGTGGCGTCTTCCGCCGGGGCGGATGTTTCGCCAGCATCACGGGCGCGCATTTCCTCGATGTCATCGGCAATCAGTGCCAGGTGCTGCTCGATCAGCGACAGGTTGGCGATCAGTCCGCACACCAGCGCAGCAGCAATGGCGCCGGCGATTACGCCAAGGCCCGTACCGAAGGTGAGGTTTTCACCGGCCCACCAGGCGGTGCGGTAGCCGAAGTAGCCGCCGAGCGCGATGATCACCACGCCGATCGACAGGTTCAGAGTTTCAAGAAGTTCGGCCAGAAACCGCGAAAACTGCATGGGAAACGCCCTCTCCGTCTTTTCAAGCACTGCGCCTGCATAGCCGGTCGAACGCTGGCGGCAAAGCCAAGAAATCAACGTGCATGCTTCGTCGGATGGCGACCCCTGCAGGACTCGAACCTGCGACCGTTCGCTTAGAAGGCGAGCGCTCTATCCAGCTGAGCTAAGGGGCCGTCGGCAACGTCCATACAGGCGCTGGCGCGCCACGCGCAACGTTTTTTGGTGGACATGCCTGCTGGATACAATCGACCGTCAGTGGGTCCAGGGTGTTCTGCGGCCAAAGGCAAAGTTGTCCGGATAGGACACCTTGCGGCGCGCGGGCTCGTGTGGCTCGTCGACGCGGTAGGCAATGCCGTTCTTCTCGGCATAGGCGACAGCTTCCTCGCGGCTGTCAAACCGGAGCTTGACCTGTGCCCGCATGTCGCCGCCGGACGTATAGCCCATCAGCGGCTCGACGCGGCTTGGTGCGGTGCGTTCAAACTCGAGGACCCACTGGCCGGTCTTGCCCTTGCCGGACTGCATGACCGTTTTTGCAGGGCAATGGATGCGTGCGCTCATGAGACGTGTTCCGATTAAACCGCTGACCCGAACCGCCACTCGCCATCATCGCCGCAGACAGGCGAAGGATGCGATGGTCGGAGTGAGAGGATTCGAACCTCCGACCCCCTGATCCCAAATCAGGTGCGCTACCAGGCTGCGCTACACTCCGTCTTGCGACGCTTTACACACAACCGGGCGAGCACGGCAAGCGGCAAGCGACGACATTGCATTGTTATTGGTTGGCGATTTCCGGATGCTCAAGCTTGTCGCCCGCAACGATTGCCGCCTTCCCGGTGACGCCTGCCAGCACTTCCAGCACAAAACCGGCCTCACCGGTGGAGGGCACGGGAGCGGTCGAGAACGGTGTCGTTGCCTTCGCGATGTTCAGGATTGTCCCGTCTCGCGCCACAAAAATGATGTCGAGCGAAGATGGTGTGTCCTTCATCCAGAAATAGCGCACCGAATCATCGTCGAAGACAAACAGCATGGCGCGGTTTTCCGGGAGGTCTGTCCGGTACATCAGACCGCGGGCGTGCTCGGCATCCGATCGCGCAATCTCGACGTCGAACCGGGCGCGTTCGGTGCCATCGGGTGCGCGAACGACCAGAGCGGTCGCGTCGACCGGAAGCCGCATCGGCTGTCCCGGCACGAACGCCGTATCGGCAGATGTCAACGAGATAAGCCCGGCAAGGGCGAGTGCCACGAACGCCAGACAGGCTGTCCAGAGCGCTATGGGACGCAGCACCATCAGTGCGACGCCGGTGGCTGGATGCCGATGTCCGGATAGATCTCGGCGGCCATCAGACCTTTGTCGCCTTCACCGAAGCGGGCGATCACCACCTGGCCCGGGCGCAGTTCGGTCAGGCCGAACCGCCGCAGGGTCTCCATGTGAATGAAGATGTCGGGTGTGCCCTCGCCCCGCGTCAGAAACCCGAAGCCTTTGGTCCTGTTGAACCATTTGACGATGACGCGCTCGAGGCCGGATGTCGGGCTGACATTCTGGTGGGTGCGCGCCTCCAGTGCCGCAGGATTGGTGGCCGTCGCATTGTCCATCGAAAGAACGCTGAATGCCTGGTAGCCGCGCTCACCGCGTTTCACCTCGCACACGACCCGCGCCCCTTCGAGGGCTGTCTGGAAGCCGTCGCGGCGCAGACAGGTCACGTGCAACATGACATCACCGAAGCGCGCATCATCCGGCTTGATGAAGCCGTAGCCCTTGGAAATGTCGAACCACTTGATCGAACCGGCGATCTCATGAATTCCGGCGACGCCTTCGCTGCTGCTTGCAGCACCGTCCACGTCAGGCGCTTGCGCCATTTGTGTTTGCCGGTCGTCGCCCATACGCCACTGATCCCCTATCAACCCGCGTTGCAACTCAAAGCGCGAGGATGATTCGTCCCAGAGGATAGCATTTGCCGGGCGGTAAACGGCAAGACACAAAACGTCAAAAGACCGGCGTTTCACAGCCATTGTGCCCTTTCCGCAAAGGCATGTTGGCCGCCGCGGCCTTGTCCGGGGCCGTCCCCTACGTTACGTCCGCACTCAACGTAACGAGGAACCCGCAATGCGCTACCTGCACACCATGGTCCGTGTGACCGATATCGAACAATCGCTCGACTTCTATGTCAACAAGCTTGGCCTGACGGAAATCAGCCGCCAGGACAGCCAAGCCGGCCGCTACACGCTGATCTTCCTTGCTGCATCCGACGACATCGAAGCGGCGCGGGCAAGCCGTGCTCCGATGATCGAACTCACCTACAATTGGGATCCGGAGGTCTACACGGGTGGCCGCAACTTCGGCCATCTGGCCTATGCGGTCGACGACATCCATGCCTATTGCAGCAAATTGCAGGCAGCCGGCGTGACGATCAACCGCCCGCCGCGGGATGGCCGGATGGCTTTCGTGCGTTCGCCTGACGGCATTTCGATCGAGATCCTGCAAAAGGGCAGCGCACTGACGCCGGCAGAGCCCTGGATCAGCATGGGCAACACCGGTTCCTGGTGATTTGTTCTTGTGCCGGCGCTTTGGCGCCGGTCACGGCTTTGTCATATCGCCGCAATGGTTTCACTTTTTGGCCGCAATCT
Source organism: Roseitalea sp. (assembly GCA_041752455.1). GTDB lineage: Bacteria > Pseudomonadota > Alphaproteobacteria > Rhizobiales > Rhizobiaceae > JBGSWL01. The sequence goes on along the minus strand of JBGSWL010000070.1, from coordinate 23,862 downwards.
GGTCATAGCCACGCGGGACCGTCGGCAAGTCAGGATGCGAGTCGTTGTTTGCACCCGCCATTGTTACGCGGTATTAACTGCGCGGGGCAGATAGTCGTGGGGCGCCACAGGCGTTGAAGGGGACAACCGGTTGATTTTTGCCGGCAACATATCGGTTGGTCGATCAACCCTGCGCGCACTTTGCCTCGTTCTGGCAGCAGGTGCGTCGTACGGCTGTACGTCGTCCGTTTCCGGCCTCGACACGACGGCCGTTACCCAAACTGACCTTGCTACCCAAACCGATCTGGCGCCGGCCTCACTCTCGTTGCAGGGTGCTTCCGACGGCATCGAGACTGCGCCGACCGAAGTCACGGCAACCGACGCGCAGTCCGCTTCCGTCGATGGAACGTCTGCTACCCTCGCCATGGTGTCAGACGGGACAACGGCATCGCAGGTCGCAGCATTGCCGGCCCCTGCCGTTCCTGATGCCGCCTTGACGACCGTCGCAGCAGCAACCGATACGGATGCCACTGCAACAGAGATCGCTCCCGCTCCCGCTGAACTGCCTCCTATCATTCAAGTCGCGGAGGCCCCGGCAACCAACCCCGATCTTGCAAGCGAACGCATCCTTGCGGCATCCAACGCGCCGACAGCCGGAGGCGCCTTGCTTGGTGCGCCTGAGGGTCAGTCGCAGCTGCCGCCCGAACAAGTCGTCGCATTGGCTGCACCTGCACCAGTGGCTGCTGCGACCAAACCGAGGAACCGCCCCGGTTTCCTCAATGCCCTTTTCCGGGACAAGAATGCTGCACGGGAACGGCCGATCATCGCGCCGCCGGCCCCTTCGGCGCCGTCAATGGTCCAGACCGCGCAGGCCGAACCTGTCGACAATGCAAATCCGGTCGTCGTCGCGGCTGCAAGCGCGCCGCCGTCGCCGCAAATCCAGCCCGGCTTCGAGCCTGTGCCCGGCGTGATCGTCGCCAGTGCTTCGGCAATCGGCAGCAACTCGAATCTGCCCGGTTTTGACCGGAAGCGCGCGCTCGGGATCGTCGAAGAAGAACAGCCCGAAGGTGTGGAAGACGAAGCGCCGATGGTCCAGTTGGCATCGGCGGCGGGCCTTGCCCGCCTTGCGCCCAACGGGCTGCGTACACAGACGGGCAGTGTTGATATCGCCTGCCTGAAGCCGGCGCTGGTGCGCGTTCTCAAACAGATCGAACGCCACTACGGCCGACCAGCCGTCGTTACGTCCGGCTATCGCAGCCCGTCGCGCAATGCGGCTGCGCGCGGCGCCAAGAATTCGCTCCACATGTATTGCGCGGCTGCCGACATCCAGGTGTCCGGCGTCAGCAAATGGGATCTGGCTGCCTATGTGCGCACGATGCCGGGTCGCGGCGGTGTCGGCACTTATTGCCATACCGAATCGGTACACGTTGACATCGGTCCGACCCGTGACTGGAACTGGCGCTGCCGTCGCAAGAAGTAACGCGGCCTTCAGCCGATTGGCCTGTCCGATGGTGCGGGTTCGGTTACGTTTTTTCCCATTCGATCATCTGAGCGGGGTTGCGGCTCCCGGCAATTGTGCTTATAGACCGCGTCACCCTACTGCGCGCCCATCGTCTAGCGGTCAGGACGTCGCCCTTTCACGGCGAAAACACGGGTTCGATTCCCGTTGGGCGTACCACTCTTAACAACACCTTCCGACCTGCGGTTCCCGGCATCACATGATGCCCGGCGGCGGCATTGCGGGAATGGCGCGATCCTGCCACAGTTGCTTCGGCTGACCTGAGGGTGCCAATTGCAAGTGCTGCGCTTTCTGGCGCATATCCGCGAACTCGATCGATGGTCCAATCGGTGCATTCATGCAGGTTGCAGTAGCAGGGACAGGGCGGGCCCTGCCGGAACTTTGCATGATGTCGGCCGTCATCGACGCCGAACGTGGTCTTTCAGCAGGTTTTCTGGAACGGGAAACCGGCGTCAGAAGCCGGTATGTCTGCCGGCATGAAACCCAGATCGACCTCGCCGTATCGGCTTGTTCTGCCGCGCTCGACAATGCCGGGATCGATCCATCGTCCATCCAGTTGCTGCTGTCGGGTTCAGGGGTTCCCTATCAGCCCCTTCCCGCGATGGCGCCGTTGATCATGCAACGGCTCGGGATTTCCGACGGCACTGCGGCGGCCTTCGATGTGAACGCGACATGCCTCGGATTTCTCACCGCGCTTGATATCGCTGCGATGCATATTGCGTCCGGTCGGTGCGAGACGGCGCTGGTCGTGTCTTCTGATGTCGCATCCCGTGCGCTGCCTTGGGCCGACGAACCGCAGATCGCCGCACTTTTTGGCGACGGCGCGGCAGCGGCAGTCTTGCGCAAGGCGGCGCCCGGTGAAGGCGCAATCTGCGCCAGCGTCTACCGCACCTATTCCTCGGCCTATGATGCCTGTTCGATCGGTGCTGGCGGAACGCGCTTTGACTTTCGCACGGAGGCAGAAGCTTTCGCGCGCCATGCGGTCTTCCGGATGGATGGCAAGTCGCTGTTCCAGATCACCGCGCGCCACTTCCGCGGTTTCGTCGAAGACCTCTTGTCAAAAGCAGGTTGGAGCCGGGACGATGTCGACCTTGTGGTGCCGCATCAGGCAAGCCCGCATGCTCTCGCCCACATGGCGCGGCTTGTCGGCTTTGCGCCTGAACAGTTGATCGACATTTCGCGCGATCACGGCAACCAGATCGCCGCATCGATGCCGTTTGCCTTCGATGTTGCGCGCCGCCTCGGCCGGGTGCCGCCAGGTGCGCGAGTGCTGTTTCTGGGAACCTCCGCCGGCGTCTCGTTCGGCGGCATGGCGATGCAGACCTGAAGCCATGGGATCGGTTCTTGTCACCGGTGCAACCGGGTTTCTTGGTGGTCATCTGGTCGAGCGCCTCGCCGGCCATGGAACCGATGTCGTCGCACTCGGTCGTGACCGGAAACAGTGCGACCGGCTGGCAGCCAAGGGCCATCGCGTCATCCGCTGTGACCTGGCGGATCCTGCGGATTTCCCGTCCCTTCACAAACTTGACGCCGTCGTCCATTGCGCAGCGCTGTCTGCACCCTTCGGCAGGCTCGGCGACTTTGTGCGCGCCAATGTGACCGCCACGCAGAACGTCGTCGACTTGGCGGTGCGCCAAGGCGTCGGGCGGTTCGTTCTCATATCGACGCCTTCGGTCTATTTTGACTGGCGCGACCGGCTGCAGGTACCGGAAACCATCGCGCTACCGCCGCCGGTCAACCATTATGCGCGGACCAAACGGGCAGCGGAAGAGATCGTCCTTGCCGACCTTGAACAGCGCGCCATCGTGCTGCGCCCACGCGGCATTTTCGGATCGGGCGACACGGCACTTCTGCCGCGGCTGTTGCAGGCGGCACAAAAGCGCCCGCTCCCGCTATTGCGGAACGGTGCTGCGCGGATCGATCTCACCCATGTGGACGACGTCGTCGATGCCATCATGGCTGCCCTTGCCGCCGATGCCTCGGCCTGCGGCGAAATCTACAACGTCTCAAGCGGCGAGGTTCTTCCCGTTCGCATGATCGCCGATGAGGCCTGCGCGCGCGCCGGGATCACTGCGCGTTGGAGACCTGTATCGCTATCTGCGGCAATGGCCGTTGCGGGCGTTGTCGAACACCTCACGCTGCTGCTTCCGGGGGACCGCGAACCGATGGTGACGCGCTACGGGCTGGGGCTTTTTGCCTATGCCCAAAGCCTCGACATCACCAAGGCGGCGCACCGGCTGGACTGGCGCCCGAAGGTCAGCTTTGCAGAAGGGCTTGACCGCACATTTTCGCAAGGAGCCCGGTGATGCGGCCCCACTTTGCCATCGGCAGCAGTGTGCCGGCGCGGGAATCCCTGATCCTGCGCGGTGGCGGGAAACACCAACTCGATCTAGCTGTGCGCTATGGCCTGGTGATCCACCCGACTATCGGGCCGGTGCTGATCGATACCGGCTACACGCCCCATGCGGCGACCGGGCGCAAGCGCGGGTTTGCACTCAGGGCCTATTGGCGGCTGCTGGGCGCAAGACTAGTCGATAGCGGCCAGCCAGAACCGTTTCTGGCAAGCTTCGGCCTCACACCGGACGACATCCGCCACGTGATCGTCAGCCATTTCCATGCTGACCATGTGTCGGGGCTGGCGCAATTTCCGCACGCGCGGTTCATCGCCTGCGACCATGCGTGGAACCGCATCCGGCACCGGTCGGCGATCGGCAATCTTCGCCACGGCGTGTTCCCCGAATTGATCCCCGCCGATTTCGGCAATCGCTTGATTGGCCTTTCCAGCCTGCCGCATACGGGCCCCTCCGGTGGTCTGCCCGGTGGAGCCGATCTGTTCGGCGATGGCAGCATCATCGCGATTGATCTTCCGGGCCATGCCGACGGGCATTTCGGCATCCTGTTTCCAGCAGCAGACCAGCCGCTGCTCTACGCAGTCGACGCCCAATGGCTGCGCGCTGCGCTGATCGAAGATCGCGCCCCCGGCTACCCGGCGCGACTGATCGCAGAAGATCATGCAGCGCTCAATACAACCTCGACGCTGCTGCGCCGCTTTGTGGAAGGCGGCGGGGATCTGGTGCTTTGCCACGATCCGGCGCCGACCGCCCACGACCATCTGCCAGATCTGCGCACATGATAGCGCTCGCGGAAGCGGTCACGTCATTTGCCGTGACGCGGCGGGTCTCGCGCCCCGGCCTGCCGCGGGACGCATTCGAGCGATGGCAGCATCGTCGCCTCGCCCATTGGCTGGCACATGACCTGCCCCGCGCGCCGTTCTATGGCACGGCGCCGCAGTCGCTGACTGATCTTCCCATTGTCGACAAGGCGCTGGTGATGGCACAGTTCGAGCGCTTCAACATCCATGGCATCACGGCTGACGAGGCCTGGGCGGCAATCAAGGCGAACAAGCCCGTCGGGCGGCTGACGGTTGGTGCAAGCACCGGAACCAGCGGAAATCGCGGGCTTTTCGTGATCTCCGACGCCGAGCGCTTCCGATGGCTCGGAACGATCCTCGCAAAAACCGTCAGTGACCTGCTCTGGCAGTGCCAGCGCATCGCGATCATCCTGCCGCAAAACACCGGGCTTTACGACAGTGCCCGCCGCACCGGGCGGATCGACCTGCGATTTTTTGACCTGACGCTGGGTCCGGACGCCTGGCGGGCGGATATCGAAGCCTTCCGGCCGACCGTGCTGGTCGCGCCGCCGAAAATCCTGCGGCACTTGGCAACCGAAGGGTTCAAGTTGGCGCCAACACGGGTATTCTCGGCGGCTGAAACGCTCGATCCGGTCGATCGTCCGGTCATCGAGGACTATTTCAAGTTGCCGCTGGACCAGATCTACATGGCAACCGAGGGGTTGTTTGCCCTCACATGCCGGCATGGCGGGCTGCATCTGGCAGAAGATTCGGTCCACTTCGAATGGGAACCTGCCGGCGACGGACTGGTGATGCCGCTCGTCACCCAGTTCAGGCGGCAGACCCAGATCATGGCGCGATACCGGATGAACGATCTTATGCGCCTTGCGTCGGAGCCATGCCGGTGCGGGTCACCACTGAAAACGGTCGCTGAAATCGTGGGGCGCGCCGATGATATCTTCCGGCTGCCATCTTCGCGAGGCACCCAACTGTTCACACCGGACATCCTGCGCAATGCGGTGCTTGATGCCGACCGGCGCATCGACGATTTCCGGCTTGTCCAGACCGGTCCGCAGGCTGTGACACTGTCGCTGAAACCCGACCTTGCCGAAGATGCTGTCACCGCTGCGGCAACGGCGCTCGAAGCCCTGTTTGCGAGGCGCGGGGCGGCTGCGAAACTGACGGTGCTGCGCGAACCGATGCCGCTGGACACCGGTCGCAAACTGCGGCGGGTCGAATGCCGCTCTGCGGTATCGTCATGAGCACACAAGTCGATCTGGTCGAGAACAGTCCGGCGAAAGTCGCGGAATTCGTTGCGCTTTTCAAAGCGGTCCCGACCGGCGACCTGATCGGCAACCTGGCGACACAGGTGGAGACCCTGGAGGTCGGCGACCAGACGTTTCCGGTCACGCTCAACGACGCGGGCACGCAGCCGAACTGCTATATCTGCCGTCCTTCCAGCGCCTATATCGACTATGCCATCGATGAAACCCGCAATTTTTCGGAGGTTCCCATGGTGCGCGTTCTGGTCCGGGCGTTGATCGGCGCCTGCGCGCCGCTGGTGCGCGCCAGCGGGCTTGATCATCAGGTACAGGTCAACAACTGGTTGTTCTCGACCAACCCGGTGCCGCTGATCGACCGCAAGACCGCAGCCGCAATCCGGCAAGACCTTGTGACGCGGTTTGCCGACCGCGCCATCGTCATCCGCTCGCTCAATGACATTGCCGATCCGGTATCGATCGCCGCGCTCCGGGCGGAAGGATTTCGCATGCTGGCATCGCGCCAGATCTACATCGCAGCGGCGCTCGACCGCCAAGCCATGACAAAGGACATGAAATCCGACTGGAGCCTTTTGCGCCGGACGCCGTACCGGTTTGTCGGAAATGACGAATTCACCGGAGCAGACTACCGGCGCTGCGAACGGCTTTACGCGATGCTGTACCTGGAAAAATACACGCCGCTCAATCCGCAATACACTGCGCTCTACATTGCCGAGATGCATTCCCGCGGCATTCTTCAGCTCATGGGGCTGCGCGGTTCTGACGGCGACCTTGTCGCTGTCACCGGCCTGTTTGAAAATGGCTCCACATTGACCCAACCGATCGTCGGCTATGACACGTCACGGCCGCAGCGCGAAGGATTGTACCGGATGGTGATGGCCATGGCGCAGGATCATGCCCGGGAACGCGGCCTCTTTTTCAACATCAGTGCCGGTGCGGCTGAATTCAAGCGAAAGCGGGGCGCTCGTCCTGCCATCGAATACATGGCGGTCCATGTCGCGCATCTGTCGCCGCGGCAACGGGTGGCGACACGCATCATGGAGTGGGTCCTCGGGCGTATCGGCGTTCCCCTGCTGCAGAGGTTCGAACTGTGACGCCGCCAGACAACAACCATTGGCAGGCCGTGGCGCTCGCTGCCGATGTCGCCCGCGCGCCGCAGCGGGTGTTGCTCGACGGGTCGCCGTTCGTGCTGTTCAGATCGGGTGACGGAATTGCAGCGCTTTTCGACCGGTGCCCGCATCGGTTGGCGGCCTTGTCTGCCGGGCGCGTCGTCGGCGGGGATATCGAATGTCCCTACCACGGTTGGCGTTTCGACGGCCAAGGCCGGTGTACTGCCCTGCCCGGCCTGTTGGGACCGGTGCCGCCTTACCGGGTGCCCCGCTACCGCGCCATCGAACGCGGCGGTGCGATATTCGTCAGCATGGGCGAACCATCCGGCGAACCCTACACGCACTGCATGGCTGGCAAGAATGTCATCGCGCGCCGCGTCCGGTCGTCAACATCCTCAACTGTTCTGGATGCCGCCGAAAACATCCTCGATGCGACGCACACCCATTTCACGCACAAGGGCTTGTTGCGGGGATTGAGCGCCAAACGTCACCGGGTCACCGTCGAGGTCACCGGCGGCGACGGCTGGATCGAGGCTTCATACACTGGCGAAGACCGGCAGCAAGGTCTGATCAGCCGGCTCCTCGAAGGCCGGCGGACCCGAACCATCGGCCGCTTCAAGGCGCCCGGAATTGCCGAACTTGAATACTGGGGTCCCAAAGGGCTGGCGCTTGCAACGACCTTTCACCTGCGTCAGGCTGACGCCGACACGGTCGAGGGGATCGGCTGGCTGATCGGCCCACGCATGGGCGGGTTCGAGTTTCTCATGGCAGCCGCGTTCAAACCGATGTTCAACATTGCGCTCGCGCAAGACCGCCGCATTCTCAAATCTGCCCGCGACAATGCGCGGTTCGCCCCTGAGGTGCGTCCACTGATCGGCCCGCTGGATTTTCTGCGCGCTGACATGGCGAAGATCCTGGCTGGCGAGCGCCCGATGGCGGCGGATCAGCCGCAGACCTTTCAGATCGAACTCTGATCCGGACCGTTCCACTCGATATCGTGCGTGGCGGCCGCTTGGAGGCTCATGCGCTCGCGGATTGCGGTTCTGGCGATGCCTGCCAGAGCGCGCCATTGCGCTCTCGCCGGTCGAGGATCGCCGGGCCAGTCAAGGAGCTCTTTGGTCTGCGCAAATGTATGGAAGAACCGTCGCGGTTGCCCGCTCCGGACGGCCTGCGGCAGGCCATAGAGCCAAAGCGCCAGACGAACCCCCAGAATCGCATCGACGTCCGGGGCAACGGCCGCACCCGCGCCAAGGATCGCGCTCGAAAACGCCGTCGGTTCGGAGAAGAAGTGCAGGCCGCTGGTCGCGCGCGGATTGCATTCCAGCGGCATGATCGTGCCGTCCGTTTGCCGGATCAGGTCGAACGAGATCTGGCCTGTCCAATCGGTCCCGCTCACAAAGGCTTCGACAAAGGCTGTGACTCCGGGATCGCGGACCGGCTCGAAACAGACGCCAGCGCCCTTGCCGGCCCGGTACAGCGACCGGTAGGCCCCCAATGCACCAAGCTTTCCGTTGCGGGCAAACGCATGGACGCTGATCTCGTCGCCCTCGACAAAGTCCTGCGCAATCCACGGAGCTTCTGGCGTTGGCGCAAGCTTGCCGAGCGCTAGCCGGGTCGGGCGGATGAGGACATCCCGCGCAAACCGCGACCACACGGGCTTGAACACAAGGTCTTGCGCGATTTCGCCGAACGGGTCGATGTCGGTATCCGATGTCAAAAGCCGGGTTGCCGGTGCAGACAAACCGAGGTGGCGGACAAGGCCAATAAAGGTGTACTTGTTGTGCACCTTAGCGAGCAAGTCGATCCCGGGTGCAAACAGCGGCACAGACGGCGCGCGGGCCCGCCAAACCATGGCCAGATGAAACACCTCCTCGCAGGTCGGGATCACCAGGTCGATAGCTTCCTGCGCCATCAGCGCTTCGACCGCGTCGGCATAGTCCGCCGGGCGAAAGCGTGGCGGCGGCAATGCCACATATCGGTAACAGGCCGTACTGGCGGCAGAAATTGCAACCGCTGGTGTATCGGCCAGTACAACCCGATGCCCGGCGCCATGGAGAAGGCGCGCCAGATGCAGCGCAACCGGCGCGCGCGCTCCGGTGACCAGTATGTTCATCCCGGAACCGGCCATCAATCAGCGCCCGGGCGGACTCGATGAACAGGCATCATCGCGCCGTCAGCATCCAATTGATGGTTTCGCGCCAGTCGGTCATGCGGATCGGTGTGCCGTGCGTTCCCGTCTCGAAGCGCACCATCCGCACGGGAATGCCCGCGTCGCGCAAGCGCCGGTAATGTTCTTCCATGCGCTCGACGGGGAATACCGTGTCGCGGCTGCCATGCCCGATGAAAACCGGCACGCGATTTCGGCCTGCAACCGTCTGTTGCCAGGCTTCATCCCAATATGAACCAAGCAGCAGGACGCCGCCGAGCGATGAAGCAATCCGGTCATCACGAGCCATGGCGTTACACACCGCCCCGCCCGCTGATCCGCAGGCAAGAATGACCGGCGCGTCGGGCCGGGCCTGTTGCCGATGGTGCAAAACAAGAGCCGCCAGTTTCTCGATCGCGGTGGCTGAAAAATCCTCGGCGTCGGGCGAAAGATACACGCCGCCGGCCTTCAGCATCAGCATCTTGATGCGATTGAAGTTGCCGCCGAACGACCAGTCATTGGCGCCCTGCGATCCGTCACCGCCGCGTCCATGGATGTAGATCGTGATCACCTGAGCGCCCCGCTGCGTACCAGCAGCGAAATAACGGATCGTTCCAACCGGCGTCTGAAGCTGAAGTTCGCGGGTTGCGCGCTGCCCGGTCCGGTCCACAAACGATGATTTCACGCGCCGTTCCGGCACCTCGTCGCGCTGGTCGATGTCGCGCTCTTCACTGTAGGCGATGGTGCGAAACCCGCCCTGATCCTGTTCGTTCAGTGATGCCCGATAGGCAAATTGGCGATCCTTGTGTGACGGCAACAAAATGGAAGATGCAAATGTGGTTGCCGCATTCGCAACGGCGCAGACAGCAAGGAGCAATACAATCAAGAGGTGCTGTCTCATTTTCTACCACTCTTTGGCGAGCATGAACGGGGTTCCTTTACCATCTGCGTACAGTTCAACACTTTGCCCGGTCATTAGCATTTTGTTCACCACGTGGCGCAACCACACGGCAACGTTCACATGTGTAGGTTGTCATCGCCAAAGGGGGGCTTAGCCGTTTTCCGGCCGCGCCGGAATATCGTGACAAAACCAAGAATGCGTCTCACCCGCGGACAACGCAACCACAGCAAGGCTGTGAACAGGAGAAACAGGGCTATGAAGAAAGTTCTTATCGCAATGAGCGTGGCTTCGGTCGCACTCGCAACCAACTACGCCGTTGCCGCCACCGGCAACGTCGAATTCAACGGCACCGTCGACACAACCTGCTCGATCGTTGTCGACCAGAACGGTACGCTTGCTTCCGCAAACGGCGGCAACGTGCTGAGTTCGAAGGCAACCGGCGGCGCTGCCGGTGCAGCCACCGTCACCACGACTGGCTACAACTTCAATGTCTCGGTCGCCAGCCCGACCGCATGGGTTTCCGGCCCGACTGCTGCCGACTCCTATGTGGCTGACCTGACGATCGGTGCAACGACAACTGCTGCCGGCACGCCGGTTTCGGTTGGCCTCGGCGATACCTCTGTTGACGTCGATCTCGTTGCAGCTGCTGCCTCCGGCACGTCGTTTGCCAACGGTTCGTACGAAGCCGTCGTCGTTCTGACCTGCGAATAATTCAACTGCAGAAGGGGACCCTGCAATGATGTCGACACGAAAACACTTTGTTTCAGCCATTGTTGCGGGCTCGCTCGCAGTCGCGCTGCTGCCCCAAGGGGCAGCGGCACAATCCATGTCGCCGATGCGCGGCAAGGTTCAAAGTTTCACGGACACGTTCGCCGTCAAGGTTTTTCCGGCCAACCCGTACGGGCACCGGATCCGCGTTGAAATGCGCGCCTATGACGCCGAATTCCGTCCGATCGAGAACGTCAAGTTCTCGGCTGACAATTTCACGCTCGCGTCAAATGCCAGCCGCACGGTGACGGTGCTCGTTCCGTTCGACGGTGTGAAGGAAAAGCGGGTGCGCATCTGCACCGAAAGCGTTCCCTTCCCCGGCCAGTCGGCCAACAACATCAAGGCTCAGATATGCGGAAAATTCATCGGCGAGCGTCGCTGACTCTGGCGACAGTTCTTGCTGCGATGGCACTTTCCGCCGATTTTGCCGCAGCGCAAGAAATCAACAATTCGAACCTGGCATTCCAGCTTCCCGGCGTTTCGCTGCCCTCCGGGCACGACGAAGTGCGCGCAGCGGACGGCACCTCCTGCCGGAGCGCCGTCGGCGGCTCCGGCGCCTATCTCGATGTCGGCGTGATCGGCAATCCGAACAACCTTAGTTCGTCACAGTCGGCCTACGGGCGTTTGGTCATTCCGCTCGCCATGCCGCGCAAGCGGCTTGATTGCACCGAACTTTACCAGTTGGAAATCGCGCGTCTGCGCGTCGAGCTCGAACTGATGCAGATGGGTGTCGGACGTTCGGTCGAAACCCCGACCGAAACCGAAGGTGGAATCACCGAGTTCACTGACGACGGATGGTCACAGGAAGGGCGCAACTGAAGTGTTGCCGGACGTGCGGATAGCCGTGACCTTGGTCACATTGGCCTGTGCCTTGAGCGTGGGCGTGGCGTCCGCATTTGCCCAGTCCAAACAGTCATGTACGATCATCATCAATGAAAGAGGCACAATGCGCCCCAACCCGGGCGCTTCAGTGCTTTCATCGTCGACACCAGGCGCCAAGCCTGGCGAAGCGGTCGTGATCGCAACAAATTCCAGCTATTCGGTCTCCGTCGATGCCCCTCTGGGCTTTTCAATCCAGCCATCAGGCGGTTCGAACAACACCCGCTTTGAGGCATCGATGTCCGCGCATGGCGCCACGAACTTTTTCTCCGTCCCATCGGGCGTGGAACAGCGGATCAAGCGCGGACAAACCGACGTGACCGTCAATATCAAGGCCACCCGCCAAGGTGGTTCGTTTCCAGCCGGCCAGTACGCGGCAACTGTGGTGCTTCGATGCGAATGACCTGTTTGCGGTTCGCGATCGCGCTGTGTGCGCTGATGCCCACATCGGTCGGGGCCGCCAACATGCGCTTTGCCGGCAACATATCCGAGCCCAATGCCTGCGTGATCCTGATCGACAGCAACGGGACGCTTGCGCAAAACAGCAGCGGCTCGGTGCTATCGTCGCGGTTGACTGGCGGAACATCCGGTATTGCCCGTGTCCTGTCGTTCCGGAACTACTCGATTTCTGTCGTGCCGAGGTCACATTGGGTTTCATCACCTATCGACGGTGATCAGGATACCGATTTTTCGCCTTCGTTCTCGGGCACTTCAATCCTTGGCGGCGTGAATTTTGCGCGCCGTCCGGGTGACGCGACCTTGCAGCTTCCGTTTCGCCTCACATTCACGCGCATGCGGATCGATCTCGAAGCGACACACCAGTCAGGGAGCTTTCCGTCCGGCGCCTATCAGGGTGAAGTCACGCTGCGATGCGAGTGATCCTTCTGGCCGCGAGTGCTCTATTGTTTGTTGGCGCAGCCACGGCGACCGCCACAAACTTGCGCTTTACCTCGACGGTTTCCGGTTCGTGCACGGTGATTGTCGTACGCGACGGCACGATGCGCGCCAATGCCACCAACAAGGTCATCTCTTCGCGATTTGCCGGTGAAACCTCCGGCCTCGTGCGTGTGACAAACACGGTGTTTGCCCGGGTGAGTGCGCACATGTCCCAGATCACATGGAACCATCCTGCGGCCGATACCAGCTACAGCGATGTGCGGGCCTATATCGCCGGGACCGCGATCAACGCTGGCGGCACGAACCGTAGCGAGGTTCAGGGAAACGCAGGTTTCAACCTATCGCATGGCGGCGGCACGACCGATGTGACCGTCAACCTTGAAGCCAAGAAGAACGGCAACAACGTCTTCGAAGCCGAGACCTACAGCGGCACCGTGGTTGTGACTTGCGCGTAGACATTGGCGCGATTTGCGCCATGTTCCGGCCATGGCCCACAAGAAACTGACGCTTCCCGAAAAACCCTGCAAACACTGCGGCCGTCCGATGGTCTGGCGCAAATCCTGGGCCAAGGTCTGGGATGAAGTGCAGTTCTGTTCGGAACGATGCCGCAAGGAAGCCAAGTCAGGCCGCAAGGTGCCAAGACCTCAGGCTTCCTGACCGCCATCTGTCTTGCGCTGGTGCGCCACGATGTCTGCAAGGATCGACAGCGCGATTTCCGCCGGACTTGACGCCCCGATATCAAGGCCGACCGGCGCACTTATCCTCGAAAGCTCACCCTCGCCGAAGCCCGCCTCAGTGAACCGCTCCACCCGCTTTTGATGGGTGCGGCGGCTACCGAGCGCGCCGACATAGAAGCACCTGCAACGAAGTGCGCTCATCAGCGGCCAGTCATCGATCTTCGGATCGTGGCTGAGCGCCACCAAGGCGGTCCACCGGTCCAGCGGCTTTGCGCCCAGCACCTGTTCAGGCCAATCGGCAAAGAGATTGACACCGGCAAAGCGCTCTGGCGTTGCAAAGGCCGTGCGCGGATCGATGACTTCCATTGCCATGCCGAGCGGCGACGCAAGGATTGCCAGAGCCTGCGTGATATGCACGGCGCCGATGACGACGAGGCGAACCGGCGGCATGTGCACGTTGATGAAGTACGATGCGCCTTCGATTTCCACGACGCCTGCCCTGCCGCTGCGCTTGGCTTTTGCCATGGCCTCGCCGAGTTCGCCCGGTATGACTTCGCTTTCGCGCACCAGACGGTCGCGGCCGGTCGACAGTTCAGTGACGACGGCGCAGCCCTTGCGGGCAGTTCGTTCACGGTTCAGGGCGATGAGGGTTTGCGGATCCATGATGAACTGTCAGCCGATCCGCTCAACATAGACACGGATGCGCCCGCCGCAGGAGAGACCGACACGCCATGCGGTTTCATCAGCAACGCCAAAGTCCAGCATCTGCGGTTCGCCTGTCTGCAGGACCTCCATTGCGGCGGTGATCACCTCGCCTTCGACACATCCCGATGACACCGAACCGGCAAAGCTTCCGGTTCCATCAACCGCGAGATGGCTGCCGGCCGGGCGCGGCGCCGAGCCCCATGTGTCGATGACGGTTGCCAGCGCGACATCGATGCCATCGCGCATTTTCTGTTCGGCAAAGACGAGCGGGTCGGTTGTTTCCATGGGCGAAAATCCCGGTAGGCGGTCAATGCCATTGAAGATAGCCGCTTGGCAGGCAACGTAAAGCGGCTTGCCCACAATCAACTGCCAAGGCAAGACTGGGGCATGAGCCGCATTGCTTCCCGCATCGCCCTTACCGGTCTTCTCGCTTGTGCAATGGCACCGGCTTTGGCGCGCGCAGCAGACATTGCCGCGTTTGCGCCGTTGACAGGACGCGAGGCGTGGCTCGGCCGGGCAATGGAAGAAGCCATTGGCGACAATTCCGATGCGCCGATTTCCCTTCTCGATGATGCCTGTTCGACCGAGGGCGGCGCAACAGCGGCGCAAACCGCCATTTCTGGGGGGGCGAAAATCGTCATCGGCCTGCCCTGCATCGATGCCTTCGATGGCGCGGCTCCGGCCTTGATCGACGCGCAAGTCCCGATGCTGGTGACCGGCATTCGCGCCGCAGACATCACCCGACCGCCGCGCGGCACCAACAAGGACTGGACGGTGTTTCGCATCGGGCCGCAGCTGGACGACGAGGCCGAGGTTCTCGGAAACCACCTTGCCACCATCTGGCGGGACAAGCCGATTGCCATCATCGACGACGGAACGCTGTACGGCCGCGTCTTGGCAGAAGGCGTGCGCGCAACGCTGGAAGCGCGCGCGCTGGTTCCGGTGTTTACCGACACCTTCAGGCCGCTGCTCGACAACCAGGTGTCGCTGGTCCGGCGCATCCAGCGATCCGGCGCGACGCATGTGGTGATCGGCGGCGAGGCACGCGATGCATCGGTCATTGCCCAGGCGGCAGAGGTTTCCGGCATTTCGCTCGTGCTGGCCGGCGGCAGTTACCTGATCGCGCCCCCCGGTGACGGCGCCCTGCCCGATGGCACAATCGCGGTTGGCGTGCCGGACGATATCGATCTTGCGGCAGTGGCGATCGACATTGCCGTTGCAGCGCTCGACTTCCCCTCGCCGCTTGCCGCGCTGCGGACGCAGGAATTCGCGACACCGACTGGACCCATTCGCTTTGATGCGCAGGGCGAGCCGGATCGCAGCTTTCTGGCGATCCATGTGTTTGCAAACGGCAGACCTGTCCCCAGCGTGACATTCGACTGATGGCGATCTGGCAAACCGGCGGGACGAACAACATCACCGATCTTGCCGGCATAACTGTCGGGCAGGCAACCGATACGCGGATGAAGACCGGTGTGACGGCGGTCGTGTTTGACCGAGCGGTCACCGCATCGGTGATGGTGCTTGGCGGCGCGCCTGGAACCCGCGAGACGGATCTTTTGGACCCGATGAATACCGTCGATGGCGTTGACGCCATCGTCCTCTCCGGCGGGTCGGCGTTCGGGCTGGCGGCAGCTGGTGGTGTCCAGGATGTGCTGAAGGAACGGGGGCGTGGCTTTGCGGTCGGGCCGCACCGGATACCCATCGTGCCAGCGGCGATCCTGTTTGACCTGATCAATGGTGGCGACAAGGAAGCTGTCGACAACCTCACCTATCACCGGCTCGGCAGGCAGGCGGCGGAAGCAGCCTCAACACATTTTGCCACCGGCAATCATGGCGCGGGCACCGGCGCGCTGACGGCAGGGCTCAAGGGTGGCCTCGGCAGCGCGTCGGTCCTTGACGGGACGGACACGGTGGCGGCGCTGGTGGCGGTCAATCCGCTGGGTTCGGTGACGATCGGCGAGAGCCGCCACTTCTGGGCGGCGCCTTTTGAGATCGGAGGCGAGTTCGGCGGGCTCGGCTGGCCGACGCCCCTGCCCGCAGACGCGGCAAGTCTTCGCATCAAGTTCCGGGACCGAGGGCGTGATCCTTCAGGCGCAAACACGACAATCGGCATCGTCGCGACCGATGCGGCGCTGACCAAGGCCCAGTGCAAGCGGCTGGCGGTTGCCGCCCATGATGGCTTTGCCCGCGCGATCTGGCCATCGCACACGCCGTTCGACGGCGACTGCATCTTTGGCGTTGCAACCGGCACTTCGGCAAATGTGCCGTCACCCGATCGCTTCATCGATCTTTGCGCGATGGCGACGGCGACCATGGCGCGCGCCGTCGCGCGCGGGGTCCATGATGCGCGGGCCGTTGAAGGCGACTTGATGCCGGCCTGGCACCAACGTTGACCATGGTGCGCGACACTGCCGCCTTGCGTCATGCAAGTTGCGAAAGCCTGTGATACTCTGGTCTTCGAGCGGGCTGTCACAGCAAGACGGAGTGTGAACCATGACGCGTTTGATCCCGGCAACGGCTTTTGCCGCACTTGTTTGTCTCGGTGCACCAGCGCTTGCAGGCGATACCGCTGACCTGAACATTCTCGGCTTTTCCGCCGATGGTGCCATCTTCGCCTTCGAAGAGTACGGCGTGCAGGACGGCTCGGGCTTTCCCTACGCCAACCGGTTCTACATCGAGACGGCGACCGACAGATTTGTTTCAGGAACACCGATCCGCAAACGCATCGAGGATGAGGCGGCAAGTGTCGATGATGCGCGCGCGCAGGCCGCAGCCGATGCCCAGGCAATCGTGACCGACGCCGATCTTGCCGCCAATTCCGGAACGCTGGTCGGCTTCAACGCGATCTCGGAGCTTTCAGCCGACCCGTCACGGATCGTCGTCAATCCGCGAAATGTTGTGCCGCCGATTGATGAACCATTCGAAGTCCGGCTGCAGGAAATCCCGTTTGCACCGGGCGGCAATTGCGAAGGGGTTACCGACGTCCTGCAGGGTTTTCGGCTCATTGCCATCAACCCGGCACCGGGCGGCACGACGCGTCTGGTGCATGAGGACACCGCTATTCCGGCGAGCCGAGGCTGCCCGCTGGGCTACCGCGTATCGGGTGTGCAGACCTTCTATCCGGAAAGCGGCACGCCCGTAGCAGCCATCCTGATTGCGGTTCGCAGTTTCGGCTTTGAAGGACCGGACTTCCGCTGGATGGCCGTGACGACGGCGATTGCCCCGTGACGCTCGCTTCATGAGCGATGACAGACCTCTTGCTGGCAGGACGGTTCCCTGGACCGCAACTCGCCTTGTGCTACCAGCCATCGTCTTTGGCGGTGGTACAGGTCTCCTTGCGGCCTTGTCACTGTCGGTGTTGCGCGGCTGGCAGGACTGGAACACCGTGGCGCATCTGTCCGCGATTTACGGGGTTGGCGCTGCGGTCGGCATGGGGATTGCGCTCGTTTTGGCGATGCTTCTGCCAAAGCCGCGCTCGCGGTGGACCCGGACGCTCCTGTTGGCAGTTCTGGTCGTGATGGCGATGGCTGGCGCAACCGGCGCGCTGGTGATCCTCGACTACCGCATGTATTACAGCCAATGGCACGCTCCGGCCTTTTCGCGCATCTGGATCTGGCAGCAGGTTTTCACCAGCCTTGGCGCGCTCTACCAATATGCGGTGATGGGCACACGCTACTATGGCGTTGGCGTCCTGCTGCTTCTGGGCGCGACAAGCTGGTGGGCAAGCCGATCTGCGCATTGAGCGCAAGGCCGCTGCCTGTTAGGGCCGGATGACAGACTTCATCAAACTGCAGGCCCGCCGATGATCCCCCGCTACAGCCGCCCCGAAATGACCGCGCTCTGGTCTCCTGAAACCAAGTTCCGCATCTGGTTCGAGATCGAGGCGCATGCCTGCGATGCGCTGGCCGCCCTCGGCGTCATTCCGGAAAGCGCTGCGCGCACGATCTGGGAAAAAGCCGGCACTGCCACCTTCGACATCGAGCGGATCGATGAGATCGAGCGCGAAACGCGCCATGACGTGATCGCTTTCCTTACCCATCTGGCCGAGATTGTCGGGCCCGACGCGCGCTTTGTCCATCAGGGCATGACCTCGTCCGACGTGCTCGACACCTGCCTTTCAGTACAGCTGACCCGCGCTGCGGATCTGCTTCTGGCCGATATCGACGCGCTTTTGGCCGCGCTGAAGCGCCGGGCCTTCGAGCACAAGGATACCGTGACGATCGGCCGGTCGCACGGCATCCATGCCGAGCCGACGACCTTCGGCGTCAAACTGGCGTTTGCCTACGCGGAGTTTGCCCGTTGCCGCACCCGGCTGGAGGCGGCGCGCGCCGACATCGCGACATGTGCGATTTCCGGTGCCGTCGGCACCTACGCCAATATCGACCCGCGCGTCGAAGCCCATGTGGCGCAGGCGCTCGGCCTTGCGGTCGAGCCTGTCTCGACGCAGGTCATCCCGCGCGACCGCCACGCCATGTTCTTTGCAACGCTTGGCGTCATCGCATCTTCAGTCGAGCGGCTGTCCGTCGAGATCCGGCACCTGCAGAGGACCGAAGTGCTTGAAGCGGAAGAGTACTTCGCGCCCGGCCAGAAGGGCTCGTCGGCGATGCCGCACAAGCGCAACCCGGTGCTGACGGAAAACCTGACCGGCCTCGCCCGCATGGTGCGGGCCTTTGCCTTGCCGGCGATGGAGAACGTTGCGCTCTGGCACGAGCGCGACATATCGCACTCTTCAGTCGAGCGGATGATCGGTCCCGACGCAACGATCACGCTGGATTTTGCGCTGCACCGCCTCACTGGCGTCATCGACAAGCTGCTTGTCTATCCCGAGACCATGATGGCCAACATGAACAAGTTCCGCGGGCTCATCCACTCGCAGCGGGTTCTGCTGGCGCTGACGCAGGCTGGCGTCAGCCGCGAAGACTCCTATCGCCTCGTGCAGCGCAACGCCATGAAGGTCTGGGAGCAAGGCGCTGATTTTCTGGAGGAACTGCTCGCCGACGATGAAGTGCGCGCGCACCTTTCAGAAGCCGACATCCGGGACAAGTTCGACCTTGGCTATCACACCAAGCATGTCGACACGATCTTCGCGCGTGTGTTCGGGTGAGCCGTGCCGGCCGGTGACATTGCGCGCGCGATCCTCGTCGCCTTCATTTATGGCGTGTCGTTCGTCGCCATCAAGATCGCTGTCACCGACCTGCCGCCGCTGCTGGTGACCGGCTACCGGTTCTTCTTTGCCGCGTTTCCGCTGATCTTGCTCGTCGCGCGGCCGGCGGCGCCGTGGGTGGTGCTGGCCGGATATGGCTTCGTCCAGGGTACCGTGATGTTTGGTCTGGCGTTCAACGCCATAGCCATGGGAATGCCGGCCGGGCTGACATCGTTGATTGTCCAGTTGCAGGTCTTCTTCACAATCCTTCTGGCAGCGATGCTGTTTGCCGAGCGCCCGACGGGCCGCCAGATCACCGGGACGTCGCTCGGCCTTGCCGGCATCGCGCTGCTTGGCACGGGCACTACGGCTGTGCAGTTCCTCCCCTTCCTGATGGTGGTGGGAGCGGCGCTGGCCTGGGCTGTCGCCAATATCATCGTCAAGCTGGCACCGCCGAAACCCGGCGAAGCGATCGCCTATGTCGTGTGGTCGAGCCCCTTTGCGGCGATACCGCTCTTTGCCTTGTCCAGCCTCGTAGAGGGCACGGTCTTTGCCTCGCCGCCGCACATGCCTTCGCTTTCGACCGTCATCTCGATTGCCTTTCTGGCCGTGGTTACCCAGATCGGCGCTTTTGCACTGTGGGTCGGTCTGCTCGGGCGGCGGAGCGCTGCGTCCGTGATGCCGTTCGCCCTGCTGATCCCGGTCTTCGGGATCGGCTCTACCGCGGCGGTCTTCGGCGAGCCCCTTTCAGCCCTGACGATTGCAGCCTCTGGCGTCGTGCTCGCCGGGCTTGCCCTCGCCGTGTTCCCTCCGCTGCGAAAGGCGGGGAATGCTATCCCTTCGGGCAAAGGCTAGGACTGCCGTTGGCAAGCCAATCGGCAAACGAGAGCCGCGCTTTTCCAATGTCCACCTTGCCACTCTTGCCGTTCTTCGTGACATCGGCGCGGCCCGACAACAGATTGACGTCGCATGTGCCGTTGGCGTCAGGATCGAGTGTGTCGTATTCGGTCCAGGTGAACCCGGCGACCACAAGATCATCATCGCGCCATATCAGCGTCACGGTTTGGGTCCACCTGTGCCGACCGAAGGCTTCGTTGTGCGAGTTCAGCAGCAACGACCCAGCGGGAGAAAACGCAACCGACGGCTTGTTGCCAAACGTTTCGCCAACACCGCCCCAGACGGCGTTTTCATAGACCCGAAGTGGCTCGACAGTGCCCTCCCAACCGCCATCCTGCGGCGTCAGAATGACAAGGGTGTGGTCGGCATCGCTATCGCCCGGCGGTGCGACGAGCATGGCAACGTCGAGTGCGTCGCCGCTTTTCGTGAGCTTTCCGGTGGCAACCGAGGTGATCTGGGCGGGGCTGAAAGACTGTTCGGCCTTCGCCGAAACACACAGAAGTGCAGCCCAACCAAGCAACGCCACGGTCAGATGTTTCGGCACGACAGGCTCCGTCAGCTCAACGCGATTTCGTTCCATCAATAACCAGCTTCCGGTGAAACCGGAAGTGAGAAACAGCGCCGGGTTTGCGCCTGATTGTGATGTCACGCTGCAAATTGTGTTCCAGAACAGGAGAAGACACATGAGCGAATTCAGAGACTACAAAAACCCGGCAAGCCCCGACGTGACAACAACGAAGCGCGCCAGCAGCGGCAGCGGTATGATGGTCCCCATCATTGCCGTTGTTCTGGCACTGATCGCCATCGTGGCGATCTATTCGATGGCCACCGGCAACAACGCATCGCCGACCGCAGCTCCCGACATCGCACCAAACGCGCCCATCGAAGCACCGGCAGCGGGCTCTGATGTGATCCCGAATGCACCTTCGACCATGGCGCCGGCTGAGCCTGCGCCGACTACGGCTCCCGCGCCGACCATCGACAACGCGCCTTCGACCACGCCATCCACGACGCCTGCGCCCGCACCGGCGCAGTAATCACCGCCCTTGCGCCCGCCCCGTCAAAAGGGTGGGCGCAGACCGGTTGACAGCGGCCCCGGCGGACCGTCAATCAGGCGCCATGAAAATAGCCGACGCCGATATCCTGATCATCCCCCGCTACGCTAACCCCAACTCCCAATTTCCGGCAGAACTGCACTCAACCGCCAACCCGAAATGTGGAGCCTGCACTGCCACTCACGCTGCCTTGTGGCCAAGTCATGATACTGCAGGTGTCCCACGGGTTGACATCGCAAGGCGCCCGCGGCATCTCACCAAAAGGAACTGCAAACTTGCATCCTTCAGGGGCTTGAAATGAAAAAAACCTATGTGAAAGCTGACGCTACCAAGCGCGAGACCCTTCAGACCATCACTGCTGTCAAGCTCGCAGCGAGCGCGGTTGTCCCGACGGATTATTCTGTCAACTGAGCCTCATAAGGCAGTTGCTGGAATACGGCGTTCGCAAATTCATTGAGCGTCGCGAAACGATGGCGTGCGATCAATCGGTCGCCGTCGCGCTCTATCACATAAAATCCGGTTTCAAAGCGCTCTTGTCCTTTCCGCAATTCGTTGACGTCAAAGACATCGACTTGGCGGCTTGAAAACGTATCGCCGTGTCCGGTCATGATCGTGTTAGTTCCCGCGCGGATCGGCACTTCTTGGAGAAAGGCCCGAAGATGTTCGGAGTGCTCTTTCCGGAGTTGCGGCCACAACGCACTGAGCGCCAAGAGTTCGCCGCGCACCTTGAACCCACTACCGAATGCATTTTGCGCGGTTTGCCGCGCCCTGCATACAGGGCTCGCATACACGTCCCCGATCCGCATTCCGGAGGCGCGAAAAACCTCTCCCAGCATTTTTGCTTCCTGCACACCGCGTGCTGTAAGGCAGGTGGCTGCAGCCCATTCGGTTGTGGAGGCGTCTATGCCATTGCGAACCTCCCAGGCATCGAACGTGGCCGAGTCTCGCCAACGCTCCCGTTCGCTGTGCCGGATATGCAAGATGTAGCCGCCGTTCAGGATTTCGGTGGCCCATTTCTGGTTCGCAAGCGTGATTTCATAGGCTTCCCGTTGGACAGCGCGTAGCTCGCGCGCCTCAAAGTAGCCGGACATGAAACCTGACTGTCCAGCAAAGAGCCCTACGAGGAAGGCTGTTGCTGCCGAAAGAGCGACCGCGAAATAGCGTTTCACAGGTTCCATCCATTACTGAATGAACGCATCAATGACAGCGATTGCTTGCGAAGACAACGATTTGCGCAACGCAGCCAGAGCACAGTCTCCAAAAAGGGAGAAGAGATGAAAATAGCCGACGCCGATATCCTGATCATCCCCGGTTACAGGAATTCCGGACCCGACCACTGGCAAAGCCGCTGGCAGGCGCGCATGTCAACGGCTCGCCGCGTCACTCAGGAGCAGTGGTCCAAACCGGAGCGTGGCCCCTGGGTCGAAAGCGTGAGCATTGCGATCCGCGAAGCGGAGCGGCCGGTTGTTCTGGTCGCCCATTCACTCGGATTGGTGGCTGCAGTTCAAGCGATCGATGCCGACCGTTCGCTGGGTGAAAAGATTGCTGGCGGGTTTCTGGTTGCGCCGCCGGAAGTCGACAATCCGGCGATACGGCCGCGCCATCTGATGACGTTTGGTCCCTACCCGCGCTCGCCATTGCCATTTCCGGCCTTTGTCGTCGCCAGTCGCAACGACCCGTTCGGCAGCTATGAAAAGGCAGAGGAGATCACAGCCAGTTGGGGTGCACAGTTCATCGACGGGGGCGAATCCGGCCACATCAATGAAAAATCCGGCCACGGACCGTGGCCGGAAGGCATGATGGCGTTTGCGGCGCTGATGGGCCGGCTCTAGGTCGGTCAGGCGCTGCGGACTTCCTCGATCGCCTTGGCCATGAGTTCGTCCATGGTGCGGCGGATCTGGTGGTCGGACTGTGCGACACCTGCGGCGTCGAAATCGCCGCGAACCTTGCGGAACACGTCTTCATCGCCCGGCTCGTCAAAGTCGGCCATCACAACCTGCTTGGCATAGTCGTTTGCATCGTCGCCACTCTTGCCGAGAAGGTCGGCGGCCCAAAGGCCGAGCAGCTTGTTGCGGCGGGCCATCGCCTTGAACTGCAGTTCCTGATCGTGGGCGTATTTGTTCTCCATGGCGGCTTCGCGGTCATTCATGCTCATCGGTGCTGTCTCCTTGGTGGGCCGGCTTGCCGGCATGTGGCGCCAGGCATGTGGGAACTGTTGCGGTCTAAACCAAATGCATCGGCAAATATCAACTGCTGTCTTGCTGCGCCCCATCGAAGAGAAGCGCCAAACCGGTGTGTTAGCGGTTGACAGCGCTAAAACGCCGTTTGTTTTGAGGGCGCATCTCCTGTAAACCGACGCCGTGTCGCTTTGCCGACACCCGATTTCCGGAGAAAGCACAATCCCCATGAAAAACCGTCGTCGCATTTATGAAGGCAAGGCCAAAATCCTCTACGAAGGACCCGAACCAGGCCTTTTGATCCAGCATTTCAAGGACGACGCAACCGCCTTCAACGCGCAAAAGCACGAAGTCATCGAAGGCAAGGGTGTGCTCAACAACCGGATTTCCGAGCACATATTCACAGCGCTGAACCGGATGGGCATACCGACTCACTTCGTCAAGCGGTTGAACATGCGCGAGCAGCTGATCCGCGAAGTCGAGATCATTCCGCTGGAGATTGTCGTTCGCAACATCGCAGCCGGTTCGCTGTGCACACGCCTCGGCATCGAGGAAGGCACCGTGCTGCCGCGCTCGATCATCGAGTTTTATTACAAG
>JBGSWL010000069.1:0-32442 GCA_041752455.1 Roseitalea sp. | reverse complement strand
GCACGGCGCGGGCGCGCCGCGCGGCGGGCCCGTCGGTCGCGTCGTCAGCCATATGTTCGGTCTCGACGGCCATCTGCTCCCTGTCGCCGGTGATGCCGGGTTTCGCGCAAACGGCTTCAGGCCGCTTCGCGGAACCTGTAGCCGACGCCGTACAGCGTTTCGATCATGTCGAAGTCATCATCGGCAACCTTGAACTTCTTGCGCAGCCGCTTGATGTGGCTGTCGATGGTCCGGTCATCCACATAGACCTGATCATCATAAGCCGCATCCATCAGCGCGTCACGGCTCTTGACGACGCCAGGGCGTTGGGCGAGCGCAAAAAGGATCAGGAACTCGGTGACGGTCAGCGTCACCGGCTGGTCTTTCCACGTGCAGGTATGGCGCTCCTGGTCGAGAGCAAGGTGGCCACGGACCAGGGTCTGGGCAGCGGCGGTTTCGCCCGGCTTGATCGCAATTTCGCGCGCGGCCGTGCGCCGCAGGATCGCGCGGACCCGCTCGATCAGGAGACGCTGGGAGAACGGCTTGGTGATGAAATCGTCCGCGCCCATCTTCAGGCCGAACAATTCGTCGATTTCGTCATCCTTCGAGGTCAGAAAGATCACCGGCATGTCGGATTTCTGGCGCAGCCGCCGCAGCAACTCCATCCCGTCCATGCGTGGCATCTTGATATCGAAGATCGCAAGATTTGGCGGCTTGGCCAGAAGACCATCCAGCGCCGAAGCGCCGTCCGTGTAGGTCTCGACCCGGAACCCCTCGTTCTCGAGCGCAATGGCAACCGACGTCAGGATATTGCGGTCATCATCGACCAGCGCAATCGTCTGCATGTTAAAAGACTCCCCAGGCACGACTTTGATCCCTTCCGGCATTCATACAACTGCCGACAGGGACAACGCGCAAACTTGGCGCAAAATGTGGCACAGCCGCCGCTGCTTGTCATGTCAGGGGCTCGCCCTGCCCACAAGCGCCGGGTCGCACGCGGCTGCTGCCCCAGTGAAGGGCGGATGGCTGGACACAAAATCGGCGTGCTTGTGGTTAACAAGCCGTTGATAAACCGCCTGTTTCAAACGATTGAAACGATTTTCAACTTTTTAAAACGATTAAGCGTTTGAGATTGTTTCATCATTCTGTTTCACGCTTTCAGATGCTTCGTTGCCGGCAGCGCCGCGCGTGACGCTTGAGCTCAAACTTGCCCAATCACACTGGCAACAAACATGGAAGTGGTGGCGGATATGCAGGAACACGGTACGTTCAATCCCGAAAAGGGTCTTGCTTCACTTGGGATCACCGGTGCTGCCGCCGTTTACTACAACCTGACAGAAGCAGAACTCTATGAACATGCGCTGCGCCGCGGCGAAGCGATCGTCAGCGCCGACGGGGCGCTCGTCGCGTACACCGGCGAGCACACCGGCCGTTCGCCCAAGGACAAATTCGTCCTGCGCGATGGCATCGTCGACGCCCATGTCTGGTGGGATGGCAACAAGGCGATGGAGCCCGATGCGTTCGAGCGCCTCTATGCCGATTTCATCGCCCACACCAAAGGGCGCGACCTTTACGTTCAGGATCTCGTCGGCGGCGCCGATGCGACCCACCGGCTGCCGACCCGCGTCATCTGCGAAATGGCCTGGCACAACCTTTTCATCCGCAATCTTCTGATCCGCCCGGACCGGGCAGACCTTGCCGCTTTTGTCGGTGAGATGACGATCATCGACTTGCCGTCGTTCCGCGCCGATCCGGCCCGCCACGGCTGCCGTTCGGAAACGGTCATTGCCGTCGACATGACCCGCAAGATCGTCCTGATCGGCGGCACAACCTATGCCGGCGAGATCAAGAAGTCGGTCTTCACAATGCTGAACTACCTGCTGCCGGCCAAGGGCGTCATGCCGATGCATTGCTCGGCCAATGTCGGGCCCGATGGTGATGTCGCCGTGTTTTTCGGACTGTCCGGCACCGGCAAGACGACGCTCTCGGCCGATCCGCAGCGCACGCTTCTGGGCGATGACGAACACGGCTGGGGCGAAGACGGCGTCTTCAATTTCGAAGGCGGTTGCTATGCCAAGGCGATCCGGCTTTCCGCCGAAGCCGAGCCAGAGATTTACTCGACGACCAAACGCTTCGGCACCGTCTTTGAAAACGTCGTTCTGGACGCCGAGCGTCGGCCGGATTTCGACAACGGTTCGCTGACTGAAAACACCCGCATCGCTTATCCGCTGCACTTCATTCCAAATGCCTCCGATACCGGGCGTGCCGGTCATCCGCAGACAATCATCATGCTGACGGCCGATGCATTCGGCGTGATGCCGCCGATTGCCCGGCTGACCCCGGCGCAGGCGATGTATCACTTCCTGTCGGGCTATACCGCCAAAGTCGCCGGCACCGAAAAGGGTGTGACCGAGCCGGAAGCCACCTTCTCGACCTGCTTTGGTGCCCCGTTCATGCCGCGCATGCCGTCGGAATACGGCAATCTCCTGCGCGCGCTGATCGCCGAGCACGGTGTCAATTGCTGGCTGGTTAACACCGGCTGGACCGGCGGCGCCTATGGCACCGGCCACCGCATGCCGATCCGTGCGACCCGCGCCTTGCTGCGCGCTGCGCTGGATGGCTCACTCAATGATACGACCTTCCGGATCGACCCGAATTTCGGCTTCGAGGTTCCGGTTTCCGTGCCGGGCGTCGACACCGCGATCCTCAACCCGCGTGGCACCTGGCCTGATCCGGTGGCCTACGACCGCCAGGCAGCCAAGCTTGCAGGCATGTTCCGCAGCAATTTCGGCAAGTTTGCCAGCGATGTGGACGCGGAGGTCATGGACGCCGCACCGGGTTTTCTTGAGGCCGCCGAATAACCGACGGCGGCCGTCCTTTTGATCCTCTAATGACCGGAGGGCGCGGGCAACCGCGCCCTTTTTCGTTTGGCAAAGGCCGGATTTTTCGTCATGCCGTTTCACGTCCCGATCAATCCGGTCGCGACGGTCACGCAACCCGGTTCACGGCCCATGGCGCAAACTGATCTTGTTCTGGATGGCGGACGGTTCCTGCCCGGCTGGACGTTGACCGAAGTTTTCATTCTCGCCTCCGGTCCCGGCGGCCAGAACGTCAACAAGGTGGCAACCGGCGTGCAACTGCGCTTTGCTGCAGCCGCCTCCGGGATTTTCACCGAAGCCGAATACCAGCGCCTGCTCGCGCTGGCGGGCCGGCGCGCCACCAAGGCCGGTGAGATCATCATCGAGGCAAACCGCTACCGCACCCAGGAACGCAACCGGCTGGATGCGCGTGAGCGCTTGGCGGCTTTGGTAGCAAAGGCGCTGGAGCCGCCGCCACCGCCACGCCGCAAGACGCGGCCCACCAAAGGATCGGTCGAACGCCGCCTGACCGCAAAGTCGGGGCGATCAACCGTCAAGAAGATGCGCGGCAAGGTGGACCCGGATTAGCGCATGCTGCGCCCGTTACAGTTTCGGTCTTGGCCATGTCCCGGCAAGATGGCAAAGAGGGCCCGGCGGCGCCGTTGCGCCGGTACAACTCCAGAGGAGACACGACCATGGGTTTTTTCGATTTCGTCAAATCGGCCGGCAAGAAGCTCGGCTTCGGCGATGATGACGCCAAGAATGCCGAAATCCTCAAGGCGGAACTTGATAGCCATGATCTGGGCACCGACGCGGTGACGATCGAGGTCAAGGGTGACACCGCCATCATCAAGGGCGCTGTGGCTGATCAGGCAGCTTTCGAGAAGGCCATCATCGCGGTTGGCAATACGCTCGGCATCTCGAAGGTCGAAAGCACCGAACTGAAGGTTGCCCTGCCCGACAGCGGCTTGAAGCTGGACAAGGGCATGGACATGAACGCGCTGATCGCAGCCGCCACGCCGCCTGCCGAGCCGAAGTTCCACACGGTTGAAAAGGGCGACACGCTCTGGGCCGTGGCGGAAAAAGCTTACGGCAAGGGCAAGGGCGGCAAATACGAGCTGATCTTCGAAGCCAACAAGCCGATGCTCAGCCATCCCGACAAGATCTATCCCGGTCAGGTGCTTCGCATTCCCGACATCGCGACCGCGTGATCTTCTGATGACGTAAGGCGCAGGGCGACAAACCGTCGCCCTGCGTCCATCGAACCCCTTTTGTGCGGCGCGCAAACCGACTAGGACGTGGCTCATCACAGTCCATCAGGCCGGCGGCATCGGCGCGCCGGTTCGAAAGAGCGGAGACGGCCAGAGCCATGAGCAAGACCCCCACAAACCTTCCCAAGGTCGTCACGGTTTTCGGCGGGTCAGGCTTTCTCGGACGCCATGTGACGCGAGCGCTGGCAAAGCGTGGTTACCGGGTGCGTGCTGCCGTGCGCCGGCCGGACCTTGCCTTCCACCTGCAGCCGCTCGGCGATGTCGGCCAGATCGCCGCCGTACAGGCAAACCTGCGCAACCGCGCATCAGTGGAACGTGCGCTCGAAGGAGCGGACGCTGCGGTCAACCTTGTCGGCATCCTTTTTGAAAGCGGTCGTCAGGGCTTTGATGCAGTCCAGGAATTTGGCGCACGTGCTGTCGCCGAAGCTTGCCGCGACCGGCAGATCCCGCTGGTCCACATCTCCGCGATTGGTGCCAACGCCGACAGCGGTTCTGATTATGCCCGGACCAAGGGCCGCGCTGAAAACCACGTCCGCCAGACCCTTGGCGACCGAGCGATCATCATGCGCCCGTCGATCATCTTCGGCCCGGAGGACCAGTTCTTCAACAAGTTCGCCGAGATGTCGCGCTTTTCGCCGGTGCTCCCGTTGATCGGTGGCGGCACCACGAAATTCCAGCCGGTCTATGTCGGTGATGTCGCCGAGGCGATCGCCATGGCAGTCGACGGCAAGCTGGCGGGCGGCACGACCTATGAACTGGGCGGGCCGGAGGTCATGACCTTCCGCAAGTGCCTCGAGGAACTGATGGAGATCACCGGCCAGAAGCGCGGCTTCATCACGATCCCCTGGTGGGCAGCGCGCCTCCAAGGCCGCGTCTTCGGCATGTTGCCCAATCCGCTGATCACCGCCGATCAGGTCAAGCTGCTTGAAACGGACAATGTCGTTTCGCAGGCCGCCAAGGCCGAGGGTCGTACGCTCGAAGGCATCGGCATCAGCGGATCGACGGTCGAGACGATCCTGCCGACCTATTTGTGGCGGTTCCGCGAAACCGGCCAGTTCCGCAATCCGGCTGAACGCGACCGCAAGGCATCCTGACGAGCGGAGATCGCCCGTCAGCCGACCAGCCAGAGCCCGATCAGGCCTGCCGTACCAACTGCAATGCGCCACCACGCAAATGGCGCAAAACCGTGCTTGGACACAAAGTCGAGCAGGTAGCGCACAACGATGACCGCTGCGATGAACGCGGTGATGAAGCCCGCACCGATGATCGCCGCATCGTCCATCGTCAGCACATCACGGTTCTTGTAGAGATCGAGGGCAAAGGCGCCCGCCATGGTCGGCATTGCCAGAAAGAATGAAAATTCGGCGGCTGACCGTTTGTCGGTTCCCATCAGCAGGGCGCCGGCAATGGTTGCACCGGACCGCGACGTGCCCGGCACCATGGCAAGGCATTGGCACAAGCCGATCTTGAAGCAAAGGCTCAGCGGATAGGCAGTGATGTCGGTGTGGCGCGGCGTCAGCGGCAGCCGGTCGATCCAGAGCAGGATGAACCCGCCGACAATCAGGACAATGCAGATCAAAAGGGGTGTTTCGAACAGCACCGTCTTGATGAACCCGTGCGCCAGCGCGCCAATGACGGCAGCCGGAAGAAACGCAATCAGGATCCCAAGCACGAAATGCTGCGTGGACCGGTCATGCGGCAGCCGCGTCGCGATCTGCCAGAGCCGCGCCGAATAGACCGTCAGGATCGCGAGAATCGCGCCCAACTGGATCAGCACCTCGAACGTCTTGGCGGTGCTCTCGAACCCGAGAAAGTGGCCCGCAAGAAGAAGATGTCCGGTGGAAGAAACCGGAATGAATTCGGTCAGTCCCTCAAGAACGCCGAGAAGGGCGGCTTGCACGATTGTCTGGTCGCTCATGGTTGGTTCCGATGGCCTGTCGCAGATGATTCCCGGTTGCAGGTCCTATACGCTTTTGATCTCCCGGAGCCACTGCTCAACCGGCAACATCGGCAAAAATCGGACCGTGGCGTTAAGCGAGTGTTGTGGCCCGCGACGACGGGGCAGCGGCTGAAGGGTCGAGAACCGGAGTGCAACCAATTTACTAACGGCCTTTGACAAACGGGCTTCAGTGTTCAAAGCTGGATTTATCGAAAGCTGCACAATCTGGGAGAGAAGAATGGCATTTTTCAAACGCAATGGTGACCCGATGCCCGCTCAAATCGAGGCAATGGCGCGCGAGGCGCGTGCCGGCACGATGGATCGCCGCGAATTTCTGGCAATAGCGAGTGCCTTCGGGGCGACCACGGCGGCTGCCTACGCGATGATCGGCATGCCGGCTCCGGCCCGCGCCGCAGCCCACGAGGGCAAGAAGGGCGGCGTTCTGCGCTTCCAGATGATCATCAAGGAGCAGAAGGACCCGCGCAACTACGACTGGTCGGAAATGGCCAACGTCACCCGCCAGTGCAACGACTACTTGGTCCGTTACACGCAGGAATTCACCTTCGAAGGCCATCTCATCGAAAGCTGGGAAGTCAACGACGACGCGACCGAGTATCTTTTGAAAGTACGCCCGGGCGTCAAATGGTCGAACGGTGACGATCTCAACGCCGATCACATCATCTACAACCTGACCCGCTGGTGCGACAAGGCCGTGGAAGGCAACTCGATGGCAGGGCGCCTGGCGACCCTAATCGACGAAGCAACCGGCAAGGCGCGCGACGGCGCGATCACCAAGGTCGATGACATGACCGTCAAGCTGGCGACCAGCCAGTCGGACATCACGATCATTCCGGGCTTTGCCGACTATCCGGCACTGGTGATCCATCCCTCGTTCGACGAAAATCCGGACACCATCACCATGCCGGGCACCGGCCCGTATGAAATAACGGCCTACGAAGTGGGCGTGAAGGCGACGCTCAAGCGCCGCGAAAACTTCACCTGGTGGGGCGGCGAGCCGTTCCTCGACGGTATCGAGTTCATCGACTACGGCCCGGAAATCAACGCCACGGTCTCGGCGCTGGAATCGGAAGAAATCGACGCGAACTACCAGACCGTCGGTGAAGCCGTCGATCTTCTCGACACCATGGGCATGGTCAAGCAGGAAATCGTCACTGCGGCCACGATCTGCATGCGCATGAACGTCGCCAACAAGCCCTACGACAACAAGCTGGTCCGCAACGCGATCCAGCTGTCGGTCGACAACGCGACCGTGCTGCAGCTCGGCTACAACAATGCCGGAACTGTCGGTGAAAACCACCATGTGTGCCCGATCCATCCGGAATATTACGAGTTGCCGAAGATCGGCCGTGACCTGGAAAAGGCAAAGGCTTTGGCAGCGGAAGCCGGCCTCGGCGACACCGAGATCGAGCTGATCTCGTACGAAGCCGAATACGTGAAGAACCCGGCGGATGCGGCCGCAGCGATGATCCGCGAAGCCGGCATCAACGTGAAGCGTACCGTCATCCCGTCATCGTCGTTCTGGAATGACTGGACCAAGTATCCGTTCTCGACCACCGAATGGAACATGCGTCCGCTCGGTATCCAGATCCTCGCCATTGCATACCGCACCGGCGAAGCCTGGAACGAGTCGGCCTATTCCAACCCGGACTTCGACACCAAGGTAAACGCAGCGCTGGCAATTGCCGACGTTGAAAAGCGCCGCGAGCTGATGAAGGACATCGAAGCCATCCTGCAGGACGATGGTGTTCTCATCCAGCCGTTCTGGCGCTCGCTGTATCGCCATCACCAGACCTATGTGAAGAACCTTGCCATGCACCCGACCTTCGAGGTTCATCTCGAGAAGGTCTGGCTCGACAAGTAAGGCCGACTTCCGGAGCGGGGCCCTGCCCCGCTCCCCCACCGCCCGCTAAAAGATCAACAAGGGGGAGGGAGCGGTCGTGTTCCAATTCTTGCTGCGACGCCTCGGCGTCATGCTTTTGACGATGGTTTGCCTGAGCCTCGTCGTATTTTTCTTTGTCAATCTTGAGCCGAACCTCAAGAAACTCGCCATTTTCCAGACAGAGACCCGTGCCACCGAGCAAGAGCTGGACCGCTGGCTCGAGCGAAACGGCTATCGCGACAACTTTTTTGTGCGGTATGGCCGCTGGATCGGCCTTGCCCAGAAACAACCCGTGCTGGACCCGTCGACGGGTGCCGTCGTGCCGCGCTTCCGCTATTGCGATGAAAAGACCGTGCCGGTCTATTCCGGCGTGCTGCAGGGTGATTTCGGCTGCTCGACCGCGTTCCGCACGACCGTGAACCAGAAACTGCCAGAGGCGCTGGCCGCAACCGGTATCCTGATGTTCTGGGTGCTGATCGTGATGATCCCCGTCGCGCTGCTGATGGGTGTACTCGCAGGCATGCGCGAAGGTTCGCGCACCGACCGGTCGCTGTCGGTTGCCGCAATCGCATCGACCGCCACGCCGGAATACGTGTCCGGCGTCATCTTCACGGCCGTCTTTGCCTCATGGCTCGGCATTTTGAACGGTTCCGCCGCCACCGCGCTCACCCGCGGCATCTCGTTCTACAATTTCACCCTGCCGGTGATGACGCTGGCGATTTACGGCATCGGCTACATTGCCCGCATGACGAGAGCCTCCATGGCCGAGGTGATGACGCAGCAATATATCCGCACCGCCCGCCTGAAGGGACTGACGTTCCGCCAGGTTGTGATCAAGCATGCGTTGCGCAACGCATTGATCGCGCCGTTCACCGTCATCATGCTGCAGTTTCCCTGGCTTTTGACCGGCGTGGTCGTGGTCGAAACCATGTTCAACTACAAGGGCTTCGGCTTCCTTCTCGTGCAGGCGGCGGCAAACAACGACATCGATCTCGTGCTCGCCTGCGGCCTGATCTCGGTGATCATCGTGCTGGCGACCCAGCTGATTTCGGACATCGGTTATGCCTACCTCAATCCCCGCATCCGGGTCGGGTGACCGGCGATGATCGAAACTGTCAGCACATTTGAGATCATTGTCGGCGTCATCGGTCGCCTGTGGCCGGTCTGGCTCGCCATCGGCGCCATGCTTGTCTTCGTCTGGTTCTACAAGCGCAAGCTTGGCCTGTTCGGCCAGTTGTTTGATTCCTCGCTCGGAACCGCCGGCGTGCTGCTCTGCGCATTCTGGGTATTCACGGCGATCTTTGCCGACATCGTCGCCCCGCTCGATGCCCGCGTGCCGATCGCCATCCTGAAGAACGCACTTCCGGGGTCGGTCGATCCGGAAAGTGGCACCGTGTTCCTGTTCGGCGGCGACCAGTTGGCGCGTGATGTCTTCAGCCGGGTAGTCTACGGCGCACGTATCGTTTTGACGATCGCGCCGGCGGCAACTTTGATTGCTCTGCTTGTCGGTGCGGCGCTCGGACTTCCCGCCGGCTATTTCGGCGGCCGGATCGATGCATTCCTGTCGTTCCTTGCCAATCTTGTGCTGGCATTCCCGGTGATCCTGCTGTTCTACCTGCTGGTGACGCCGGGCATCATGGAAACCCCCATTCCCTACACGATGGCCGGGGTGCTGTTCATCATTCCGATCATCTTCTTCTGCGTGATGTGGATCACCCGTTACGGCGCAAGGCCGGCGCGGATGTGGTTGTTTGTTGGCCTGACATTGCTGATCGGTTTCTGGATCTATTCAGGGCTGGTGTTCAACGCCGATCCGCTCGGCATCATCCGGATCGAACCGAACGAGTTGAACATCTTCGTGGCCGTGGTCTTTGCCTCGTCGCCAGGCGTCTTCCGCATCGTGCGCGGGCTGGTCTTCGACATCATGACCCGCGACTACGTGGCCGCCGCCCAGACCCGCGGCGAAAACCCGTGGTACATCATGATCTGGGAAATCCTGCCCAATGCGCGCGGCCCGCTGATCGTCGATGTGTGCTTGCGTATCGGCTACACCACGATCCTGCTCGGCACGCTTGGGTTCTTCGGTCTTGGCATGGGGCCGGAAAGTCCTGACTGGGGTACCGCGATCAAGGATGGGTCAAAGGTTGCACAGCTGCGGCTGTTCCCGTGGCAGGGCGTCGTGCCAGCCTTTGCACTGATGTCGCTGGTGCTTGGCCTCAACCTTCTGGCCGACGCCCTTCGTGAAGAATCGCTGAAAGACTGACGGGAGACACAATGCCATGGCAGCCACAGCGCACGAGATGACAACGGCCGCCGCCGCAAATGCCGCGACGGAGGTGACGCCGATCCTCGAAATCGAGAACCTGCACATCTCGTTCCACACCCGTGCGGGCGAAATTCCGGCAGTGATGGACTATTCGTGCAAGGTGATGCCGGGCGAAGCGCTCGGCATTGTCGGCGAAAGCGGTTGCGGCAAGTCGACCGTGGCGCTTGGCATCATGCGCGACATGGGCAATCGCGGCCAAATCAAGTCCGGCAAGATCAAATTCAAGGGCCGAGACATGGGCGAGATGAGCGACGCGGAACTGCGCGATTTGCGCGGTGCCAAGATCGCCATGATCTACCAGGAGCCGATGGCTTCGCTCAATCCGGCCATGAAGATCGGCGACCAGCTGATGGAAGTGCCGATCATCCATGAAAAGGTGACACGCGAGGAAGCCCGCAAGCGCGCCCTTTCCATGCTGGACGCGGTTCGCCTGCCCGACCCGGCGCGCGTCATGGGCGCCTTTCCGCACCAGATTTCCGGCGGTCAGCAGCAACGCGTCGTCATCGCCATGGCGCTTTTGTCAAACCCGGAATTGCTGCTGCTCGATGAGCCCACCACCGCCCTCGATGTGACGGTTGAAGCCGGCATTGTCGATCTGGTGAAGGATCTCGGCAAGCGCTTCGGCATGTCGATGCTGTTCATCTCGCACAATCTCGGTCTCATCCTTGAAACCTGCGACCGCATTTCCGTGATGTATTCAGGCGAAGCGGTGGAAACCGGCCGCGTCACCGACGTGTTTGACCGGATGCGCCACCCCTATACGCAGGGACTTTTCCGATCGATCCCGCTGCCGGGCGCCAACAAGCATGCCCGTCCGCTGATCGCCATTCCCGGCCAACTGCCTTTGCCGTATGAGCGACCCGTCGGCTGCAATTTCGGTCCGCGCTGCGACCATTTCGTTGCAGGCCGCTGCGATACCGGCGAAATACCGATGCTTCCGGTCTCGGGCGATGATGGCCACAACAGCCGCTGCGTGCGCTTCGACGAGATCGACTGGCTAGCTGAGCCCGAGGGCATCCGCACGAACGATGCAGTGGAGCCGGGCGAACCGGTGCTGCGCATCGAGAACCTGCAGAAATACTATGACGTTGCCGCCAACAAGATGTTCGGCGGCGGCGAAACCCGCACGGTCAAGGCCAACGAGGCGATCAGCTTTGTGGCGCGCGAAGCCGAAACCGTTGCCATTGTCGGCGAATCCGGTTGCGGAAAATCGACCCTCGCCAAGGTTCTGCTCGGTCTTGAAACCGCGACATCCGGCCGGATCCTGCTCGGTGACAAGGAGATCCAGTCGATCTCGGTGGAAAGCCGCGGTCCGAAACTCGTCTCCGAGATACAGATGGTGTTCCAGAACCCGTTCGATACGCTGAACCCCAGCCATTCGGTCGGCAGCCAGATCATCCGCACTTTGGAGAAGTTCGGCATCGGCAAGTCTGACACGGAACGGCGAGAGCGGATGCTGAAGCTGCTCGATCTGGTCAAGCTGCCGCGTGCCTTCGAGCGGCGCATGCCGCGCCAACTGTCCGGTGGGCAGAAGCAGCGCATCGGCGTCGCGCGCGCCTTTGCCGGCGGGCCGAAGGTCGTGGTTGCCGACGAGCCTGTCTCGGCGCTCGACGTTTCGGTGCAGGCAGCCGTCACCGAACTCCTGATGGACATCCAGCGCGAAAACCGCACGACCATGCTGTTCATCAGCCATGATCTTTCGGTGGTGCGCTACATCGCCGACCGTGTGGTTGTCATGTATCTCGGCCACATCGTCGAGCAGGGCACGACCGACCAGATCTTCGCGCCGCCCTATCATCCCTATACCGAGGCGTTGCTGTCGGCGATCCCGATCGCCGACACCTCGGTCAAGAAGAAACATATCGTGCTCGACGGTGACATCCCTTCAGCGCTGAATCCGCCATCCGGTTGCCCGTTCCAGACCCGCTGCCGCTACAAGAGTGAGGTGCCGGACAACCTCTGTGAACGCGAGGTGCCGCCCATCCGCAACCTTGGCGACGGCCACAATGTCAAATGCCATCTGTCGGATGACATCCTTTCGGCGATGGAGCCGGTGATCTCGTTTGCCGGCAAGGAAAAGGCGACCACAGCGGACGCCTGATCCCTGGGCCCTCAGCCGGCGCGCACCGGGACCGACGTGTCCAGCACGTCCGCTGCCTCCGGCCGGCGTGCAAATTGCGCGGCGGCAAACGGGCAGAGCGGGATCACCTTGAAGCCATCGGCGCGTGCTGCGGCCAGCAAGGCGTCGAACAGACGAACGCCCACGCCCTTGCCGCGAAACACCTCCGGCACCTCGGTGTGATCGACAATCATCACGCCGGGCTGGGTCCAGCCATAGGTCATTTCCGCCACCTGCCCACCGGCGGCGCGGATGAGAAACCTTCCCTTGCGCCCGTCGTCTTCCCGGTCGATGGCAAGCGCCTGCGGGTCCTGTTGCAGGGCGCGCAGGTCAGCCAGAAACGCGGTCACCGCTTGCGCCTCCTCGGCGGGGATCTCATGGCCGCCCTTGTGCCACCAGACCTTCACCTTGGCACCACGTGCTTCCAGCATTTCGGCCAGTTTGCCGGTCATG
This sequence comes from Roseitalea sp., assembly GCA_041752455.1. Taxonomy (GTDB): domain Bacteria; phylum Pseudomonadota; class Alphaproteobacteria; order Rhizobiales; family Rhizobiaceae; genus JBGSWL01. Next base: position 19,597 of record JBGSWL010000069.1, on the reverse strand, counting down.
TCCGGCGGGCAGATCGGGTCGCGCGCACCCGCCGTGATCAGCACGGTAAGGCCGGCAAGGCTTTCGCCATCGCCCATGTCCCAAGTGATGAGCGGATGCATCAGCACCGCATGGGTAAAGGCGCCGGGGTTCCGGTCGATCACCGCCGCCATGATGTTGGCGCCGTTTGAGTAGCCGAGCCCGGCCGAAACACTTGCGCCATCGCGGTGAGCCTCAACGAAACCCGCCATGGTTTGCGTGCGGGCCCAGAGGTCGGCAAAGTCGTAGCGGCCTTCACCGGTCCGGCGGAAGAAGCGCAGCGCACCAGCCTCCGAGACGTCGCCGCGCGGAGCGATGACGCGCGCCTCGGGAAAGCTCGCTGCGGCAAGATCGAGAAACTGCATCTCGTTGCCGCCGGTGCCATGGAAGGCAAACAGCACCGGCTCGCCTCGCTGATGACCTGCGCCCTCGCGCACTGCATGATGGTAGGCGTCTTCCATCTCAGGTTCACTCCAGCGGTGACAGGTGCTGCTCGAGAAAGGGCCGCAGATGCGCGTGTTGCGCCGGCAGTTTCAGCGCTTCGCCAAGATGGGCGGTGTCCTCGTCGCGGTCAAATCCCGGTTCGTTGGTGGCCACTTCAAACAGCACCCCTCCCGGTGTGCGGAAATAGATCGCCCAGAAATAGTCCCGGTCGATCACCGGCGTGACCTGGTGGCCGGTGTCCATCAGTGCCTTGCGCACCGCGAGCTGCTTGTCGCGGTTGTCGACCGAGAACGCGATGTGGTGCACCGAACCTGCCCCGAGCCGGGCTGGCGCGATGATCGGCATGGCTTCCAGTTCGATGATGCCGGCGCCATTTCCGCCGCCAACCACCTGCATCCGGATCACGCCATCGGCGGTTGCCACTGTCTTATAGTTCATGAACGACAGGAGTTCGCTCATCGCGCCGGTATCGGCAAGGCGCATGGTCGCGCCATGGAAACCGCGGATCGCGTGATCCACATCGATACCCGCTCCGGTCCACGGCGCGCGCGCATCCTCACCGGTTTCAACCAACGCAAACATGTCACCATCGGGCCCGGCAAAGTGCAGGCGTTGTTCGCCGAACTCCGTGCTCCGCTTCAGCCCGGCAACGCCGTGGCGCGCCAGATGCTCCTGCCACCAGGAAAGCGAACCGGCCGGCACGGCAAACAGCGTGGTGCCGACTTCGCCGGTTCCGGGACGGCCCGCGGCAATGTTGGGGAACGGGAAATAGGTCATGACGGTGCCGGGCGTTCCGGCCTCATCGCCATAGTAGAGGTGATAGACGTCAGGCGCGTCGAAATTGACCGTCTTCTTGACCCGGCGAAGACCGAGCACCTTGGTGAAGAAGGCATTGTTTGTGCGCGCGTCCTTGGCCATGGACGTGACGTGGTGAAGGCCGTTGATGGCATCGAGCATGGGAAATCCTTTCCTTTGATGCCGAAGATAGGCGTCCGGCTGTTCACTGCAAATCGGGGGTTAAATGACGCACCGTTCGAATATGGTTGACAAAGCCATGCTTTGGTCGACTTCGCGCGGCGCTTGGCACCGTCGGGTTTTTGGCATGTTTACTGCCTTGGGAATTTCTGCTGTCGTTGACATCACGACTGCCTGGCGCACAGTGCCAGCCACCGGCAGTTCTGTCACGTCCGGCGCGGCCGATTGGCATCGATGATTGGCGTTGATGATTGCCGACGCCGTTTGCCTTTGCTATGGCTTTGGCCGTGCGAAGCACCCGTAGCTCAGCTGGATAGAGCGCTGCCCTCCGAAGGCAGAGGTCACAGGTTCGAATCCTGTCGGGTGCGCCAAGTCACCGGTTAGGGCGATACCCGAAATGCGATGTGGCGACGCGCGTCACTTTCAACCTGAAAGCGCCCGCCGGCCGCACTTGACCCCACGAAATGAAACTGCGATCCAATTCATGTCGCTCCCCTGCGGGGCAGAAAAAGGGGCTGAACCGCGATGGACTGGAAAAACGTTTCGGTCCTGGTCACCGGCGGGGCATCATTCATCGGCTCGCATCTGGTGGACGCCCTGGTCGCCCGCGGCGCAAAAGTGAGCGTTGCCGACAATCTCAGCAGCGGGCGTCTGGAGCATCTGCGCCAGCATCTGGATGGCGACCGGATACGCTTCATCCATGCAGACTTGCGGCGTCAGCAAGAGGTCGAAAGCGTCGTGCCGGGCCACCAATGCGTGTTCCATCTGGCCGCAGACCATGGCGGACGCGGCTACATCGAAACGCATGAAGCCAATTGCGCGACCAACCTGACACTCGATGGCCTGGTTTTCAAAGCCTGTGCAGACAGTGGTGTCCAGCGGGTTGTCTATGCCTCATCAGGTTGCGTCTATCCCCAGAACCTGCAGGCCGATCCCGACACGGTGATCCGGCTCAAGGAAAGCGATGTCGGGCCTATGTACGACGCTGACGGCATGTACGGCTGGGCAAAGCTCACCGGTGAAAAAGTGTTGGCCGCTTACGCCAAGGAATACGGCTTCAGGGCCGTGAGCTGCCGGTACTTTACAGCCTATGGGCCGCGCGCAACCGAGAGCCATGCCGTCATGGCAATGATTGCCCGCGCCTTCATCGGACAGGCCCCGTTCCATGTCTGGGGAACCGGCGAACAGCTCCGCAATTGGACCCATGTGTCAGACATCGTCGAAGGCACATTGGCAGCCGCCGCGTTGGCCGGGGACGGGCAGGCCTACAATATCGGGACGATGGAAGGAACTCGCGTGATTGACGCCGCACGGATGGTCCTGGAAATGACCGGCCATAGCGCAGAAATCGTCACACAGCCGCACATGCCGACAGGCCCCTACTATCGGATCGCCGACAATTCCAAACTTGCCGCGAGCAGCGGGTGGACGCCGAAGGTCGCATTTGCAGACGGTCTCGCCCGGACAATCGAATGGTACTACGCCAACAGGAACAGGGCTGACATCGAAACAGGCCTGCCCAGCATGTTGCTGGAGCGCTGATATCGTTCAACCGGAAGCAGGGGTTTCTTTTGGGCGGCAAGGGCATCTTCAGCCGGATCGCCTTGGTTGCTCTTTCAACGCCATCAGGGATGGTCTGGTGCCCACGCGGGTTGGAGTGTAGGGGCCGGGCATGAACAGACAGATTTTCAATTGGCTGACCCGGCTCTCCGACCCGCGCGGCCTCAACGCAAACGGCGGACATTGCGCACCATTTCCCTCTGCCGGGGAACCCTCGCTGTCGGCGCTTCTGGAAGCAGCGCTCCGCCACAATGTGCGCCCGGCGGTTACAGGAAACCTGACGGCGCTGTTGCAGACCGACCCTGTCGCACTTCTGGCTGGTGAAGCCCGGTGGGTGGAAGAAACGGCAAAACGGCGCCTTGCCGAGGTGAAACAGTTGCGCCAGATAGATGTCGGCCGCGCCATGCTGCTGGCCCATTGCGCGCGGGAGATCCTCGCCAAAACACAAGCGGCCGGCTTGCCGGTCGTTCTCGTCAAGGGCGCCGACTTTGCGGAAAATGCCTATGGCGGTCTCGCAGCGCGGACGTTTTCGGATGTCGATCTGCTGGTCCGGCCGGACGCTGAACCGGCGCTTGCAGCCATTCTTTCCGGTTACGGCTATCAAATGGCACAACCCTCCGGTCGCCACATTGAACGCCCGGAACGTCAGTGGACCAGACCCGATGCCTTTGGCGGGATAACGGTTGTCGATGTGCACACAGACATGGTCCACGCGCCCGACCTTCGTTCGGTTCAAACCCTGACCTATGATCTTTATGCCGGTCATGAAAACGGTGGGGTCACGCCGGCGGCGCGGCTGATCCTTGCCGGGCTGCACGGCGCGACGTCGCATTTGTTCGGACGCCTGCAATATGTCGTCGATGGCATGATGATTGCACGAACCGGCGTGGACCCGGTCGAACTGCGCCAACGCACCGGTAGGACCGGTGCGCTCCTGCCAGTGGCCACCATGTTGCGGCTTGCGTCCGAGCTGTACGAATGCGCCGATTGCCGCGATCTGCTGTCCCGTCTCGGCCCGGTTCCCTGGAGCCGCCTGGAGCGCAATCTGATCACGCCGTCAATGGTTCTGTCGGCAAAGGATAACCTCCGCTTCCGCTTCCGCCCCCAGCGGCACCTCTACAGGCGCCTGATGCAGATCAATATGAAATGATCAGGCGCACATTCGGCGTCAGTTGAACCGGAGAAAGCCGATGTCGCTCAACTGCGAGACGATTTGCAGGACATCGGCGTCAAGCGCATCGCCTTCGATCTCGTAAACGTCACGCAGGTGCTTGGCGACATCTCCCACGGTTCGGGTTCCATCGCACAGGTCCCAGATTTCAACCGTCGAACTGTTGATCCAGAGACTTGCCCCGTCGGCGGGCCGTTCGAGCAGCATTTCGTCGAGCAGGCGCCCTTCCATGACTCCGTCACCGCGTCGGACACGATCACTCTTCTTTGGCCGAGGCTTGATGCCACTGCGATCGTCGATATGGCTCTCGATGATCTCGATCAGTTCCGCGCCGTAGGGCTGCAGGGTTTGCGATGTCGTATCGACCCGCGTCCACGGCTCGTAGCGATGCTTGTCGAAAAGCGTGTGACCATCCCTTGCCAAGATCTTCTGGCAATAGTGGATGATCGGCGCATCAGGCGCGTCCTTCGGATCCCAGTTTGTGCAAATGCCGAGCGAGATCGGTTCGTGTTGCAGGTCATACTCCGCGCAGGCCGCCACATAGGCATACATGTCGGATTCCCAGATCTGGTTGCCCATGTCGTCGCGTGCATGGTCGCGTACAACGCCGCATAGTTGCAGCCATCGCGCGCAGATCCGCCGCAAGTCGCGGGTGTGGATCAGCGTAGGGATCATTACCGGCTCGATCCGCATGTCGATCTTGGCGCAGTGGTCGTTCAGGAAACCGAACATCGGTGGCAACCCGAAGGGATTGTCCCGACTTGGCGTCAATCCCGGCAAATCGATCCAGGATTGTGAGGCTGGTGCCCCTGGAACAACCTTGCGGGTCACAGGCTTGCGGAACACGCAGTCCGGATCGAGCAACAGAACGGTACCTTCCGGGCGATGGCGGAATACCCACTCCAGAAGCGAAGCCGGCTTGTTGTAGACCGGATAGGCGTCGCCTGATTCCGGGTGGTTGTCCCAAGGCCGCGTCGCGATGCAGCGCGCATGTCTGTGGGTCGGCAATGCGTCCGGCCGCTCGGTGGCAACGAGGCGGACAAGCACGCCCTCTTGGCCGACCCGCTTCCAGGAATACTCGAGCAACTCCGACTGCCACTGCATGTAAGGATTGTCGTTGGTGCTGAAAACCGTATAAAACATCCCTGTGCCCGCCCTTGCCTGGCATGCGTGAAATCACGCAGTTTCCATCTTGCCGATGTCGGCAAACGATATGCAATCCGCCCAATCTTCGATAGTGCGGATCGTCACCGGATCCGGGCTGTTGCCGGCAAAAGCATCCGGGTGCGCGCGCTTGTTCTCGAGATCCATGCCGGCGAAACGCTCATAGTCAGCAAGGCTTCGCCTTGAGCCGAGGCCAAAGCGGCCAAGCGAGGCATGATCTGCGGGATCGGTGCTGTAGGCCAGTTTTCTCAGCCGCTCCAGCGCGACCCGGTTGCGTTCGGCAACAGTTTCGGGGCCGTGCTCCCAATGGCGCCGCGGCGGCGCCTTCAGGTGTTCCATGTGCCAGGCCACGATGCTGTCCGGCAGAAAGATGTCATACCCCCATGTGTAAGAGCGCAGGGTGAGGGCGAACTCTTCACCCCAGTAGTAGTGGTCCGGGTCCTGCCGCACCTCGTCACACCATGCACCTGCTGCGAAGACGAAGCAGCCGGACAAGAACCGGGTGCGACGTTGACGCCCGCTGGCAACGACGCCCCAATCGAACCAAGGCGCCCATCCGTCCTCCTTTCGCCAATCGGCGAGACGGCTGGCGCGGATGCCAAGGTCGGTCCGTCTTTCTATCCACCCGTCGTCATGCACCCGGAACAGCGGCGCGATCATGCTGATCAATGGCTTGCCGGAGGGAAGCCTGTCCATCATGCGCATCAGCGTAGCATCCCAGCCCGGCGCAAACACCATGTGGGAATCCACCTGAAGAACGAAGGTCTCCCCATCGTAGAGCTGTTGGGACTGGTGTCGCGCCCATGATCCGCCTCTGCTTTCCTGAATCGGGTATTGGCAGAAACGGAAGCGGCTTTCCGCCGTGAAACGGGACAGGTCTATCGGTGCGTCCCGGTCGTATTGCCAGCAGATGCCGAACCGGAGGTTTTCCGGATGGCGCGCATTTGCAAGGCAGCTGTCGAGCGTCCGTGGCAGTTCAGGATCGGTGTAGGAAGCGATCGATACGAAGATGGTGCCGGGTTGCGCAGGGTTATCCATCACGGGCCGACGCGAAGCCATCCGTTGACCGTGAAGCGGCTGTCCTCGAACGCCTGTGTCGGGCACTGCACCAGGTCCACCTCGTGCAGACGCTCGCTCAGGAAAGCGATCAGCATGTTGTTTTCCGGCGCGACAGCTGTGACCGGGCTCAAGGCTTCGTCCTGCGTCTCGTAGAACAGGATGTCGCCTCCCGTGTATGGCTTTGGCGTCCGGTGGAAATAGTAGACGAAAGTAAGAAAGCGGCTGGCGACGGATTTTTCCGAATGGTCGACGTCTGCGTGCCGCTTGAAAAAGTCGCCGTCATTGCTTGCCGTCAACTGTATTTCAGTGCTTGCAAAGGTGCGTTCGGGCTGACCGAGTGTTGCGAGGATATGCGGCAGGTGCATGCGCAGACGGCTGGAAAACACTCCGGCCCATGGAGAATCCTTGATTGAGAACAGCACTCTGGATTTGCGGTAGGGGGTGGCGCCGTCCTTCGGCGGTTCCTTGACGACGACGGAGCTGCCGGTGAAGTTCGGCTCGTTTTCCAGTGCATAGGCCAGCAACAGGCGATTCTCTTCAGGCGTCAGGAAATCCTCGATCGAGAGGTGGAGGCTGCCGCCATTTCTTGCGTTCCCTATTGCAGGCTGCTGCCGCGTCTGCGCCGATTGCTCGGGCTGCAGGAGGACCGGCGGCCTGGTAACGATCGAGACAACGTCTGATGACATGAACGAACACGCGGCATGCCCGCCGTCGATCGGCAATTGCAAAAGGATGTCCGGTGACTGCCGGTTGGCCCGGTCACGGCCGCCGGCAAGCGAGACATGCAGGTCGCGCAGCAGCGGCGAGTCCGATGGCAGGACCGACGAATAGCTCTTGCCGGTTGTGAGTGTCACATCGACTTCGATATCCTGCATGAAATCACCGTCTTCCTTTGGAGGCATTCATCGCCAGTGCCAATACTGCAGTCTGCAAGCCGATGATTGTTTGTGCCGCGTCATGCGCGTCGGAAAACACCAGCCGGTAAGCCCGAAGGTTTTCGACGACGCTACACAACGCGGCGATGGTTGCATCCGTATTGTTCTGGAAACTCAGGCAATTCTCAAGCAGTTCGCCGACGGCCTGCGCAGGCGCAATGTCCTCGATCCGGGTCTTGGCGCCTGGCGTGAAATGCGGGAACACCACGCCTGCAACCGGCACGCCTTCTGCCGCGACCCGGCGTTGGTCGAGTACGAGGGCTTTTTTCGAAAGCGTACCGATCTCGTTGCGCAGGAGAACCCGTTCCGAGTGTTCCCTGATCTGTGGTGTCCCGGGAAACGGGATCGCCATGCCGGTCTTCGGGTCGACCGGCGCGATGTCGTCGGAGAGGAACAGCCAGCCGTTCCGGTAAAGCGCCTGCACGAGCGTGCTTTTGCCACGCCCCCACGATCCGGGAAGAATGATGGCGCCATCAACCGAGGCAGCGCAACCCGCATGGGTCCAGACGAGGTCCGGGGTCGCAAGAATGAACTTGCGCACGACCTCCCTGTAGAGGTGGCGCAGCAGGCGAAAGCTGTCGGCGTTCCGCGACACTTCCTTGCCGTCGACAAGAAGCCTGGCCACGGCGCCATCCTGCATGATCCGGACGTCACCCAGCGAGCCGCCGCCCGATTGCGCTTCCATCAACGCGAACAGGTTCCGGATAGCCTCTGCCACATCAGGACTGTTGCTGCTCGCGACAACGGTCTTGCCCTGGAAAGCCACGGTGATCCGCTCGCAGCTTGAGCGGCCTGCGGGTGCGGCTACGGCATAAACCCGCTTCGCGGCACGCTCCAGCATGGCAGTTTCGTCGAGCACGCCTTCAGGCCATTCGCGCATCCATGCCGGATTGAGCCGCTCGTCAAAACGGTTCCAGGAATAGGGACCGGAGCGTTGCTCCACCATCACGCCCTTGTCGAGTGCAATGCAGTCACTGATGGCGTGGCGTCCGCGCTCGACCACCGCGCCCGCATCCGGCAGTTCGTTCCACAGATACTTGAACTTTTCGACGTGGCCGCGGTTGGCCCGCATGCGCTGCACGAGGGCAGTGTATGTGCTTGTCATCGTTCCGATGAAATCGGCGGAATGCGAGGCGACGAGTTGCGACAGGTAGGCGAGGGCGATGCTGTCATGGAACGGCAGGTCCATGAACTCCGGGAGGTAGTTCGCCAGAATGTGGTGATCGATGAACACGAGATCGCGATAGGCGCTTCTGATGTCATCAAAGCAGGGATCGGCAGCATCATCCGTCAGAATGACCAAGCGGTCATCCCTCGAAAATTGCTGGTCCAGTGCCGCCAGCGCATCTGCGCCCGTCCGATCGAGGGTCGTCACGCCATAGGTCAGCTTGAAATCGCCGCGCCGGATATGCGCCGCATTGAATGTGCCGAGATCGCCTGCGACGCGCTTGGCGAAAGCTTCGTATTCGGGCCTTGGCCGGATATTGCGGAGAATGTCCAGGGCCCGGGCCTGTGAAGGCTCATCCAGATAGAAGAAACTCGACCAGAAACCCAAGGTGTTGCCGTCTGGTCCTCCGTGATAGGCGAGCGCGGGGACATGATCGAGGGATGGATTGATCGTGAAGGCGTTGGGCCTCCTGCCCTTGAACGCCCGGAAGTCTTCGCTGTCGATGTCGAGATGCGCGGGGAAATAGCAGACGCTTTCAAACGCCGGATTGTCCGAAATCACCTGCGGCACGTGACCGGCAAGATTGAAATTCTCGATATTCGTCCACGGAAGTCCCGGCTCGATCAGGTCCGTGACACGGCTGCGATAGGCATTGCTGACAAGACCGCCATAGTGGACGATATTGGCAGCCGGGGTCACATTGCCCTTCAGCACAAGCAGGCGACCGGTCAGCCCGGCAAGCACAACGCCGAGTTCGAGCGACATCACGAGGTTGCTCAGACCGGCGCCGCCTTCCCTGTAGATGGTGTGGATGAGAGACCTCATCTGGCCGGCAATCTTGCAAGCGGGGCGCGCGCGACCGGATTACGCATCAAGTGACCAGTCCACCGGCGTGTAGTGCACGAAGATGTTGGCATAGTAGTCGCCATCCAGCGGATAGGGCCGACCGTGCCGAAGTCGGGCGCCCTCGAAGAACACCATTTCGCCGGGCTCGATGAAGACCTCCTGCAGTTCTCCCGCATCGTCTTCGATCAGCAATGGCCAGGGCTTGTTGGTCCTGCTGTCGACGCAAATCGTTGAACTGACGACATGCGTGTTCGCATGATCGAGGTGGACGTAAAGATAGCTGCGCGGCTGGTAGACACGCACGCCATAGCAGGCCGCAGGCTTGAGCGTCCGCCCGCTCCACTCCTCGTGTACGCCATGCAGGTCGCGCAGCAGTCGGTCATTCAGCTCCTTGTCCGTGTAGATCAGCGAGGGAAAGGCGTTGGGGTTCTCTGAAAAGATGAAACCGTGGCCGGGCTCCGATTTGAACTTGTGAAGGTTGGCCCGCAGCTTGTTCAAAAGCAGATCGTGAAGCGCCGGATCGAGCCTGACTTTCTTGAAGCCGACACCGAGCGAGGCGACCTTTGCGCGGTTCGCCTCTTGGGCATCGACGATATGTTGCGGGGTCTCATGCATTCAGGCGTCTCCGGGCGCGGTTGGCCAGTTCGAAAAAATACCGTTCATGCGCGGTCGTTGCATCCCTGGCAAAATGGTCGAAATCCGTGCTCAGGAAATCCCGGTCCGCATAGGCCTGCTTGCACCAGGTGGAACCCTTGAAGGCCGCGCGGCCGAAATCCTTCGGATCGCTGTAGTAATGGTAGAACGTCCCGTCCGGAATCTCGGCCTCGTCGCAATCAGACACAAGGAACTGCTTGTCGACGAGGAGATCGAAAGACACGCCATTTGCCGTCATGGCGAGAGCAAAGCACGGCATTTCCGCAATCCACGTCAATTCGGCGCCCGCTGCCTGCCCGAGCAGGTACAAGGCATGGGCAAAGCGAAAGCAGTCGGCGATGAACTTCGGGTCACGCGCAACCGTCCCGGTCACAAAGACATTGACCCCGCCTGCGTGGAACGGGCTTTCGCAGCCGATGGCTTCGAGAAGTTTGTTCAGATCGATGCCCTTGCCGCCGTTTTGGCCGACGGATGCAAGGAACGGCTGGTGCTCGACATGCCAGTTTCTTGGCAAGGCGCAGCCACCGGGAAAGATGTCCAGCGGAAGATCGCCATAAAGGAACATGTCGCTGTCGAGAAGGAAGATCATGTCCGAAGGACGGACGGACTGCGCCGCCACGGCCAGCGCTTCAGCCTTGTTCATCGCCGGATAAAAGCGGCCGCCGTTCAGGCCGATATCGATCCTGTGATTGTGCCCGTGGTTCGTGGCGACGGTGTATTTCGCCTTGTATGCCGTGAGGATATTCCGCAGCGGGGCCGAAATCTCGGCGCCGTCGTTGCAGACGACCACATGCGCCTGCCAGCCCGCCGGCAGCTTCCCTTGGAGGGACTCAAGAAGGATCGCTGTCTGCCATCGAAAATACGGGCTGTCCTCGATACCGATGGCAAAGACAGTGGGGATTGTCGCGCGTTCGTGTTCGACCAGCCCTTCGATGAAACCCAACCGCGAAAGGTCGGTCAATGCCTCGTATACGTGATGGCGAAGGACCGGAAAATCGATGTCGTAGTGAGACGCAAGGCTCCGCGCGATGTCATCGGGCGCGTTGATGCCGTTGCACAGTTCCCAGATCGCTCGACCCGTCTGGCTGACCGCAAGAGCCTTTTGGCGCGGTTCGTCGGACGAAAGGCGAGGCCTGTCGTCGGTCAGGATGAGGAGGAGTTCGTCCTTGACAGCGAATTGCCGAACATGTGCAGCCCGCCCCGGCTGCCCCTTGACATCGCGCATGCCGTTATCGGGATCAACGTCCGACAAGTCGCACTCCACCTGTCAGCCCAAGCAGACGAATGCGGTTGGGCGGCTGTCTACGTCAAGCCCATCGCCTGGCCGCAAAAGCAGATGACCAAATCCCTTGATCCCGCCAATTGAGCAATCAGACTGCAATACGAATCGCGCTCAAACTGGTGCGATGGTCGGCGGAGCAATCGTTGGAAAGACAGGGGCCATTGTCGGTGCGAAGGGAGCACTGGTGGGCGCACTTGGTGCGCTGGTGGGCGCGCTTGGTGCGCTGGTGGGCGCGCTTGGAGCACTCGTCGGTGCAGGTGTTGCAACCGGGCTGATCATGCTCTGGGCAAAAGCACCGTTGGGAAGATTGACCGCAACGAATACGGGTGCGACCCAAGCTTTCTTGACGATGTCACGGCGTGTCATGTCGCCTTGGGTTTCGGCGCTGCCTTCCGACGTGTTGACAACGTTCTCTGAACCGTCACGGTTGTTCGTCATGGATATTCCCTTTCCACAGGCCTAACGCCACCAGGTTCAAGCAGTCCACCAAAACCAGCATTTCTCCTGTATCTCAATGTTTACGTTACCTCAAGTCAAGGGAACAAATTCAGGCAAGCGTGACTCACGCCCCTGATTTCAACCGCTCGATCGCCTGCGGCAGGTCGGACAGCGTGTCGACGATGATGGTGGCGCCGAGTTTGTCGGCGGGCACGTTTGTATAGCCGCCATGCACCGCGACGCTCGCCATGTTGGCCGCTTTCGCCGCATCGATATCGGCCGGGCTGTCTCCGACCATCAGCGCCCGCGAAGCGGTAAATCCCACCTGTTCAAGCGCGTGCAGAAGCATGTCGGGCGCCGGCTTGCGCGCCGGTCCCGTATCGCCGCCAACCACCACGTCGACGACGGCATCGAGGCCGAAATGGGCGAGGATCGTCCGGGTGAAGCCTTCCGGCTTGTTGGTCACGACGCCGATCCTGACCCGCGCCTTGTGATAGGCGGCAACCATTTCGGCTGCACCCGGCATCAGCCGCGTCTCGGTGGTCAGATGGTTCGCATAGATCGCCATCATCGCGTCAGCGCGCTTGTGCATACCCTCGCCCTCCAGCATCTCGCCGCGCGCGGCAAAGGCACGCTCGACCAGTTTGGCGATGCCGTTGCCGATCATCGAACGCACTTCGGCCAATGTCAGCGGCGGGTGACCATGGCCGGCAAGCAGGATGTTCGTGGCTACTGCAATGTCCGGCGCCGAATCGATCAGTGTCCCGTCGAGATCGAACAGGATCACCTGCGGCCAGCCGCAGCGGTCTCCGGCCTCGTTGAATATTGTGCTCATGCGTTATCCTCCCGTTCTTATGCTCGCTGCGCGGCAAACCGCCGAAGGTCTGCCGCGGTCAGGCCCTCGTAGGTGTCCAGCACCGCCGACGCGCCGGCAAACGCCTCGTCATGCGTATACCGGCTTGGTGACACAATGACCGGCATGCCGGCGCCGAGCGCCGATTTCAGCCCGTTGGCCGAGTCCTCGAAGGCAAGGCAAGCGGCGGGCGCAAGGCCAAGCCGCTCGGCAGCGAGGACAAACACATCCGGCGCCGGCTTCTTGGCGGCAACCTCGTCACCAGCGGCAATGGCATCGAACACGGAGCCCGCCTCCCGCCCCATGGTCGCACGGATCAGGATGTCGACATTCGGCCGGTTGGTGGTCGTTGCAACAGCAAGACGGAGCCCCTCGGCCCTTGCTAGCGCGATCAGGTCGGCAATGCCGGGGCGAAGCGCCACATGACCCGCGGCAATCAATTCGCCATAGCGAGCGGTTTTGGCCACATGGATCGCCGCAATCAGATCATCGGACAGAACTTGCCCGATCGCCGCTGCGTGCGCCCGCATGCGCTCCTTGCCCCCGGTCGTCTTCAGAAGCCCGTGGTAATCGGCAACGCTCCAGTTCCAGGCAAGGCCGAACGCTGCAAACGTCTCGTTGAAGGCGCGGCGGTGCACCTCCTCGGTTTCCGCCAACGTTCCGTCGACATCAAAGACCAGCGCTTCAAGCCGCATGCGCCCGGCCATCCATGGCCGCATCGGAAGCCGCGCGGATCGCCGCAATATTGGCCCGGTAGGCGTCCTCGCTGCCGCCCTTGAAGACGGCCGACCCGGCGACCAGCACATTGGCCCCGGCGGCGGCGACAAGTGGTGCGGTCTCCGGCGTCACGCCGCCATCGATCTCGATGTCAATCGGCCGGTTGCCGATCATCGCCTTCACCCGCGCAACCTTGTCGACGACCGGATGGATGAACTTTTGGCCGCCAAAGCCGGGGTTGACCGTCATCAGCAAAATGAGGTCGAGCCGGTCGAGCACATATTCGATGACGTTCTCGGGCGTCGACGGATTGAGCGAGACGCCGGCCTTCTTGCCGAGGTCGCGGATCGCCTGCAGCGACCGGTCAAGATGCGTCGTCGCTTCCGCATGCACGGTGATGATGTCGCAGCCCGCGTCCGCAAAGGCGGCCAGATAGGGATCGCACGGCTCGATCATCAGGTGGCAGTCGAACACCTTGTCGGTGCGGCCCCGCACGGCCTTGATGATCGGCGGGCCGAACGTGATGTTCGGGACGAAGTGCCCGTCCATCACGTCCAGATGGATCCAGTCGGCACCGGCGGCGATGACCGTCTCGATTTCCTCGCCGAGCCGCGAAAAGTCAGCCGAAAGGACTGACGGGGCGATGATGGTCTTGGTGTGGCTCATACTCATGCGGGCGTTTCCTCGTCGTGCTTTTCGGCCGGATCGGAGTCCGGTCGTCCCATGGTGAAGACCCGGCTGGACGACAGGTCAACAGCCTTGATGGTCGACAGTTCGTCGGCCCCGACCGGTCCGGTCGCGTGCGTAAACAACCGGTTGGCCTGTCGCAAGCGCGCGCGGTCGAGCGCATTGCGGATCGAGCGGGCATTGGCAAAGTGCGGCTGCTGACGGCGCAGGTCGATATACTTGGCCATCACCGCGCGCGCTTCGTCATCAAAATGGTAGCCCTGACCCTCGAGCATCGAGTCCGAGATCGCCAAAAGCTCGCTGTTCTCGTAGTTGGGAAAATCGATGTGGTGCGCGATGCGCGAGCGAAAGCCCGGATTGGATTCAAAGAACTTGTCCATCCGGTCCGCATAGCCGGCAAGGATCACTACCAGATCGTCGCGGTTGTTTTCCATGATCTGCAGCAGGATCTCGATCGCTTCCTGGCCGTAGTCGCGCTCATTGTCCGGGCGGTAGAGGTAATAGGCCTCGTCGATGAACAACACGCCGCCCATCGCCTTCTTAAGCACTTCCTTGGTCTTTGGCGCGGTGTGGCCGATGTATTGGCCGACAAGATCATCGCGGGTGACCGAAACCAGATGGCCCTTGCGCACATAGCCGAGGCGCTTCAGCAGCCCGGCCATTTTCAGCGCGACGGTGGTCTTGCCGGTTCCGGGATTGCCGGTGAATGACATGTGCAGCGTCGGCGTATGGTGCGACAGGCCGAGCGATTTGCGCGCCCGTTCGACCAGCAGCAGCGCTGCGGTTTCGCGCAGGCGTTCCTTGACCGGCTTCAGGCCGATCAGTTCGGTGTCGAGTTCTTCGAGCAGTTGCCTGACGCCCGAGCTTTCATACTCGGCCCGCAAATCGACGGTTGTCGGCAACGGGGCCTCTGTTTCGCCGTCCATCGTTTTCTCCCAGAGCCATGAAGGCAGACATCATCGCCGGCCAGCCCTTGTTCCAGAGGCGCGGCCGGGGATGAAGACAAGTGGATCAACGTACCGTTTCGAAGCTGTAGCGCTGCGAGCGGCCATCGACTTCGGTACGGATCATCCGGAGCTTCGGCTCGACCTTCGGACGGTTGACGATGAACGACATCGTCACGGTTTCAAAGCCGCGCGTCGAATCGAACGCGTTGAAGCGGATGTAGCTGTCGCCATACTGCTTGCGGCAATCGGCCAGTTCCATCATCACGCCCTTGGGGTCCTGCAGGTCGAACATCGGGTTGCCCCACATTTCCCAGTAGGTGTTCCTGGGATGCGGATCGTCGGTGTATTCGATGCCGATCGCCCAGCCTTTCGACAGGCAGTATTCCACCTGGCTCGAGATCTGGTCGTCGGTGAGGTCGGGCAGGAATGAAAAGCAGCCCTGTGTGATGCGCATGGGGTTTCTCCCTTGAGAGGTTGCAGTGGCGGCGATCAGGAAACCGACGGTGTCGGCGCGTAGTCGGACGTGTCGGTCGAGGTATAGTTGAACGAGATGTCGCCCCACACATCGAGCGCAGCTTCCAGCGGCTTGCACCACTTGGCGGCGGCGCGCAGGATTTCCGGGCCTTCATTGGCAATGTCGCGGCCTTCGTTGCGGGCAAACACCATGGCTTCCAGCGCCACGCGGTTGGCCTGCGCCCCGGCCTGGATCCCCATCGGGTGGCCGATGGTGCCGCCGCCGAACTGCAGCACCACGTCGTCGCCGAAAAGGTCGAGCAACTGGTGCATCTGGCCGGCATGGATGCCGCCCGAGGCGACCGGCATCACCTTTTTGATGTCGGCCCAATCCTGGTCGAAATAGATCCCGCGCTGCAGATCGATCGGGTTGTAGGTTTCGCGGCAGACATTGTAGTAGCCCTGCACGGTCATCGGATCGCCTTCCAGCTTGCCGACAGCGGTGCCTGCGTGAATGTGATCGACACCGGCCAGACGCATCCACTTGGCGATCACGCGGAACGACACGCCATGGTTTTTCTGGCGCGTATAGGTGCCGTGGCCGGCGCGGTGCAGGTGCAGGATCATATCGTTGGCGCGGCACCATTCAGCCATCGACTGGATCGCCGTGTAGCCGATCACAAGATCGATCATGACGATGACCGAGCCAAGCTGCTTGGCGAAATCGGCACGGCGGTACATTTCCTCCATCGTGCCGGCGGTGACGTTCAGGTAGCTGCCCTTGACTTCACCGGTCTCGGCGGTCGCCTTGTTGACGGCTTCCATGACGTAAAGGAAGCGGTCGCGCCAATGCATGAAGGGCTGCGAGTTGATGTTCTCGTCATCCTTCATGAAGTCGAGGCCGCCCTTGAGGCCTTCATAGACAACACGGCCGTAATTCTTGCCGGACAGGCCGAGCTTCGGCTTGGTGGTGGCGCCGAGCAGCGGACGGCCGAACTTGTCGAGGCGTTCGCGCTCGACGACGAGACCGGTCGGCGGACCCTTGAACGTCTTCACATAGGCGACCGGCAGGCGCATGTCTTCGAGGCGCGCGGCCTTCAGCGGCTTGAACGAGAACACGTTGCCGATGATCGAAGCGGTCAGGTTGGCAATCGAGCCTTCTTCGAACAGGATCAGGTCGTAGGCGACATAGCAGAAGAACTCGCCTTCGCGGCCCGGCACCGGATCGACCTTGTAGGCCTTGGCGCGGTACTGGTCGCAGGCGGTCAGGCGGTCGGTCCACACGACGGTCCATGTGGCGGTCGAGGATTCACCGGCAACGGCGGCAGCCGCTTCGATCGGATCGACACCTTCCTGCGGGGTGATGCGGAAAAGGGCGAGGAGATCGGTATCCTTGGGCACGTAGTCGCCGTCCCAATAGCCCATCTGTGCATATTTCAGGACACCGGCGGCATAGCGCTTCTTCTTGTCCTGGATCTCGGTCTTTGCATCGGTGTTCATCGTTGTCTCCTCACGTGAAAGGGGTCAGGCCGCCAAAACAGGCGACCAAGGTGCTCAGGCAGCTTTGGCGGTTTCGAATTTCGGATCGAGCGCGCCGGATGCGTAGCGCTTGGCCATTTCGTCCATCGCGACGACCTTGATCTTCGAGGCGTTGCCGGCGGTGCCGAAGGCTTCGAAACGATCGCGGCAGAGGTCGCGCATTGCATCCATGGCCGGCTTCAGGAACTTGCGCGGATCGAACTCGCTCGGGTTCTGGCTGGCGATCCGGCGGAACTGGGCGGTCATCGCCATCCGGCAGTCCGTGTCGATGTTGACCTTGCGCACGCCATGCTTGATGCCGCGCACGATTTCCTCGACCGGCACGCCGAAAGTCTGCGGCATTTCCCCGCCAAACCGGTTGATGATGTCCTGCAGTTCCTGCGGCACCGAGGACGAACCGTGCATCACCAGATGCGTGTTCGGCAGCTTGTTGTGGATCGCCTCGATCACATGCATCGCAAGGATGTCACCATCGGGCTTTCGCGAGAACTTGTAGGCGCCGTGCGAGGTGCCGCAGGCGATAGCCAGCGCATCGACCTTGGTGCGGGCGACAAAATCGACGGCCTGGTCCGGATCGGTCAGCAACTGGTCGTGCGACAGGGCGCCTTCCGCGCCATGGCCGTCTTCCGCCTCGCCATGGCCGGTTTCCAGTGAACCGAGAACGCCAAGTTCACCCTCGACCGACGCGCCGACCCAATGGGCCATGCGCGCGACGCGTTCGGTGATGGCGACATTGTAGTCGTATGAGGCTGGTGTCTTGGCATCACCCTCAAGCGACCCGTCCATCATCACGGAGGTAAACCCGTGCCGGATTGCGGTCAGGCAGGTGGCTTCGTTGTTGCCGTGGTCCTGATGCATGCAGAGCGGGATCGACGGATGGATGTCGGCCAGCGCGTCGATCATCCGCGCCAGCATGATGTCGTTGGCATAGGAACGCGCGCCGCGCGACGCCTGGATGATGATGGGCGCATCACAGGCCTTGGCGGCCTCCATGATCGCAAGGCCCTGTTCCATGTTGTTGATGTTGAAGGCGGGCACGCCGTAGCCGTGTTCGGCGGCATGATCGAGCAATTGGCGAAGGGTGATGCGGGCCATGGAAATGTCTCCTCTCAGGCGGATTGGGCGAGCGAAAGCGGCGCCGCCGGTTCGGGCAAAAGCGTTGCCAGTTCGCGCATCCACACCGGTGCCTTGTCCGGCGCGTCGCAGACGGCGGTGAAGTAGTCGCCAAGCACGCTGAGGCGGATCGCAAATGTCCGCGACTGGCGCTGGGCATCTGAATGGAACCGCAGGTTTTCCAGAAGCGCGATGGTGTTTGCCGGCACTGAGGCAAGACCGGCCTCGGCGATCGGGCCGACGCAATCGGGCACAAGCGAGACCGGCATTCCGGTTGCGGCTTCCAGCGCTCCGGCAAGGGAGCCAAGTGAAAGGGTCGGATTGACGTCGCCAGCCGGGTCTGCGTAGCCCGCCAGCACCGCGATGCGGGCGCCGCGTCCTGCCAGCATGCGGATCTGGTCAGCGGCGCATGTGCTGATGCCGGTGGTGGTATCGATCCGCACCAGCACGGTCGCCCCGTCCAGATCGCGCGGCGCGGTCATGGCGCCGACTTTCCGACAAGCGCCATGCCCTTGGCGGCAACAGCTTCGGCAGTGATGCCGAAATGCTTGTAGAGATCGCCGATCGGCCCGGAGGCACCAAAGCCCTGCATGCCGATGAACGCGCCGCCGGTTCCTATCCAGCGATCCCAGCCCATCCGGGCAGCGGCTTCCACGGCGATGCGCGGTGCGGTGCCAAGGACAAAGGCCTGATACGCTTCATCCTGCGCTTCGAATTTTTCCCACGACGGCATCGAGACGACTGCGGCCTTGATGCCCTTTTCCGCAAGCAAGCCTGCCGCCTTGACGGCGATTTCCACTTCCGAACCCGTCGCCATCAGCGTCAGGTCGCGCGGGCCCTTGGTCTCGCGCAGCATGTAAGCGCCATGCGCCGACTGGTTGGCGGTGGTTTGTTTCTCGCGCAGCATCGGTAGGCCCTGCCGCGACAGGGCGAGAACACTGGGCGCCTTGCGATCGTTCAGCGCCAGTTCCCAGCACTCGGCGGTCTCGATGATGTCGGCCGGGCGGTAGACTACCATGTTCGGCGTCGCGCGCAGCATCGCCAGATGCTCGATCGGCTGATGCGTCGGACCGTCTTCGCCAAGGCCGATGGAATCATGGGTCAGCACATAGATGACGCGTTGCTCCATCAGCGCCGAAAGCCGCATCCCGCCGCGCATGTAGTCGGAGAAAACGAGAAACGTGCCGCCATACGGAATGAACCCGCCGTGCAGCGCGATGCCGTTCATCACGGCGGACATCGCGTGCTCGCGGATGCCGTAGTGGATGTAGCGACCCTTGAATGAGCCGGCTTCGACCCGCTCTGTCTGCGAGGTCTGCGTCAGGTTCGAACCGGTCAGATCCGCCGAGCCGCCGACCGTCAGCACATTGGCGCCGTTGATGACTTCCAGCGCCATCTGCGAGGCCTGCCGGGTCGCGACCTTGGTTGCCTTATCGAAATGCTCTTTCTTGAAGGCGGCCAGCTTCCTGCCCACGGAAGCGGGCAGGTCGCCGCTGATCGCCGCATCAAACGCGGCGCGCTTGCGCGAGGCACCATGCCGCTCCTGCCAGGCGAGGCGCGCAACGCGACCACGC
>JBGSWL010000068.1:0-25892 GCA_041752455.1 Roseitalea sp. | reverse complement strand
GCGGGTGGCGCGGCGGCGCACCAGGGCGGCGGGTTCGAAAGGCCGATCCGCTTCGTGCGCAATGGCCCGGGCCAGTTCCGCCGACTGGTTGTAGCGGCGGGTCCAGAAGCGCATCCGGTGCAGGGGCACGGGAATGAGCAGGTCGCTGGTAGCCAAAAGGCTGCCGCCAGCGCGAACCATCCAGCGCGCCATCCACGGGGCGAGATCGGTGCGGTCGGCATATTTCAGATTGCTGACCAGTTGCCGGGCGATGCCGGCATGAATGCAGGCAGCGCGCGCGCGGTCGTAGGCGGGCGGATTGGCGATGGCGTCGGCCGAAACCATGCCTTCGCCGAAGTCATGGGCGAAGGGAGTTCCTGTCACCGCGCACATCGGTTCGTCGATGAAGCGGACACTGGACCAACACGTCGCGCACAGGGCACCCTGTGTCCCGATCTGCCGGCGGCAGGACAGGCAACTGTCCGGAAACAGGAGTGCGGCAGCGCTGCGGCTTGCGCCGGCGGCAATTTCACGCCAACCAGTCGATGACAGTTTTCTGAACAATTGGTCCAGGCCCCGTGTCCCGATCCGCACCCTTGCCGTTGATCGATCTTGATCAGGCGCGACGCAGTCTTGCCCGCGCGCGGCGCCTTCGCAAGCCGGGCGCCGATTTTCTGCTGATGGGGGCGCTTGAGGACCTCACCGAACGGCTGGCCGCAACGCCTCGGCGGTTCGACAATGCCCTCGCCACCGGGCCATTTGCGGTGGAGGTCGCTGACGCACTTGCGGCCACGGAACAGGTCGCGCGGGTCACCGTGCATCCGGGAGGATTGACCGAGGATCTCCGCATTGGTGCGGCGGAGCATGATCTCGCGGTCTCGATCTATCATTTGCACCAGGCCAATGATGTGACCGGCCTGATGATCCAACATCGCCTCGCGCTGCGGCCTGACGGCCTGTTCCTTGCCTGCGCCGCGGGGGCAGGGACGTTGAATGAACTGCGCCAAAGCCTTCTTGCCGCCGAGTCCTCGCTGAGCGGCGGCGTCCACGCCCGCGTCCTGCCGTTGATGGATGTGCGTGATGCCGGTGCCTTGCTGCAACGGGCAGGTTTCGCACTGCCGGTTGCCGACGCCGATACGGTGACAGTCCGGCACAGCGATGCGCTGGCGCTGATGCACGACCTGCGGGCGATGGGCGCGACGAACAGCCTGACAGAGCGGCCGCGATCGGGCGCGCGCCGGGCGATGTTCATGGAAGCGATGCGCCTGCACCAGCAGGATTTTGGTGATGATGACGGCCGGGTGCGCTCGACCTTTGCTACCGTGTGGATTTCGGGATGGGCACCGGGGCCGGATCAGCCCAAGGCGCTGAAGCCTGGAAGCGCGACCGTCAGCCTTGCTGACGTGCTCGGCCCTTTCGGCGACCGGTGACGGTCGGCATCAGCCGCTTCCCAGCGCGCTACCGATTGCGCTGTTGGTATTGCCCCAGGAAAAGTTCAGGCTGGAGGACACGGCGTTCAACCCGCCGATGATCGAGAATGAAAGCACGCCGACGATGATCGCGTATTCCACCGCAGTCGCACCGCTGGTGTCTTTCATGAAGCGTTTGATCATGTGGCTTACTCACTCTTCCGTTGAGTAATCCTAGACTGCAAAAGTTAATTCCCGCTCCATCGGCAGGGTTCACCACCGGTAAAGCTGGCTTGGGTTAACCTTGTCCTATCGCAATCCCTACAAGCCGTTGCAGTCGCCGGTACGACGCCCGTCGGTCGTATAAATGCAGACGGAATTGGGGGATTCCTGAAGGATGCTGCGACGCATCGTGTAGGATTTTGCGCCAGGAACCGACGCCGTGGTCGTGTAGTCGAGGCCGTTGGCGCGCAAGGTGGCCGATTGCGAGACACCCGATGCCCGATCGAGAAGCGGAACCGCAAAAAGGCCGAGCGCAATCGCAAGGGCTCCAAACAGCATCGAGCCGCGCAGGACTCCATTGCCGATGTTGAAACCGGACTTTGCCGCGTTCAGTGGTTCGTCTTGCCAATTGCCATCGTCAAACATTTTATTGCGCCCCCAGCCAATTCAAGAATGTCTGCCGATCCGGCAGCCGGGTACCAAGATGGCACAGCGCGCATAAAGGATCGATTAACGACGTCGAGCGCCGGTTGCCGGTATCAAAGAAGATCGCCCTTAAAGAAGGTCTTGCAGGATCGGGATCAGCGGTATGTCCGCCGCAGGCATGGGATAATCCCGCAGGGCGCCGGTTCGCACCCATTTCAGAACCTGCCCCTCGCGGGCATGGGCCATGCCCTCGAAACGGCGGCAGATGTACAACGGCATCAGCAGGTGGAAGCTGTCATAGGCATGGCTGGCAAAGGTCAACGGTGCCAGACAGGACGGCCAGGTCTTGATGCCGAGTTCCTCGTAAAGTTCGCGTACCAGCGTTTCCTCAGGCGTTTCACCGGCCTCGATCTTGCCGCCCGGAAACTCCCACAGGCCAGCCATCGATTTTCCCGGCGGACGTTGGGCGATCAGCACGCGGTTGTCGGCATCGACCAAAGCGCAGGCGGCAACAAGGATCAGCGGACGGGTCATCGTGTCGCGATCGCCTACTCGTTGCGCGTCCGGTAGACATACCGGTAGCGCTCGGTGAAGCCGAGCCGGTCGTAGAGATTGACCGCTGAGGTATTGGCATCTTCGACCTGCAGCCAGGCAGCGCGTGCGCCATGCATCAGTGCCCAGCGCAGCGCCGCGCGCACAATCGACCGGGCATAGCCGCGATTGCGCTGGTCTTCGCGCACCGAAAGGTTGAACAAACCAGCCAGATCATTGTCGTGGACACAGAGCAGCGAGGCCACCGGCCCGTTGGCGTCTTCCAGAACGAACATGCCGGTGGGTGGGCGGATCATGCCGATCACCTCGGCAAGTCCGGCCTTGTTGCCCGCTTCGCCCGGTACGAGCGAGATGGCCGCATCGACAAAGCGCCCAATGTCGCGCAGCGGCAGGATTTCAAAGCCGCCGTCGAGGTCCATCTCGTCGAGTGTCGCCGAGAGGACGCGCGTTTCGGCAACCCGCTGCCAACCGAGGGCATCAAGGTGTGACTGCAGTTGGGGTGGCGCCAGCGGTGACATGCGAAACACAAGCGGGCGGCTGTAGGCGCTGAAGCGCTGCTCTGCCCGGCCGATCCGTTCTTCCATGTCGCGGCTGTCTGCCGGGTCGAGTGGGTTGACGGAGTTCAGGCGACGGGAGGGGTGGCTTGCCGTCAGGCGAACCGCCCAGCTTCCGTCATAGTGGACGCTGGCCGCTGGCCATGCCCGAAAGCCCACGGCCTCAAGGCGTCTGACGAAGGCCAGCTTGGGCATGGATCAGCTCCTGTAGTCGCCGTTGATGACGACATACTCCTTGGTCAGGTCGCAGCCCCAGACGGTGAACCGGCCTTTGCCAAGCCCGATGTCGACGCCGATGACGATCCGATCGCCCCGCATGTAGGCGGAAACAGCCGCCTCGTCGTAGCCTTCGTCGCGCTCACCGGCACTGGCGACAACAATGTCGCCGAACCGGATGGCGAGGCGATCGCGGTCCGCCGGCTCTCCGGCCTTGCCGACTGCCATGACAACGCGACCCCAGTTGGCGTCTTCACCGGCGATGGCTGTCTTGACCAGCGGCGAATTGGCGATCGACATACCGATGCGCTTGGCCGATCGGGCCGTCACGGCGCCTGACACCTGGACTTCGATCAGCTTGCGCGCGCCTTCGCCGTCGCTGACGACCTGCAGCGCGAGTTCGTGGAGAACGGCGTTGAAAGCCTTGCGGAAAGCTGCAAGGCGCCGGTCCTTCGGATCGTCGATCTTCGGAGCGCCGCGCGATGACGCAGCACCCGTGGCGAAAGCCAGCAGCGTGTCGGAGGTGGATGTATCGCCATCGACCGTTACGGCATTGAAGGTGGATACGACCGATTTCGACAGCATGTCCTGCAGAACAGGGGCCGAAAGTGGCGCGTCGGTTGCCACATAGGAGAGCATTGTCGCCATGTCCGGCGCGATCATGCCGGCACCCTTGGCGATACCGTTGATCGTGACCGTGACGCCGCCAAGCTCGACGCTTCGCGTCGAGACCTTGGGAAACGTATCGGTGGTCATGATCGCATTTGCCGCTTCGGTCCAGCGGTCGCCCTTTGCCGAAGCAACCAGCGCCTCGAGATGACGTTCGAAAAACGACGGGTCCAGCGGTTCGCCGATCACGCCGGTCGAAGACAGGAAGACTTCACCCGCGGTGCACCCGGTCGCTTGGGCGGCAGCCTTGGCCGCAACAGATGTCGTGTGAATGCCCTTCTTGCCGGTAAAGGCGTTGGCATTGCCGGCGTTGACCACCAGCACCCGAGCTCTTCCCGCTGCAAGATTGGCGCGGCACAGATCGACCGGTGCCGACGGGCATTTCGAACGGGTCAGGACACCGGCAACCGCCGTGCCCGGGTCAAAGACCATGGCGAGCAGATCGACCCGGTCCTTGTACTTGATGCCAGCCTTGGCGGTTGCGATCCGGACGCCTTTGATCGGCGGCATGTCCGGATACGACTTGGGAGCGAGGGGTGAAACCGCAGTTGCCATGATGTTTCAGTGGCAGCGCGTCATTTCTGACCGGCGATGGCGGCATCATAGGCCGGCTTCATGGCCGGATCGGTGATGTCGACATTGCCGCTGGTGCGCAGGCCTTGCAGGATTTCGAAATAGCGCTCGCGCATGATCAGCGAACGAACCTGGCCGGCCACTTGTTCAAATGCCGGCGGCTGCACCGGGCGCACATCTTCGACGCGGATCACATGCCAGCCGAACTGGCTTTGCACGGGCGCTTCGGTAGTTTCGCCGGGCTTGAGGGCAAATGCGGCGGTTTCAAATTCGGGCACCATGCGGCCGCGGGTGAAATAGCCGAGATCGCCGCCATTGCTGGCGCCGGACGGGTCTTTCGACTGCGCCGTGGCCAAAGCGGCAAAGTCGGCGCCGCCCTTCAACTCCTCGATAACGGCCTTGGCAGCTTCTTCGGTCTCCAGAAGAATATGGCGGGCGCTGATTTCGTTCTCCGGCGGGGTCGCAGCAACTTCCGTATCGTAACGGGCGCGGATCTCCTCGTCGGTGATGGCTTCGGCAACCGTCGTGCGGAAGATCTCGTTGTGCAGGGCGCGATCACGCAGGAACGCCAGACGCTGCACGAACGGCTCTTTTTCGGCGATGCCGTCGGCTTCGCCCTTGGCGGCCAGAAGGCGAATGTCGATAAGGGCCATCAACGCGGCAAAACGCTGCTGGTCCGGCGGCACCTGGCCGAGCTGATCGGCAAGATCGGCAAGCGCGAAATCAATGTCACGGTTGGTGATCGGCTTGCCGTTGACGGTGCCGAGCACGGCATCGGGGGCCGGGGCTTCCGCCGGTGCGGGAGCGGCAGGCGCTTCCTGTGCAATCACCGGGCTGGTGACAAAAGCGGCCATCAGGCCTGCGGCGGCCAAAACAGCCGTCAGGCGGAGGGGTTTCTTCAGCACGGGCATCTCCTTGGCAAAACGGGCCCCATTTGCGCGGCAAAGCCGATGCGGAGCCAAGCGTTCACGATCGATCACGTCGAGGCGCAGCCGGTCGCCCGGCGTTGACAACGATTTGCGCGACTCTTATCTGTCCGGAAACCCGCCGTCCACCTCGCTTTGCGACACTTTTCGCGAAGGTCGGAGCGTCGGTGCCAGCGGGGTCCGACTTCAGCCGATCCCTCGCACTGCACCTGTCACAGGCTGCCTTGGATCAACCAAAAGGGTCTCTCACATGGTCAGTTTTGGCGGTCTTGCCCGCAGGTTGTTCGGGTCGTCCAACGACCGACGTGTCAAATCGTTGCGGCCACGCGTCGCAGCGATCAACGCGCTCGAAGGCAGCATCAAGGTGCTCACTGACGACGCCCTGCGCGCGAAGACGACCGAATTCCGGGAACGGATCGCCAATGGCGCCGATCTCGATGATCTTCTGCCGGAAGCGTTTGCGGTTGTCCGTGAAGCGGCGCACCGGTCGCTGGGCTTGCGTCCGTTCGATGTTCAGCTGATCGGCGGCATGGTCCTGCATGATGGCGACATCGCGGAAATGCGCACCGGCGAAGGCAAGACACTGGTTGCAACGCTGCCCGTCTATCTGAATGCGCTGGCCGGCAAGGGCGTCCACGTCGTCACGGTGAACGACTATCTGGCGCGCCGCGACAGCGAATGGATGAGTGCAGTCTACGGATTTCTCGGTCTGACGACCGGCGTGATCGTGCACGGCATGGACGACCGGGCGCGCAAGGCTGCCTATGCGTGCGACGTCACCTACGGCACCAACAACGAACTCGGCTTCGACTACCTGCGCGACAACATGAAGTACGAACGCGCGCAGATGGTGCAGCGCGGCCATTCCTTTGCCATTGTCGACGAAGTGGATTCCATCCTTGTCGACGAAGCGCGCACCCCGCTGATCATTTCCGGTCCGCTGGAAGACCGGTCGGAACTGTATGTGACGATCAACAATCTCATCCCGCAACTGTCGGAAGAAGATTACAGCGTCGACGAAAAGCAGCGCACGGCGACTTTCACGGAAGCGGGCACGGAAAAATTCGAGCAGATCTTGGCGGCGGCCGGTCTGCTGAAAGGCGAGAGCCTGTACGATGTCGAGAACGTGACGATCGTTCACCACATCAACAATGCGCTGAAAGCGCATCGCCTGTTCCAGCGCGACAAGGACTACATCGTCACCGGCGACGACCTTGTGATCATCGACGAATTCACCGGCCGGCAGATGCCGGGCCGCCGCTTTTCGGAAGGCCTGCATCAGGCGCTGGAAGCCAAGGAAGGCGTGTCGATCCAGCCGGAGAACCAGACGCTGGCTTCGGTGACGTTCCAGAACTATTTCCGGATGTATGACAAGCTGGCCGGGATGACCGGTACGGCTGCGACCGAAGCCGAAGAGTTCGGCAATATCTATGGCCTCGAAGTCATCGAAATTCCGACCAACCTGCCGGTTTCGCGCGTCGACGAGGACGACGAGGTCTATCGCACGGTCCAGGAAAAATACGACGCCGTCGTTCTCGACATCATCGACAGCCAGACCCGCAAGCAGCCGGTTCTGGTCGGTACGACCTCGATCGACAAGTCGGAACTTCTCTCGCGCATGCTGTCGGACAAGGCCTATCTGGCGGGACTTGCCGAGCGGATCGAAGCGCGGCTTTCCGCTATCAAGCCCGGCAAGGAGCCCGAACTGAGGGCCTTCTATGAAGGTGCGATTGCCGGACTGAAAAATGCAGTGGTCGCCGCAGGCGGCGTCAAGCACGAGGTGCTCAACGCCCGCCAGCACGAGCGCGAAGCCTTCATCGTTTCACAGGCGGGTGTGCCGGGCGCAGTCACGATCGCGACAAACATGGCCGGTCGCGGCACCGACATCAAACTTGGCGGCAACCCGGACATGCGCATGGCGCACGAACTGTCCGACATGGCGCCGGGGCCGGAGCGCGACGCGCGCGAAGCGGCAATCCTTGCCGAGGTCGAAACATTGAAGGCCGAGGCGCTGGCCGCCGGGGGACTTTATGTGTTGGCGACTGAACGCCATGAAAGCCGCCGTATTGACAACCAGTTGCGCGGCCGTTCCGGCCGCCAGGGCGATCCGGGCCGGTCGAAGTTCTACCTGTCCTTGCAGGACGACCTGATGCGGATTTTCGGATCCGAGCGGATGGACGGCATGTTGCAGAAGCTTGGCCTTCGTGAAGGCGAGGCGATCGTCCATCCCTGGATCAACAAGGCGCTGGAAAAGGCGCAGAAGAAGGTTGAAGCGCGCAACTTCGACATCCGCAAGAACCTTCTGAAATTCGATGACGTGATGAACGACCAGCGCACGGTCGTGTTCGAGCAACGGCTTGAACTGATGGATGGCGACAATGTCGCCGAAACCGTTGCGGAAATGCGCAACGAGGTGGTCGAAGCGCTCGTTGCCAAGCACATTCCGGAAAAAGCCTATGCGGAACAGTGGGATGTCGACGGCCTGCACAAGGCGTCGATCGCGGCCCTCAACATCGATCTGCCGGTCAAGGAGTGGGCGACGGAGGAGGGCATCGCAGAAGACGACATCCTCCAGCGTATGAAGGCGGCGGTGGACGAGGTTGCTGGCGAACGCGCGCAACGCTTTGGTCCGGAAGTGATGTCTTACGTTGAAAAGAGCATCATCCTGCAGACGCTTGATCACCTGTGGCGTGAGCATCTGGTCGCGCTTGACCACCTTCGCTCGGTGATCGGCTTCCGCGGTTACGCGCAGCGCGATCCGCTGCAGGAGTACAAGTCGGAAGCCTTCGAACTTTTCCAGGCTATGCTGGGCAATCTGCGCGAAGCGGTGACGTCCCAGTTGATGCGGGTGGAGATTGTCCGCGAGGCGGTGGATGCACCGTCGCCGGAACTGCCCGCCATGCAGGCGATGCACGATGGCGCGCCGATTGACAATGACGAGATCGGTGGCCCGGACATGGGCTACGGCATGGCATTGCAGCGCGAGCCTGAGGACGGTGTCGAGCGCGATCCGGAAAATCCGGAGACCTGGGGCAAGGTCGGGCGGAACGAAGCTTGTCCTTGCGGATCGGGCAAGAAGTTCAAGCACTGCCATGGTGTGCTCGTGTGATCACGGGCAGCCAACGCGACTGACAACAATCTGCGGTCGTCCCAACCGAATGTTAAGTCGGTCAGGTTAGTGTTCAGCGTTCGAACAACGCAGGACCGGCAGCACAGTGCGCTTTTCCGCCACGACAACGCTTGAGACATTCGGGTCGGCCGGGCTGGCCGCCCGCTTGCTTCCGCTTGCGCAGATGTTGGACCGGATGCTGACCGGCACCGACGAAGCGTCGGTCGCGCAGCGCACGACAGCCATCGTGTTCGCGATCCGCATCCTCAGTGCCGCCATCGCCTTCCTGTCGCAGGTTGCGCTTGCACGGATGATGGGCCTTCGCGAATATGGCATCTTCGTCTTCGTCTGGGTGGTGATGGTCATCATCGGCAGCCTGTCGTGTCTCGGATTTCAGACCGCGATCATCCGTTTTCTGCCGAAATACCGCGAGGCGGGCGATCATGATGGTCTGCGCGGACTGCTCCTTTCCGGCCGCCTGTTTGTTCTTGGCGTATCGACCCTTATCGCAGGCTCAACAATCGCGCTGGTCTGGACGCAGCGCGAGGTGTTCGACAACCACTATGTCATTCCGTTCATGGTTGGCGCGCTGGCGCTGCCGATGATCTCACTCGGCGATACGCTGGAGGGCACGGCGCGTGCCAATGGTTGGCCGGTCCGTGCGCTCGGGCCGACTTATGTGTTGCGGCCGCTTTTGGCGCTTCTGGTGCTGATCGCGGCATGGTTGATCGGCTACGAGATCTCGGGAACAACCGCGCTCGTTTGCTCGGTCATTGCCACCTATATCACGACGATTGCGCAGATCGTCGTCGTCACGCGCTCGCTTGACCGACGGTATGAAGCGGGACCAAGCCGGACGGATTTTCCGACGTGGCTCGTCGTGGCGCTGCCGATCTTTCTGGTCGAAGGGTTCTTCTTTCTGTTGATCAACGCCGACGTGCTGATGGTCGGGATGCTGATGCAGCCGGAAGATGTCGGCATCTATTTTGCGACCGTGAAAATCCTTGCGCTCGTGCATTTTGTCTATTTTGCCGTCAAGGCAGCGGTGGCGCACCGGTTTGCGGCCCACCAGGACGACATCGATCGCAGCGAGTTGCGCCTGTTTGCGCGCCGGTCGGTCGCCTGGACATTTTGGCCATCGCTGCTCATGGCTGGCATCATTCTGGCGACCGCGCCCTTGCTGCTGTCCTTGTTCGGAGCCGATTTCGGCGAGGGCTACGGACTGCTTTTCATTCTGGTGGGCGGTGTCGTGCTGCGCGCCACGGTTGGTCCGGCGGAAAGTCTTCTGACCATGACCGGCAATCACAACATCTGCGCTGCGCTGTTCGGCTGCGTGTTGGCACTCAACATTTCGCTGAACGCATTGCTGATCCCGCACTACGGACTGACGGGTGCGGCAATGGCTACGGCGCTGGCAACAATCGCCGAGACATTTGCGCTTTTTCAACTGGTTCGCTGGCGTATTGGAGTTGCGATGTTCGTGCTCGCGCCATTCCCGGAAGGACGTGACTGACCATGTCTGCCATTCCCTTGATCGAAGAGAATGTCATTCCGGCACCATTTCTGGTTATGCCGGGCGTGGTAGCGCCACATGGCGGCATTCCCGAGAGCCGGCTGTCGTCCGGCGAGCGCAAATTCGTGGTCTACCCCGCCGACGCGGGTTTCGACATCATCGATGACATCGACCGGGTCAGCGAATTTGCGCTGGAGCCCAACATTTTCTTTTCGCCACGCTTCTGCATTCCGGCCATGCCGCGTCTTGATGATCGCGAAGTGCGCTTGATGTTGCTGCAGGATCGCGATGCAGGCGGCGGTACGCGTTTCCTGATGCCCTATACGGTGGAAAAGCCGGGGTTCCGGATCGGTCCCGACCTGATCCGTTGCTGGTCCAACCCTTACGGGCCCTATGGAGCGCCGCTGATCGAGCGCCGCGAAACGGCTTCGGTGATCGAGGATCTGTTGCAGACGCTCGGACAGCCTTCTGTTCGTCTGCCGAAGATCCTTGCGCTTTCGGATGTCTTTGCCGACAGTCCGGTTGTCTCGCTGTTTCGTTCGGTTGCGCTTGCCAACGGGCTTCCGATGGCTTCGACGCGACCGGTCGCGCGGGCCTGGCTGGATGCCACCGTCGATCCCGATGCCTACAACGATAGCGCATTATCGGTCAGGCACCGGCGCAACTATAACCGCCTGTGGCGGCGGCTTGATGCGATCGGCCAACTTTCCTTCGAGATCGCCCGTTCGCCGAAGGCGGTGCGCCTTGCAACGGAAGAATTCCTGCTTCTGGAAAATGCCGGCTGGAAAGGGCGCCAGCGCACGTCGCTGGCGGCTGACCGGTACCGCGCGGCCTTTGCGCGCGAAGCGATCAACGGCCTTGCCGAACGCGATCGCTGCCGTGTGCACATGCTGACACTGGACGGGCGGGTGATCGCTTCGCTGATCGTCTTTGTGGAAGCCGGCCGCGCCTGGACCTGGAAGACGACATTCGATGAAGATTTGTCGTCCTTCTCGCCTGGCATGCTGCTTCTGATGCGGGCGACCGAAGCGCTACTGGAAGACCCGAACATCGACAGCGCCGACAGTTGCGCAGCCGCCGACCATCCGGTGATGACACGGCTGTGGCCGCAGAGCCGCGACCTGATCACGCTGGTCATCGGGCTGGAGCCGGGTCGCGACCGCGATGTGCGGCAGGCGGCCAGCCAGATGGACCTCTACCAATCGACCCGAAAGACGGCGCGCAATGTGCGCGATCGCCTCAACAATCTGCTCAAGCGGAAGTAGCTGTCCGGAACGACCGGCGGATCACCTTGCCGGATTCGGTCAGCGGGATATCGTCGACAAACGTGATTTCGCGCGGATACTGGTGCGCGGACAAATGTGTGCGGACATGATCCGCAATCTGCCGCCGCAGGCCGTCATCGGGCTCAAACCCTTGCCGCAGCTTGACGAAGGCCGCGACGATTTCCGTGCGGAGTGGATCTGGCTTGCCGATCACGGCGGCCATTTCGACGGCCGGATGCCCGATCAGGCAGTCCTCGATCTCGGTCGGTCCGATCCGGTAGCCTGACGAGGTGATGATGTCATCGCCGCGGCCGATGAAATGGAACGCGCCATCGCCATCACGCAGGGCGCGATCGCCTGTCATTAGCCAACCGTTGCGGAATTTTTGTGCGGTGGCATCGGCATCGTTCCAGTAACCCAGAAACATCACCGGATCGGGCGTGCGGACCGCCACTTCGCCCGCTTGCCCGGTTGGCGCCGAGTTTCCGTCAGTATCGAGGATTGCGACATCATGGCCGGGAACCGCGACGCCCATCGAGCCGGGCCTTGAGACGCCAAGCGCGGCGCAATTGGCAATTATCGCGTTGCACTCGGTCTGGCCGTAGAATTCGTTGACCGGGACGCCGAATGTGCTTGCCGTGGCTTCAAGCGTCTCGCGGCCCAGTGCCTCGCCAGCCGTGCCGATCACCCGCAGGCACAGCCCGGTTGGCGCCACGCCCGCAAGGTGGCCGTTGAGCAGCCGCAGCGCCGTTGCGGGCATGAAAAGGTTGGTGACGCCGCCGCGCCGCATCACATCGATGGCCCAGACCGGATCGAACCGCGCGGCGCGTGCCGCAATCACCGGCAAGCCCCAGGCGAGCGCCGGAAGAAGCGCGTTCAACAAACCGCCGGCCCAGGCCCAATCGGATGGGGTCCAAAGTCGTGCATCGTCGTCCGGGGGGCCGAACATGTGCTGCGCCATGGCGATGCCCGGCAGGTGCGCCGGCAGCACCCGGTGTCCATGCAGCGCGCCCTTTGGCTGGCCGGTCGTGCCGGACGTGAACAGCATCATCGCCGGTGTCTCCGGCCCGGTCCCGGCGACGGGCACCATCAAGTCTTTGGTGGCAAACAAATCCGCAAAGGGCTGCGACTCGGGGTGATCGCCAAGCGCGACAACCATCCGGCACGCGACCTGATCGACACCGGCGGCCAGTGCCCGGTCGATTGCCGCGGGAAAGGCCACCAGCATGCGTGCACCAGACGTGGCGATGCGATGGGCGATGGCCTGTTCGCCGAACTGGGTGGCCAGCGGCACGACAATCGCGCCAAGGCGGTAAGCGGCCATGTGCAGGATCACGGCCTCCGCGCCTTGCGGCAGCATGACCGCGATCCGGTCGCCAAAAGCCAAACCGGCAGCGGAAAGGCCGGCGGCGAGGCGTGCGCTCTGCGTCTCCAGTTCGGCAAAGGTGATAACCAGAGGGTCGGGGCCGGTCACATCGATGATGGCCGGGCGATCGGGGTACCGAGCAGCATGGACGCTGACGCAGGCGCGCGCGATGTTGTAGTCGCCCGGAATGTCCCAGCGGAAGTCGCGCCGCATTGCGTCGATGTCTTGTGGTCTGTTCGGCAACATGTCCGGCAAATCATGCCTGCCTATCGGTGCAGGCTCATGGGATGGCTTGGTGCCCCTGGCCGGAATCGAACCAGCACTCCTTGCGGAAACCGATTTTGAGTCGGTCGCGTCTACCAATTCCGCCACAGGGGCCTCTGCCGCGCATGGTCACCGTGTATTGGCGTCAGCCACCGTCGTCAAGAACCACGCACAAAAGCTGCATGCTGCGTTTGCCTTTTGCTCTGCCAAGGCTTAGCCAATGGCCAACTGAACGGATCGCGACCTGAAGATGACTGATTCCTTCCATGATGACATTCGCCAGCCGGTTGGCGCTCTCGCCAAGATTGAGCATGTCCTGAGCGCCACTGCGCGGACTGAAGGCTCAAGCGGTCAGTCAGCCGCCAAGATTGGCTTAGGCACGCTCAGTGACGCGATGGAGGAACGGGCCTTCGGTCTGCTCCTCCTCGTGCTGGCACTGCCGTGCTGCCTGCCCTTCGTTTATGTGATCCCGCAGTTGGTAGCCTTGCCCATGGTAGTGCTCGCGCTCCAACTGGCTGCCGGGCGCAACGCGCCCTGGCTGCCTGAAGCGCTGCGCTCGCGCATGTTGCCGGTGCCCGGCTTGCTTGACGTCGTTCAACGCACGCGCCGTTATGCCGGATGGATCGAACGGCTGGTCCATCCGCGTCTGTCTGCGCTGACCGACGAAACCGCAGCGCGTATCGTGGGTGCATTGCTTGTCATTCCGTGCATATCGATCCTCGTGCCGTTGCCATTGACCAACACTGTGCCTGGCATCGGCGTGGCGTTGACCGCGGTCGGTCTGATCGAGCGCGACGGATTGTTTGTGATCGGCGGCCTGTTTATCGGCCTTGCATGGGTTGCCCTCCTGCTTGTCGGTGGGACAACAATGCTGTCGATGGCCGCAGGTTGGATGTTTGGCCACTGATTGATGGTGAAGTATGATTGGCGTGCTCGGTCGTCCGGTTGACGGTTTGATGCTTGTCGCATCGCTGGTTCTTGCGGTGGCCATGACAGCCATCATCGCGACGGCGCTTGCCTTCGAGCATGTCGGCGGGTTCATCCCCTGCGCCCTCTGCCTGCTGCAGCGTGAGCCCTACTATGTCGCGATACCGGTGGCGCTGGTGACGGCCCTTGCAGCATGGCAGCGCTGGCCGGGCTGTGTCGTGCGCGGCGGGCTTCTGGTCTGCGGTTTGCTGATGGCCTATGGCGTGGTGCTGTCCACCTATCATGCCGGTGTTGAATGGGCGTTCTGGGCCGGTCCGGTGGATTGTGGCGCGGCGGCAACCAGCGGCATTTCGACCGATGCCGGGTCGCTGCTCGACGCGCTCGATACCGTTCGTCCGCCATCCTGCAATGAAGCGGCGGTGCGGTTCTTCGGACTGTCGTTTGCCGGGTGGAACGTGTTGGCGAGCTTGGTGCTTGCCGCTTTTGCCACGGGCGCGGCGATCCGCCGGTAGCCCTTACGGCTCCAGCTCGACGTCCCAGTAGAGATAGTCCATCCAGCTTTCGTGCAGATGGTTCGGCGGGAACAGCCGGCCATTGTTGTGCAGGTCATGGACCGTCGGCTGGAACGGCATCTGCATCGGCTTCATGTCGGTGTTGTTCGGCATGCGGCCGCCTTTGCGCAAATTGCAGCAGGAGCAGGCCGTGACGATGTTTTCCCATGTCGTCTGACCGCCGAAACGGCGGGGAATCAGATGGTCGAAGGTCAGGTCGTTGTCGACGCCGCAATATTGGCATTCGAAGCGGTCGCGCAGGAAGACATTGAACCGGGTAAAGGCGGGATAAAGAGCCGGTTTCACATATTGCTTCAGGCAGACGACGCTCGGCAGGCGGATCGCGAAGGACGGTGATTTCACCTCGTGGTCATACTCGGCAACGATGTTCACGCGGTCGAGAAAGACCGCCTTGATCGCATCCTGCCATGACCAAAGAGAAAGCGGATAGTAGCTCAGCGGACGATAGTCAGCGTTCAGCACCAGCGCGGGCAGTGCCTCCGGTGAAACCGCGATCGTCAAAACTGATCACTCCCAGTTGAGCCTTTCGACCGTCTTATACTAAGCCCGATGTGACAGCCTTGTGAAGCTGGTTCGGTGGCTGGATGCTGCGACAAAAGAATCTCCAAATCAATGGTTTGCCATCATGGCATGACGGCGCGGCCAGCCTCCTGCCCATACCAGGCCCACAGCAGCCGCGCGGCGACACCGCGCCACGGTGCCCATGATTCGGCGAGATCGCGCAATTCTTTTGCAGTCGGGCGCTGGTCGAGGCCGAGGATGCGATGAGCGGCAGCCTGCAGGGCGAGATCGCCGGCGGGCATGATGTCGGCGTGCCCGGCGGCAAAGAGAAGGTAGACTTCGGCTGTCCATGGACCGACACCGTGAACCGCAGTCAGTTGGTCCATCGCTGTTTGCGCAGGCAAATCGCAAAGCCCGTTCAGGTCGAGAGCACCGTCGATAACTGCCTGCGAGATGGCGGCGAGGGTGCGCTGCTTCGGCCGCGACAGCCCTGCCAGCCGCCATGTTTCTTCGCCGGCTGCGAGAAATTGCCCAGGGGTCAGGGGCACGATCAGCCCTTCGAGGCGCTTTTGGATCGCGTCGGCGCTGGCTTTTGAAACCTGCTGCGACACGACAATGCTGGCGAGACTGGCAAAGCCGGGTTCGCTGCGCCGCAGCGGTACTTCTCCGGCAGAGGCAATGGCCGCGGCGAGACGCTTGTCGGTCCGGGCAAGATGGCCCAGTCCTTCTGCGATGTCAGCCGTTGTGGCGATTGTCCGCTGCATGGCTTGAACCTATGGTGGCGGCGTGCGCCATACAAGGTGGCGTCAAATTTACCGCTTTTGCAGGACCCTGACCTTGAAGCCAGTCTTCCGGTTTGCGCCCAGTCCCAACGGTGCCTTGCATCTCGGCCATGTCTACAGTGCTGCGTTGAATGCGCACATGGCACGACAAGCCGGCGGGCGCTTCCTGCTGCGCGTTGAGGACATCGACATGGCGCGGTGCCGGCCGGAACACGAGGCGAAGATGCTGGAAGACCTCGCCTGGCTTGGCCTTGCATGGGAAACGCCGGTGCGGCGCCAATCAGAGCATCTGGCCGACTATGCCGCGGCGCTGGATGTGCTGAGGCAAGCAGGACTTGCCTATCCGTCCAGTTTGTCGCGCGCCGATGTGCGCCGGATCGTCGAGGCAAGTGAAGCGGACGGCATGGTCTGGCCGCGCGATCCCGACGGCGCGCCGCTGTTTCCGGGCCGTGATGCAGGTGAGGAACCCGGCGTCGATGCAGATGATGCAGATGTCATCTGGCGTCTCGACGTGCGCGCGGCTGTTGCCCATGCCTGGCGTACACCGGGCGGCTGGATGGAAACCGGCCGAGGGCCGGACGGGCAGACCGGATGGCAGGAAGCGCGCCCGGAGCTTTGGGGCGATTTCATCCTGGCGCGACGCGATGCCCCGGCAAGCTATCATCTGGCGGTTGTCGTCGACGATGCCTTGCAAGGCGTGACGCATGTGGTGCGCGGAATGGATCTTTTTCATGCAACCGGCGCGCATGTGCTGCTGCAGGATCTGCTCGGCTTTTCGCGACCGGTCTACCACCACCATGATCTTATTCTTGATGGCGAGAGCGGATTGAAGCTTTCCAAGAGCCGCGGCGATACAGCGATCGGTCAGCTGCGCGCAGGCGGAATGACCGCCGCTGACGTTTTGCGTTTGGCCGGCGCTGAGTTTGAAGACGAGGTCTAGTAGCCGAAGCGGGCGAGCACGCCCTTGGCCATCGCGAGAAATGCAAGCACGATGAACCCGCCCGAGACGGTGCAGACAGCCTTGGCAACGGTGAGGTCGAGCGGCAGGTCGATCATCGGGCTGAGGCGAAGGCCGATGAATGATCCGGCCATGAGGACAACCATGTTGCCGAGCGTACCAAAGCCGTCACCTTGAAGCACACCGTCCATGGCGGCTCCGAGGAAATAGCTGGCCGCTGCAATGGCAAAAGTGATCGCCACCAGCGTCTGTGCGTCCATTTGGGCGAACATCGGCGTTATCCTGCTTGCAAAGTGGAACACTAACGTCCGCGGGTGAAGGAAGCCTTAACTGTCCCCCGGCCGGTCAGCAGCGGCAACAAGGCCGGTGCGCGCCAGGCGGTATCGGCCGATGGCGGCATTGATTTCGGCACCAAGGATGAAGATCGCCGAAATCATGTACAGGAACACGAGCGCGATCATGATCGATGCCAGCCCCGCATAGGTCGTCACGTAATTTGCGAAGCTTTCCAGATAGTGAGCAAATAAGCTTGCGCCGAGCACCCAGGCGGCAATGGTGATGGCAATGCCTGGCGCGAGAGACACCAGCGAGCGTCGGCCATCGGGCAGCCACTTGTGGACAATGAAAAGGCCGGCCACCAGGACAATGACTGCAATGGCATAGCGCCAGAAGCCAAACGTCACGGACATGCCGCTTACGGCAGGAATCCACTGTTCGGCAATGCGAAAGGCAAGCGGTGCCAGCACCAGAAGAAAGCTGATTGCCGTAAACCCGATGGTCGCCAGAAGGACAAAGAACAGGCTTTGCAGCCGGTTGATGGCAAAGTGGCGAGTCTCCGTGACACGATAGGCGCGGTTGAGCGCAATGCGCAGCGCCTCGATCCCGTTTGAAGCAAATATCGCTGCGGCAATCACCGAGATCGTCAACAGGTCGCCGCGCTGCACGGTCAGGACGTTTTCCACTTCGCGGGCAATCGGCTCGGCGATCTGGGCAGGCCAGGTGTCGAACACCAGATGCACCGCGACATCGGCAAATTGATCAGCGCCGAGAAACGTCGCCAGTGTCGTGGCGAAGATCAGGAACGGGAAGATCGCCAGCAAAGTCGACAGGGCGACGTGGCTGGCAATGGCCCAGCCATCGGTTTCGTTGAAGTGACCCAGCGCATCGCGAAGGATACGGCGGGTGATGACAAACAGTCTCACCATGAAACAACCTTCCGCCTGCGTATTGTTGCGTATCCAATCGACATATGGCACGGCCCCGCTACTGCAACTTGACCGGGTTCGTCCATGGCGCGCAAGCCGACAATCATTGTAACCGGCTGCTCCTCCGGGATTGGTGCCTATTGTGCCAACCGGTTGCGCACAGAAGGATGGTCGGTCATCGCCAGTGCGAGAAAACCTGCCGACATCGACCGGCTGCGCAGCGAAGGGTATCCCACATTTTTTCTCGACTATCGCGATGACGCGTCAATCCGGGCGTTTTTCGATGCGGCGCTGGATGTTACCGATGGCCGGCTTGATGCGCTGTTCAACAACGGCGCCTATGCGCAGGCGGGCGCGGTCGAGGATCTGCCGGTCGACGCGCTGCGCGAACAGTTCGAGGCCAATGTGTTTGGCTGGCATCAGTTGACCCGCCTCGTTGTTCCGGTGATGCGGGCGCAAGGGGCCGGGCGCATCATCCAGACATCGTCGGTGCTCGGACTGGTGCCGATGCCGATGCGCGGCGCCTACTGCGCGTCGAAATATGCGCTTGAAGCGCTGTCACTGTGCATGCGCGAGGAGCTGCGCGACGACAACATCCATGTCAGCCTGATCGAGCCGGGTCCGGTTCCGTCGCGCATCGCGACAAACGCGCTCGCCTATGTCGAAAAGTACATTGATGTAGCAGGCTCGGCGCATGCCGAACGGTACGAAAAGCGCCTTGCCGAGTTGCGGGCAGGCGGTACGCCTGACGATCCGAAGAATCGCGCTCTGGAAGGGTGCTACCGCGCGCTTCGCCATGCCTTGACGTCCAAACGCCCACGCCATCGCTATCCCGTGACGCCGCAGACACGGATCGTTGCCGCGGCCTTGCGCGTGCTGCCGCATGACTTTTTCCACCGGTCGCTTGCGCGCCGCAGCTGATCTGCCAGTCCACCCGTGACTTTCGGGGCGCGCGTGCTATGTGCGCGATCACAAGAAAGAAAGGCCGCTCATGTCCGGACCCCTGTTTTATCTCGCTATCCTGATGATGGTTGCGGTCGCCGTCGTGCTTCTGACGGGCCTGCGCAACATGATGAGGAATGGCGACGCCAACTTCTCCAACAAGATGATGCAATTGCGCGTGCTGCTGCAGTTCATTGCTGTGGTGATCATCGTCGCAGTGGTCTACTTTGCCCGGCAGGGCAGCTGATTCACGCCGGGGGCAAATGTGGTCGTTTTGAACAAGATCTACACCAAGACCGGCGATGACGGCACAACGGCGCTCGGAACCGGCGAGCGCCGGCTCAAGTTTGATGTGCGCATCGAAGCCTATGGCACGGTCGACGAGGCCAATGCCTGCATCGGTCTGGCGCGGCAGCACACGATCGGTTCCGATCCCGATCTCGACCGGATGCTGTCACGCATCCAAAATGATCTTTTTGATCTCGGCGCCGACCTCGCAACGCCGGAGAGCGAAACGCCTCCGCCGTTTGAAGCCCTGCGTGTGACCGACGTGCAGGTGGCGCGGATCGAAGCGGACATTGATGCGCTGAATGCCGGCCTGTCGCCGCTGCGCTCGTTCGTGCTTCCGGGCGGATCGGCAGCCTCCGCCGCCCTGCATCTGGCGCGGACCGTCGCCCGGCGGGCAGAGCGGCTGATTGTGGAGCTTGGCGAACGGCCCGGCGAACACGTCAATCCGTCGGCCTTGCGTTACATGAACCGGGTCTCGGATTTCCTGTTTGTTGCGGCGCGCGTTACCAATGACAATGGCGACCGCGATGTGCTTTGGGTTCCGGGAAAGAACCGCTGAACGAAACCAGTTCCTGACAGCGACCTGCCGCCGGCAGCCTCGCCCCGATTGACCGTCCGAGCCGAGGCCGTCGATGTTCATTCCGCTGCATGACGCCAACCACCTGCGGCATATCAAGCTGCAATATGTGACGCTGGGGCTGATTGCAGCCAACGTTCTCGTCTTTCTGTTTGTCAATATTGGTCTGCCGCTGGAAGCGCTCGAGGCGGCGGTCGTGTCGCTCGGCTATACCCCGGCGGTCGTCAATGATTTCGGCGAACTGCCAGCCGAACTCGTGCTCATTCCCGAGGAATTGTCGCTGATCTCGTATGCCTTTCTGCATGCCGATTTCATGCATCTGGCGACCAACATGCTGTTTCTCTGGGTGTTCGGCGACAATATCGAAGATGCACTGGGCCATGTCCGCTACCTCATCTTCTACCTTCTGTGCGCGGCGGCCGGCGCAATTGCCCATGGCCTGATGGATCCGGCATCCGAAGCGCCGCTGATCGGTGCATCTGGGGCGGTATCAGGGGTCATCGCCGGCTATCTTCTGCTGCATCCGCGCGTGCGGGTCTGGGTGCTGGCATTCGGGCGCATCCCGCTGCCCCTGCCGGCGTGGATCCCCTTGTCCGCGTGGATCATTCTCCAACTGTTCATGATTGTTGCCATGCGGGAGGAGCAGGTGTCGTTTGCGGCCCATGGCGGCGGCGCGCTTGCCGGGTTCATTCTCGTCGTGCTGATGCGCCGGCGCGGCGTGCCGCTGTTTGACCGGGTGATCCGGACACCGGCGGCGGTCGAACTGGAGGGGACGCAACCTGCAAAACCACCGGTGACCGAAACCGGGCCATGGGGCCGCGGCTAGCGGAAGGATTATTGACGTGCACGTAAACGTCACATAGATCTTGGCGAGGGAGTTGCCGTTGGCCGCGCAGATTGGCACAACGGCACCGGATGAAAAGGCCGACTTTGAATGTCGGTCAGGGAAAAGCGGGTTTCGTGCCGAGCAGGCAGGGTCCGGCAAGCGTTCTACGGGAGTTGAAGCATGAAAGTCCTCGTGCCGGTCAAACGGGTTGTCGATTACAACGTCAAGATCCGGGTCAAGGCCGACGGGTCCGGCGTGGAGCTTGCCAATGTGAAGATGAGCATGAACCCGTTCGACGAGATTTCGGTCGAGCAGGCGATCCGCATGAAGGAAGCCGGCCAGGTCGAGGAGATCGTCGTGGTTTCGATCGGACCGGCACAGGCGGTCGATACGATCCGCACCGCGCTGGCCATGGGCGCCGACCGGGGCATACTGGTGAAGACGGACGCCCTGGTCGAGCCGTTGGCTGTTGCCAAGATACTCAGGCAAATCGTCGCGAGCGAAGCGCCCGGCCTCGTTCTGGTCGGCAAGCAGGCGATCGACGATGATGCCAACCAAACCGGCCAGATGCTGGCGGCGTTGCTTGGCTGGGCGCAGGGCACGTTTGCCTCGAAGGTGGAAATTGCCGGCGACAAGGCCATGGTGACGCGCGAAGTCGATGGCGGTCTGCAGACGATCGAGATTGCGCTGCCGGCGGTCATCACCTCCGACCTTCGCCTCAACGAGCCGCGCTATGCCTCGCTGCCCAACATCATGAAGGCCAAGAAGAAGCCGATCGACGAAAAGACCCCGGACGATTTCGGCGTCGACACGGCGCCGCGCCTCAAGGTCCTGAAGACCGAAGAGCCGGGCGAGCGCAAGGCGGGCGTCAAGGTTGCCAATGTGGCAGAACTGATCGGCAAGCTGAGAAACGAAGCCGGCGTGCTTTGAGGGAGATTATGAAATGACCATTCTTCTTGTTGCCGAACACGACAACGCAACGCTTTCCGACCAGACCGCCAAGGCACTGACCGCCGCCGTTGCCATCGGCGGCGATGTGCATGTGCTGGTGGCCGGCAAGGGCGCCAGGCCTGTAGCCGATGCGGCGGCCAAACTTGCCGGTGTTGGCAAGGTGCTGCTGGCGGATGATGCATCGCTCGAGCACCATCTTGCCGAGCCGATGGCAGCGCTGATCGTCGGGCTTGCGGGCGGCTATGACAGTTTCGTTGCGGCTTCGACTGCCAATGGCAAGAACATCATGCCGCGCGTTGCGGCCCTTCTCGACGTGATGCAGATCTCCGATGTCGTGGCGGTGGTTTCCGCCGACACGTTTGTGCGGCCGATCTATGCGGGCAATGCGTTGCAGACCGTGCAGGCGACCGATGCCAAAAAGGTCATCACCGTGCGCACGGCCTCGTTTGCGGCGACGGGCGAGGGCGCCCCGGCAACGGTCGAAAGCCTGAACGCGGCGGCCGACCCGGGTCTTTCGAGCTTCCAGTCGACGGCGCTTTCGGGCCGCGACCGGCCGGAATTGACGTCGGCCAAGATCATCATCTCGGGCGGACGTGCGCTCGGCTCGTCGGAAAAATTCCAGCAGGTGATCCTGCCGGTCGCCGACAAGCTCGGCGCGGCTGTCGGCGCCTCGCGCGCGGCGGTCGATGCGGGATATGCGCCGAACGATTGGCAGGTTGGCCAGACCGGCAAGGTCGTGGCGCCGGACCTTTACATTGCGGCGGGGATTTCCGGGGCGATCCAGCATCTGGCCGGCATGAAGGACTCCAAGGTGATCGTGGCGATCAACAAGGACGAGGACGCGCCGATCTTCCAGGTCGCCGACTATGGCCTCGTTGCCGATCTCTTCGACGTGCTGCCCGAACTCGAAAAGGCGCTGTGACGCGACCTCTGCTGCCGGACTGAATCAAAAAGGCCGCTGGTTTGACCGGCGGCCTTTTTCAAGTGAACGCAGTGCGGCGGGCTTAATTGACCCGCGCGACTTCTTCGACGGGCGTTTCCTCGGCCCCAAGCAGCGAGTCGATACGCTCGCGTTCCCGCATGAAGGCTTCGAGTTCTTCGCCCTCGAGCGCCTTGCTGTTGGGCAGGCGCACACGCAGCGGATCGACATGCTTGCCGTTGACCTTCATTTCGTAATGAAGGTGCGGTCCGGTGGACAATCCCGTGGTGCCGATGAACCCGATGACCTGGCCTTGCCGCACGCGAGCGCCGGGAGCGATGCCTTTGGCGAAGCGGGTCTGGTGGGAATAGGATGTCTCATAGCCGTTGGCATGGCGGATCACGGTTTGCTTGCCATAACCGCTGGTCCAGCCGGCCTTGATGACCTCGCCGTTGCCCGGCGCAATGATCGGCGTGCCGTGCGGCGCGGACCAATCGACACCCCAGTGCATGCGCGAATAACCGAGGATCGGGTGGCGGCGCATGCCGTAGGATGAGCGGAACTTGCCGGTTGGCACCGGATTGCGGATCAGGAACTGGCGCGCGCTGCGGCCTTCCTCATTGAAATAGCCTTGGCTGCCATCGGCCGAGTGGAATTTGTAGAACCGGTGAACCTGTCCGCCAAGGTTGGCGCGGACAAAAAGCACCTCGCGATCCACGTCTTCGCCTTCTTCCGGCACGGAGTAAAACAGTTCGAGCGTATCGCCCGGCCGGACCGGTGCACGGAAGTCGACGTCGGCTGCAACCATGCGAACGATCTGCCGCGCGAGAGAC
The DNA here is from genome assembly GCA_041752455.1 of Roseitalea sp. Classification (GTDB taxonomy): domain Bacteria; phylum Pseudomonadota; class Alphaproteobacteria; order Rhizobiales; family Rhizobiaceae; genus JBGSWL01. The sequence goes on along the minus strand of JBGSWL010000068.1, from coordinate 2,568 downwards.
TGCGGCAGGTCATAGCTCAGCACGTTGCGATAGATGGCATCATAAAGGCTGGGAAGATCACGCGAGACCGGCTCGGCCTGTGCGACATCGGCTGGTTTGCCGCGATAGCGCATCACACCCGGATCGACCGGTTCGGGCGCCGGTACGAACTGGTGAACATCGTTGAGCGCAATGGTCAGGACATGATTGTCGCCCTGATAGACGCTGGCGCGCACGACTTCCTCTGCTTCGCCTTCGACGCGCAGGCCGAGACGCACCATGTGGCCGGCACGCAGCGTGTCCGATTGAAGCAATGTCGCCAAGGCGTGGGCCATCTCGGCGGCGCCAGGAAACTCCGTCGTTTGCAAGGCGGTCTTGATGCTGCCGGTCTCCGGCATTTCGACGAGCACTTCCTTGAAGCGTTCACCGACCGGATTTTCTGCCGGCGGCATCACCGAAATGTTCTGCGGGATGACCCTAGCCGTGGCGCCGGTTGCCGACAGACCCGTCAGGAGCGTGTCGTTGACGCCGAAACGCAGCGGGTCGACATAATGAAGGGACGCGATCTCTACCGCGCCGTCGACAAGCACCGGCGCGGTTTCGCGGACGATCTCCTCTGCCTCTGCAGTGGATATCTCGAGGCCATCGGCACTGCTTGCAATGGCCGCATCGGCTTCGAAAATGAAGTCGACCACACGGATCGACGCTTCGGTCTCGACATTTGCCCCATATATGAGGCTCTGGCCGGTCACTTCTGCAATTGCCACCTCCGAGCTGTCTTCTTCGTCCTCGGCGAAAATCGTGAGGGGATTGAAGGACGGGTAGTCGGCGACGGCCGACTTGGCCTTGGTCAGCGAAAGCGCGAGATGTTCGAAGGGGCGGGTGCGGATCACATCGGCATCGCCAACCCGTGTCACGGTCGAGACGCTCATGCGGCGTCTTTCGGTCTTGCGCAGCGGAACTTCGACGGCGGTCGCAACGATGCGCGCTGATTTGGAGGTAAAGCTGTCAGGCCGGTCCACAGCCGCTTCCGCCGGCGCCACCAGTTCTGGTGGGGTTGCCAGCAGCTGCTTGCCATCCAATGCGGCAAACAGTGCGATGCCCATAAGGGATGTGGAGGTCAGCCCGGTCAGGAAAGTGCCGCCAAGCCAACGCAAGGAAACCTCGCGACGATCCGGCGCGCGTCGCTTGCCTGTTCCCATGATCGGCGCTTCATCGCCGATCAGACCAGGCGCACTGTCTTCATGTGTATGCATGAGTCCGGATTGCCGATTGACGTGTTCAGTGAATGCCTTTGTGATGGCAATGTGTCAACGCAATGGCACGTGCAGGAGGGCGTCATGTCCCTGTTGCAGCGTCAGAAACGCCTAATTCCGGGACTGTCAAAAAAATGCAAAGAAACTCGTTTTTTGCGATTGACACTTGCGTCGGGCGGAGACTATAAACCGCTCACCAACGAGGGCGGCACCGTCGCACACGACGAAATGCTTCGCTCTGGTGGTCATCAAGAGAGCCGCGTTTGCGACCCTCGACATCGGTTCAAAACTCCAAGTGGAGAACCGGGACGAAACTCTGTTTTGTCTGATATTTGAAAATTGAATATGGAAGAAAGAGAAACGTGGGCGGCGGTCTTATGCAGACGCTGATCGCAAGATCGGTGTCACAGAAAGACAATCGGTGTCGTGCACGTTTCTTGATAGAGACATAGAAATCGTCGTGAAAACGACGGTGTACAAAATATGTTCTCGTCAATTCGAAATGTGTCAGCGACGCCGGATCAAAAGCTCATACAACTTGAGAGTTTGATCCTGGCTCAGAACGAACGCTGGCGGCAGGCTTAACACATGCAAGTCGAACGCCCCGCAAGGGGAGTGGCGGACGGGTGAGTAACGCGTGGGAACGTGCCCTGAGGTAGGGAATAACTGAGGGAAACTTCAGCTAATACCCTATATCTCCCTTACGGGAGAAAGATTTATCGCCTTGGGAGCGGCCCGCGTCGGATTAGCTAGTTGGTGGGGTAACGGCCTACCAAGGCTTCGATCCGTAGCTGGTCTGAGAGGACGATCAGCCACACTGGGACTGAGACACGGCCCAGACTCCTACGGGAGGCAGCAGTGGGGAATATTGGACAATGGGGGCAACCCTGATCCAGCAATGCCGCGTGTGTGAAGAAGGCCTGCGGGTTGTAAAGCACTTTTGGCAGGGATGAAAAGCACTGGATTAATAACCCAGTGTGTTGACCTAACCTGCAGAAGAAGCACCGGCTAACTCTGTGCCAGCAGCCGCGGTAATACAGAGGGTGCAAGCGTTAATCGGAATTACTGGGCGTAAAGCGCGCGTAGGTGGTTCGTTAAGTTGGATGTGAAATCCCCGGGCTCAACCTGGGAACTGCATTCAAAACTGTCGGACTAGAGTACGGTAGAGGGTGGTGGAATTTCCTGTGTAGCGGTGAAATGCGTAGATATAGGAAGGAACACCAGTGGCGAAGGCGACCACCTGGACCGATACTGACACTGAGGTGCGAAAGCGTGGGGAGCAAACAGGATTAGATACCCTGGTAGTCCACGCCGTAAACGATGTCAACTAGCC
>JBGSWL010000067.1:0-1844 GCA_041752455.1 Roseitalea sp. | reverse complement strand
GATTTCGGAAACCACCCTCAAGGACACCATGCTCTTCCTCATCGACGAGCAGAACAAGAAAGGCGGCCTGCTCGGCAAGAAGCTCGAGGCAGTCGTCGTCGACCCCGCTTCGGACTGGCCGCTGTTTGCCGAAAAGGCGCGTGAACTCGTCGCCAAGGACAAGGTTTCCGCCGTGTTCGGTTGCTGGACCTCGGTGTCGCGCAAGTCCGTACTGCCGGTGATCGAAGAGCTGAACGGCTTGCTGTTCTACCCGGTCCAGTATGAAGGCGAAGAATCCTCGAAGAACGTCTTCTACACCGGTGCTGCGCCAAACCAGCAGGCGATCCCGGCTGTCGATTACTACCTTGAAGAACTGGGCGTGGAAAAGTTCGCCCTGCTCGGCACCGACTATGTCTACCCACGCACGACCAACAAGATCCTCGAGCAGTACCTCAAGGACAAGGGCATCGCGGCTGAAGACATTTTCGTCAACTACACCCCGTTCGGTCACTCGGACTGGTCGAAGATCGTTGCCGACGTCGTGGCGCTCGGCGCCGACGGCAAGAAGGTCGGCGTGATCTCGACCATCAACGGCGACGCCAATGTCGGCTTCTACAAGGAACTGGCTGCAGCCGGCGTTTCTGCCGATGACATTCCGGTTGTCGCGTTCTCGGTCGGCGAAGAAGAACTCTCGGGCCTCGATACCTCCAACCTCGTCGGTCACCTCGCCGCCTGGAACTACTTCCAGTCTGCCGAAGCACCGGCCAATGCGGAATTCATCACCGCATGGAAGGCCTATGCGGGCGAAAAGCGCGTCACCAATGACCCGATGGAAGCCCATTACATCGGCTTCAACATGTGGGTGAACGCTGTCACCGAAGCAGGCACCACCGATGTCGATGCCGTGCGCACCAAAATGTACGGCCAGAAGTTTCCCAACCTGACCGGCGGAATGGCCGAAATGCTGCCGAACCATCACCTGACCAAGCCGGTGCTCATCGGCGAAATCCAGGCAGACGGCCAGTTCGACATCATCTCGCAGACCGAGCCGGTCCCGGGCGATGCGTGGACCGACTTCCTCGCCGAATCCAAGGTTCTGGAAGCCGATTGGAAAGACCTCGGTTGCGGCATGTACAACACCGAAACCAAGACCTGCGTACAGCTGAAGTCCAACTATTGATCCCAAGCCAGGAACCACTATCGGGGGGCCACACCGGTCCCCCGACACCGAAACGGGGCATTATGCGGACGATCCTGATCCTACTTGCAGCCATTGTGGCCCTTGCAACTCCGGTCGCCGCGCAACAGGCCGCCGCCATCCTTGCCGAAAACCGGGCTCAGATCGAAAAGCCGTCGCGTCAGATCATCGGCCCGGTGATCGACGCCCTTGCAAACTCGGGCGATCCTGCGGCTGCGACAATCCTGTCGGCCTGGGCGGATCGTGGCCTGGGTCTGCGCAAATCCGACGGCGCTCTCGTCCTGCTGACCCCTACCGCCGACGGCTATGCCCTGCGCGACCTGTCCCTTGCCGACATCGGAACAGCCGCCAAATCCGACATCACCGAATTGCGCCCCAATGCCGGTGTGCGCGGCCTGATCGCCAGCGCATTGGTGCAATTCACCCTGTCAGACCCGGATCAATCCAAACGCGCCGATGCGCTTACGTCGATCGCCCGCAACCCTAACGCCGATGCCCTGACGCCCCTGCGCGCCTCGATCGACGCGGAACCTGACCCGGTGCTCAAGGCGCAAAAGCAACGTCTTGAACGGCTGCTGACGATGCAGTTCGACCCCAACCCCGCCGCCCGCGTGACGGCCATTGGCAGCTTCGGGGCCGACCTCGGCCTTGACCTGCGCGCCGCACT
>JBGSWL010000066.1:0-7617 GCA_041752455.1 Roseitalea sp. | reverse complement strand
CGCCGCGCCACCCAGCCATAGGCGGCGGCGGCCGGTGCCAGCAGGCGCGCCTGCCAGCCCGGCGCTTCATACCAGAACGGAGGCGCTTCGTTACCAGCCAATGCCTTTGCCGTTTCCCTTGCCATTGCCCCTGGCCCGCCGTGTTCTGAGCCCGGACGTGTCGTCATCAGGCTCCATGTGGCCGCCGAGACTGACCTTGACCACCAGCGGCTGGACGTAGGGGATCAGCGTTGTCCAGGTGCGCTCCAGCGCACCCTCCATTTCCCCGAGCACGCGGCGGCCCGCCTGCGCCATCGCCTTGCAATGGGTCTCGTTGCCGAGCAGATAGTTCACGGCTTTGGCGAGCATCATTTCGTCTTCGACGACGCGGGCGGCGCGCGCCTCGTGGAAGCGGCCATAGATTTCTTCGAAATTGGCGATATTCGGCCCGGTCAGAACCGCACACCCGAGCATGGCCGGCTCCAGCGGGTTCTGGCCGCCCTCGGCCATCAGCGAGCGACCGACAAAGGCGATGCCGCCCATGCGAAGGTAAAGCCCCATTTCGCCGATCGTGTCGCCGAGAAAGATTTCATCGTCCTGGCGCGGAAAGCCATCGCGTGTGCGACGCGCAACGGTCAGGCCCATCTGGCGGACCATGGTTTCCACGTCATCGCAGCGCGGCGGATGGCGCGGGACGATCACCGTTAGAAGGCCCGGCCAGCGCTTGCGCAGCATGGCATGGACATTGGCCGCAACCTTTTCCTCGCCTTCATGAGTCGAGACCGCCAGCCAGACCGGACGCTTTCCGATGGCCATCTGCACGGAGGCTTGATCGGCCGGCGCTATGGTCGGAACCGGCACATCGACCTTCAGGTTGCCGGTGACGGAAACCGGCCGTGCGCCAAGGGCGCGGAACCGCTCACCATCCTTGTCGGTCTGGGCTGCCACATGGGCAAAGTTTTCAAACAGCGATTCCGCCAGCGCCATGCGGCGCTGCCAGCGCTTGAACGAGCGGTCCGACATGCGCCCGTTGATCAGCACCTGCGGAATGCGGCGGGCGCCAAGTTCCAGAATGGTCATCGGCCAGATTTCGGATTCGGCAAAGATGGCCAGATCCGGCTTCCAATAGTCGAGAAACCGGCTGACGGCGGGCTTGAGATCAAGCGGCACGTACTGATGCAAGACCGTGTCGCCGAAGCGCTCGCGGGCAAGTGTCGCCGAGGTGACGGTGCCGGTCGTCAGCACCACTTCAATGCCGTGGGCACGCAACCGGTTGACAAGGGCCACCACGGCGCCGGTCTCGCCGACCGAGACAGCATGCACCCAGACCAGCGGACCCGGCGGGCGCGGAAGCGAGGCGCGGCCATAACGCTCGCCGCGGCGGGCGTGCTGCTCCTTGCCACGTGTGGCACGCACCGCAACATAGGTGCCGACCAGCGGATAGGCAGCGACACCAACCCAACGGTAGGCTTGCAACAGGGTTCGGGCCCAGCGTTCACTCATGGTTGGCGATCATCGGTGAGCTTTCATCCGTGGACTTTCATGGAGCAGCTTTCCGCCATCTGCCGCGTTGACCTCTCCCGTCGCAAGGGAGGGTTTGCCGGCGTTCATGAGATTACCGATGCGCCGCGAACAAGGCGGCAATGGGGTTTGACCGTCAAACCCAATGCGGCACCGGCGAAGCGCGGTCAAGCCGCCATAGGCTCAGGACTGGCCGGGCTCAAGCAACCGATGAAGATGGACGACGAAATAGCGCATGTGCGCGTTGTCCACCGTCTGCTGCGCCTTGGATTTCCAGGCAGCGGAAGCGCTCGCGTAGTCGGGAAAAATGCCGACAACATCGAGCCGGTCAAGGTCGCGGAAGGTCAGGCCCTCCGGCGTTTCAAGTTCGCCGCCAAAGACCAGATGCAGGAGTTGCGGTTTTTCGGAAGTGTCTGTCATCAAGAAGGCTCGCCTTGTCTTTGGCCAGATGATTGGGCTGGCCCCTGTTTGCTGCTGGATAGCGAAAGCCTCAAGCCGCGACAACCGCCAACATGGTGGCAAGCAGGTCGGGCCGACAGGCGACCATGATGTTCTTCAGGGGCGAGGCGCCATTGTAGACCAGTGCCCGGCCGTCGCGATCCGCCAGCACGCCGCCAGCTTCTTCCAGCACCAGATCTGCGGCAGCAACATCCCAATCATTGGCTGACGGTTTGACGTAGGTCGCATCGAGCCGGTTCATGGCGATCAGCGCGATCCGGTAGGCCAGCGACGGCACATGCCCGTAGCGCTCGATCGGTCCGGCCATCGATGAATGCATGTCAACCAGCGGACGCGGGCCGCCGACAGTGGCAATCGCAGTGGAGACTTCCACGCCCAGTCGCTGGCCATTGAGAAACGCGCCACCTCCGGCAATGGCGGTCAACGTTTCAGCAAGTGCCGGGCAGACCAGCACTCCGGCGATCGGGCGACCTTTCTCCACGACAGCAACGCTGACGCACCACTGCCTGCGGCCATCAATGAAACCGCGCGTGCCATCGATCGGATCAACGACAAAGGTACGCGGCGCAGCCATGCGCTCGGAAACGGCGGTATCGGCGGTTTCCTCCGACAGCCAGCCATAATCCGGCCGGGCAGCGCGCAAGGTGTCGCGCAGGTAACGGTCGACAGCGATGTCGGCGGCTGTCACCGGTGAGACTCCGCCCTTCCAGGTGATATCATGGCCGCCGCGATGGAAATGCGCGAGCGCCAGATCACCCGCGGTGGCGGCGACCCCGGCAATCAGCGCCAGATCATCGGCAGGCGAGGTCAGCGCCTGGTTCAGCTGTTCATTTGCCGGCAAGGGTCATGCCCTCGACAAGCAGCGTCGGCGACGCGGTCGAATAGGTCCGGTCGAGATCATCGGCCGGGATCATGCGGGCAAACATGTCGCGCAGATTGGCGGCAATCGTCACCTCGGAAACCGGAAACGCCAGTTCACCATTCTCGATCCAGAAACCTGACGCGCCGCGGCTGTATTCCCCGGTGTTGATATCGACGCCCTGTCCGAAGACTTCCGTCACATAAAAGCCGCTGCCGATACCGGCGATCATGTCCTTTTGCGACACAGCCCCCGGCTCGATGGACAGATTGGTCGAGCCGGCATTGACGACCGACCCGCCGCGCACGCCGCGCCCGTTGGTTTCAAGGCCGAGTTCGCGGGCAATCCCGGTCGACAGGAACCAATGCTGCAGCACGCCATCCTGGACCATTGCGAGACGTTTGGCGGCAACACCTTCACCGTCAAAAGCCCTGCTGCCGCCGCCGCGCGGACGATGCGGATCGTCGATGACCGTGATGGCCGGATTGGCAATCAGTTCGCCCATGCGGTCCTTCAGGAAGGTCGATTTGCGCGCAACGGCACCACCATTGATCGCCCCGGACAGGTGGCCAAGGATCGAGCGCGCGACGCGCGGATCAAACACGACATCGACCTTGCCGGTCGGCATCTTGCGCCCGCCAACGCGGCGCGCGGCGCGTTCACCTGCCTTGCGGCCAATGTCGGCGGCTTCGTCCAGATCGGCAAAGTGGGTGCGGCTGGAAAACTCGTAGTCGCGCTCCATGCCGGTGCCTTCTCCGGCAATGACCGAGACCGAACGGGAAAAGCGGGTGCCGCGATAGGCACCGGAAAAGCCGTCCGACGTCACCAGCACGACGCCGCCCAGACCGGCCGATGCGCCGGCGCCGGATGACTTGGAGACACCTTCGATTGCCAGTGCCGTCGCTTCCATCGCCAGCGCATCCTCGGTCAGACGCATGGCGGACACTTCGGTCGCATCATGCATGTCGAGGTCGGGCAGCGTGCGGGCCAAGCGATCAGGATCGGCAAGGCCGTTCCACTGGTCTTCCGGCGAAACCCGCGCCATGGCGACGGCACGCTCGGCGAGCATCGCCGGGTCGGCGGACGAGGCGGCAGAAACGCTGGCGACACGCTTTCCGACAAAGACGCGAAGCGACATGTCATCGCTTTCCGATGCGTCAGTGCCTTCAACTTTGCCGTTGCGCACATTGACCGAGGTCGAGCGCGATCGCACGGCTACTGCGTCCGCTGCGTCTGCACCGGCACGCTTGGCCGCTTCCACCAGCGCCGAGGCGCGGTCCAGCAAGAGTTGCCCGTGTTCATCCATGGGGAAAAATCCGATCCATTGATACCGGCGAGTCCGCCGATCCTGTTTGCATTGCGATATGCATCATCTATTGCTGTGGGTGACCACCATCAACCCCACCCGCGCCTTGTGCGGCGCGTTGCGGACAGGAGACGCTGGCATGGCCGTTGCGGAAGCGTCATCATTGTATGGTGAGACACTGGTCCTGCTTGGCGCGGCGGTCATTGCCGCGCCCCTGTTCAAGCGGCTCGGGCTTGGCACGGTGCTTGGTTATCTGGCCGCAGGCATCATCATCGGACCGACCTTGCGGATGGTCTCAGATGGCGAAGACATCCTGCACTTTGCCGAACTTGGCGTCGTCTTCCTGCTGTTCGTGATCGGGCTCGAGCTCAAGCCGCAGCGGCTCTGGTCGATGCGCCGCCAGATCTTCGGGCTAGGCCTGTCGCAAGTCGTTGTCAGCGGTGTGCTGCTTGCCACGCTAGCCCTCCTGATCGGCGGAACTTCGCTTTCCGCGGCGCTGGTCATCGGCTTCGGTCTGGCGCTGTCATCGACCGCATTTGCACTGCAAATCCTCGAAGAGCGAAGCGATCTGTCCACGCCTTACGGGCGCACGTCATTTGCAATCCTGCTGTTCCAGGATCTGGCCATCGTGCCGCTGCTCGCCATATTGCCGCTGCTTGCCCCGGTCGGGGGCGATGTGGAACAGGTCACGCTTTGGGATCTGGCGATGGCGGTCGGCGCCGTCGCTGCCCTGATCGTCGCGGGGCGCTACGTGCTTGATCCGGTTTTCCGGTTTGTCGGCAATACGGGCGCGCGCGAAGCGATGATCGCCACTGCCCTGCTGATCGTGCTCGGCTCGGCTGTGCTGATGCAAATCGTGGGGCTTTCGATGGCGATGGGCGCCTTCATCGCCGGTGTGATGCTGGCGGATTCGGCCTATCGCCACGAACTTGAAGCCGACATCGAACCGTTCCGCGGGCTGCTGCTCGGCCTGTTCTTCATGGCGATCGGCCTCAGCCTCGATCTGTCGGTGATCGCCGCCAACTGGCCGATCATTCTCGTTTCCGTGCCGATCCTGATGGCGATCAAGTCGACAGTGATCTACGGCCTCTGCCGCCTGTTCGGCCAAGGCCATGACACAGCTGTTCGCACAGCCCTTGTGCTGCCGCAGGGCGGTGAATTCGGCTTCGTGCTGTTTTCAGCGGCGGCGACACTCGGCATCTTCAGTACGCAGACTTCCTCGATCCTCGTTGCGATCGTCACGCTGTCGATGGCGCTGACACCGCTGTCGGTTGCGATGAACCGGTTTATGCTACGCGCCGAAACTCCTGAGGACATGGACGAAGATTTCGCCGACTTGGACGAGCAAATCGACGTGCTGATGGTCGGGTTCTCCCGGTTCGGTCAGGTCGCATCGCAGATTCTGCTGGCAGGCGGGTCGAACGTGACGATCATCGACCATTCGGCCGAACGGGTCAGGTCGGCGCAAACCTTCGGCTTCCTGATCTATTTCGGCGATGGCACCCGCAAGGATGTGCTCGAAGCGGCCGGCATCGGCCGGGCCCGGCTGATCGCCGTCTGCACGCAGAAGAAAGAGATTACCGACCGCATCGTGGACCTGATCCAGCGCGAATATCCTGAAGCGCGGCTGTTCGTGCGCTCCTACGACCGGACCCACACGCTGGAACTTCGCGCGCGGGAAGTCGACTACGAGCTTCGCGAAACGTTTGAATCCGGGCTGGTGTTCGGCACCGAGGCGCTCACCGCGCTTGGAACGCCCGAGGATCTCGCCGGGCAAATCCGCGATGACGTGCGCAAGCGCGATGCGGAACGCCTGCGGATCCAGGCGGTGGACGGCATTTATGCGGGCCGTCACATGATGCATACCAAACCGGTCACGCCGGAACCACTGACCAAGCCGCGTCAGGAGGCCCGTGTCGTCAACCTCGACATTGAAGCTGCGCCTGACGAGACGGCCCAGCCCGTTTCGTGAGGCGCGGTCCAGTAGTCAGCGAACTTCGGCTCGCCAGGCGGCAATCGCCCCGTCGAGCTTGTACTTGAATTCATCGCGGATGGTTGCGGTCGCGTCTAGGATCTGGCCGGCGCGCATGAAATCGAGCACCCGGAACTTAGAGACCGGCGGCCGGATGAAGATGTCCGGCGGAGCGATGGTCAGTTTCAGCGCCATGATGGTCTGCATCATCAACTGGGTGGCGCCGTACAGGCTTTCCACCGTCGTTGGCGCCCGCGTTTCATCGCCGGCGGGTGCGCCGACCACATCGACGCCAATGACGATATCGGCCCTGCCGACGAGGCAATCATAGGGAACCGGGTTGACTATGCCGCCATCAATCAGGATGCGGCCATCACGCTCGACCGGGCGAAACACGGCCGGAATGGCAGCGGATGCAGCCATCGCCGAATAAAGATCGCCCGATGTCAGCACGCATTGGCGGTGCGCATAGTAGTCCGTGGCGATGACCGACAGCGGGATCTTCAAATCTTCAAAGCGCGGACCAATTCCTTCCGGCAGGAACGCCTTCAGGATGCGGTCAACTCGGAACTGGCCGAAACGAAGTCCACCCTCGACGATGTCCGTCAGGCGCGAGGGCCGGGTTTGCCAAAACCTTGAAATCACGTCGGCACGGTTGCCGACGAGGGACATCGTATAGTCACGGATTTCCGCGCCGCTGATGCCGCTCGCCATGGCGGCACCCATCACCGAGCCGATCGACGACCCGGCGATCTCGACCGGGCGAATGCCCATCTCGTCCATCACTTCCATGATGTGGATGTGGGCATAGCCGCGTGCACCACCACCGCCAAAGGCAATGGCAACGGTCGGATCGCGGGTAGGCGATGCCGACAGGGCCGGTTCCACTGTCCGGGAGATGCGCTGGGGGTCAACCATGGGTGTCGTTTCCGTAGACAAGGATGTGCAGTTGCGTGTCGCCCAAGCGGCGTTCCTCAAGGGGCAAGAACCCCGCCGGAACGTCAAGGGGAACATCTGCGGCTTCTTCGACAATGACCAGCGCACGGGGCAAAAGCCAGCCCCCGTCGCGCGCTGATGCGAGCGCCAGTTCGCCCAGACCCTTGCGATAAGGCGGATCGGCAAACACCAGCCCGAAGGGCGCCATCGTGCCGACCGGACCAAGGCGCGTCGCATCGCGCTTGAAGATCTTGGCAACGCCGTTCAACCCGAAATCCTCCATGGTCTTGCGGATCAGGCCCCGGCCTTCCACGGATGGTTCGACAAAGAGAGCGGCGGAGGCCCCGCGCGACAGGGCCTCGAAGCCGAGCGCGCCGGTGCCGGCAAACAGGTCGAGGACACGGGCGCCCTCGAGCTTTTCAGGCCAGTTGTGGGCGATGACGTTGAACAGCGTCTCGCGGGTGCGATCACTGGTCGGGCGGATCGCCAGTGTGCCGGCCCTTGGTGCGGCAACCGACCGGCCCTTGAAACGTCCGCCGACAATGCGCATCGGCGATCAGTCCTTGCGCGGCGGGCGCGGGCGCC
>JBGSWL010000065.1:0-6477 GCA_041752455.1 Roseitalea sp. | reverse complement strand
CGCGAGCAGCTGATCCGCGAAGTCGAGATCATTCCGCTGGAGATTGTCGTTCGCAACATCGCAGCCGGTTCGCTGTGCACACGCCTCGGCATCGAGGAAGGCACCGTGCTGCCGCGCTCGATCATCGAGTTTTATTACAAGTCTGATCCGTTGAACGATCCGCTGGTTTCCGAAGAGCACGTGACAGCCTTCGGTTGGGCCAGCCCGCAGGAAATCGACGACGTGATGGCGCTTGCGATCCGTATCAATGATTTCCTGTCCGGCATGTTCCTCGGAATCGGCATCCAGCTGGTCGACTTCAAGATCGAATGCGGCCGCCTTTTCGAAGGTGACATGATGCGGATCGTCGTTGCCGACGAAATCTCGCCCGACAGTTGCCGGTTGTGGGACATCACGACCAACGAGAAGCTCGACAAGGACAGGTTCCGCCGCGACATGGGCGGCCTTGTTGAAGCCTATTCGGAAGTTGCACGCCGCCTCGGCATCATCAACGAGAACGAACCGCCGAACCGCAAGGGTCCGGTGCTGGTCTCGTCCAAGGGCGGCAAGCCGAAACTGCATTGACCGGAAACGACTGCGCCATGATCAACGCCCGCATTACCGTCACCCTGAAGAAAGGCGTCCTCGATCCGCAAGGAAAGGCGATCGAGGGCGCACTCGGTGCGCTCGGCTTTGCCGATGTCGGCTCTGTGCGCCAAGGCAAGGTGTTCGACGTGGTCCTTGACCACTCCGACCGGAAACGTGCGGAGGCCGAGCTGACTGCCATGTGCGACAATCTTCTGGCCAATACGGTGATTGAAAACTACACCGTCGAACTTGGATAAGGCCATGAAAACTGCCGTCATCCTGCTGCCGGGCCTGAACCGCGACCGCGACATGATCGCGGCGATCACCAAAATCTCCGGCAGAGCGCCGCAAACCGTCTGGCAGACCGAAACCGACCTGCCGGCCGGAACCGATCTGGTGATCATTCCCGGCGGCTTTTCCTTCGGCGACTATCTGCGTTGCGGCGCGATCGGCGCGCGCATGCCGGTCATGACTGCCGTTGCCAAGGCAGCGCAGCGCGGCGTCAAGGTGCTCGGTGTCTGCAACGGCTTCCAGATCCTGCTGGAGGCCGGACTTCTGCCCGGCGCGCTGATGCGCAATGCCGGTCTGACATTCGTCTGCCGGACTGTTCGGCTCGAAGTTGCCAATGCGGCGACGGCCTTCACCAGCGGCTACCGCCAGGGCGAGATCATCGATTGCCCGGTTGCGCACCATGACGGCAACTATTTTGCCGACGCTGAAACCCTCGCTCAGCTCAAGGGTGAAAACCGTGTGGTCTTCCGCTATGCCGAAAGGACCAATCCGAACGGATCGCTCGACGATATTGCCGGGATCATCAACCAAGGCGGCAATGTGCTCGGCATGATGCCGCATCCGGAAAACCTGATCGAGCCTGCCCATGGCGGCAGCGATGGCCGCGCCTTGTTTGAAAGCGCGCTCGACATGGTTGTGGCGGCCTGACTGTGAGGATCTTTCAACTCACCCTTGTGGCAACAGCAACCTTGCTCACCGCAGCCTGCCAGACCAAGGAGCCTGCCGGCGGAGCGTTGGTCGCCACGGTAGATGCACGCTCCTCGATCAGCGCGTTGCAGCGCGTCAACGAGCAGGCGCTGACCTGCTGGATCAAATCCGGCGACAAGGACTTCAAGCCCTATGCCCTCGTCCCGGAACTCGACACCCGCGTCGGCACGCCGCGGATCCTGGTTGTCGAGCGCGGCAAACCGCAGGGGCTGCCAAAGCTCGTGATCACCGCATCGGGGACACCGGTCCGGATGGCAACCTTTGGGCCGCTTGCTTCCGACAGCATCGCCGGCCGAATCAATGCCGATATTCTCGCTTGGGGTGCCGGGCGCAAAGGTTGCGCGTGACCTACCGCCAAATTGTGCATCACGCAGACGCACGTTTGTGAACCGCGTCGGTCTCGTCTATGGCTTTGCTCGGCCTGCTCGCCGCAACATGGACCGCGAAATCCGATGATCCCCAATGACATCCGCATCACGCCCGAACTGGTGGCGAGCCACGGCCTGAAGCCTGACGAGTACGAGCGTATCCTTGGCTTGATCGGCCGCGAGCCGTCGTTCACCGAACTCGGCATCTTTTCGGCGATGTGGAACGAGCACTGTTCCTACAAGTCGTCGAAGAAGTGGCTGAAGACATTGCCGACCACGGGTCCGCAGGTGATTCAGGGGCCGGGCGAAAATGCCGGCGTTGTCGATATCGGCGATGGTGACTGCGTCGTCTTCAAGATGGAGAGCCACAACCATCCCTCCTATATCGAGCCCTACCAAGGGGCGGCGACGGGTGTCGGCGGAATCCTTCGCGATGTTTTCACCATGGGCGCACGGCCGATTGCAGCGATGAATGCGCTCCGCTTCGGCGCGCCGGACCATGCCAAGACACGTCACCTCGTCTCCGGGGTCGTTGCCGGTGTCGGCGGCTATGGCAACGCGTTCGGTGTTCCCACCGTCGGCGGTGAAGTGGAATTCGATGCCCGCTACAACGGCAATTGCCTGGTCAATGCCTTTGCGGCGGGCCTCGCAAAAACTGACGCCATCTTCTACTCCAAGGCCGAAGGCGTCGGACTGCCGATTGTCTATCTCGGAGCCAAGACCGGTCGAGACGGGGTCGGCGGCGCGACCATGGCGTCCGCCGAGTTCGATGATTCCATCGAGGAAAAACGCCCGACCGTGCAGGTCGGCGATCCGTTCACCGAAAAGTGCCTGCTGGAAGCTTGCCTCGAATTGATGGCCACCGGCGCTGTCATCGCCATCCAGGACATGGGCGCGGCGGGCCTCACCTGCTCGGCTGTCGAGATGGGCGCCAAGGGCGATCTCGGGATCATCCTCGATCTCGACAAGGTGCCGGTGCGCGAAGAGCGTATGAGCGCCTATGAGATGATGCTGTCGGAAAGCCAGGAGCGCATGCTCATGGTGCTGCGCCCGGAAAAGGAGGCGCAGGCATCGGCGATCTTCCGCAAATGGGGTCTGGACTTTGCCATCGTCGGCGAGACGACAGACGATCTGCGTTTCCGGGTCGTGCATCAGGGCGAGGAAGTCGCCAACCTGCCGATCAAGGAACTCGGCGATGAAGCGCCGGAATATGACCGGCCATGGGTTGCGCCGAAAGCGCCTGCGCCACTCAGACCGGTTCCGTCGATGGATGTCGCCGATGCCCTGTTGAAACTGGTTGCAACGCCCAACCAGGCCTCGCGCCGCTGGGTCTGGGAGCAGTACGACACGCTGATCCAGGGCAATTCGCTGCAGTTGCCGGGCGGCGATGCCGGTGTCGTGCGCGTCGATGGCCATGCGACCAAGGCGCTTGCCTTCTCGTCCGACGTGACGCCGCGCTATGTGGAAGCCGATCCGTTCGAAGGCGGCAAGCAGGCGGTCGCCGAGTGCTGGCGTAACCTTACGGCAACCGGCGCGCTGCCGCTGGCCGCGACCGACAATCTCAATTTCGGCAATCCGGAACGCCCGGAAATCATGGGCCAGTTGGTCACGGCCATCGAAGGCATCGGCGAGGCATGCCGGGCGCTCGATTTCCCGATCGTCTCCGGCAATGTGTCGCTCTACAACGAAACCAACGGACAAGGAATCCTGCCGACGCCGACTATCGGCGGTGTCGGGCTTCTGGCAGACTTCGCGCAAATGGCGCGGGTCGGCTTTGCCGGTGAAGGCGATTGCATCCTGCTGGTCGGCGCGCCGGACAGTTGGGGCACCCATTTGGGCCAGTCGATCTATCTGCGCGACCTGTTCGGCCGCATCGAAGGCCCTGCCCCGCATGTCGATCTGGCGCATGAACGCAAGGTCGGTGACTTTGTGCGTGCCCTGATTGCCGACGGACTTGCCACCGCGGTGCACGATTGCTCCGATGGCGGCATGGCGCTGGCTATTGCCGAAATGGCGATGGCCTCCGGCATTGGCGCGACGGTCAACCAGTTGGTCGATCATGATCCGGTGGCGGCGTTCTTCGGCGAAGATCAGGGCCGGTATGTGGTAACCGTCAACCGCGACGACCTTGACGCCGTGCACGAAAGAGCCAACCTATCCGGTGTGTTTGCGCCATGGATCGGCACGACCGGCGGAACCGCGCTGACTTTGGGTGACGCCCATGCCATCGACGTCGCGACGTTGAAAGCCGAACACGAAACGTGGTTCCCGAACTTCATGTCGAAATCGGCCCGTTAAGTGGCTGTGCAAACAACAAACTTTCGATCAATTGCGCTCAGAACGTTTGAAAGCTCAGGCTCAATAGTAGGGTTCGGTACCGTGACCCCGGTCTGACCAGAATTTTGCCCATCTGGCACATTGGTCGAGGATGTGAACCTGTGCCTCCGGTGAGGATTCATCATCACTTTGGAACTTCTTGTCGCCGAGCACGTGATGAACTCCATGTTTGTCGGCGAGCTGGTCTGCTTCCTGGCGCAGCTTTGACGCCCAAGCGGACAACTCTTCGGGAAGCATAGCAAAGAAAGCTTGCTCGTAAAGGGTCGGGTCTGCCAACGTACAAAATTCGAGGAACTTGCCCCGGAAGCTTGTGCGATCAATACCCTCGCCCATATACGCATGGGTGTAGACCGGAAACCCGTCGCAATCCTCCATGGCCTCGAGGGAGAAATATCCTTTCATTTCGGCAATTGCTTCTTCAATCGTTCTTGCCTCGGTCGCCAATTCGTTCTTGGCGAAAGTCACCGCAAGCCATTCATTGGCAAGCTGGTCGACACCCACAACAGGGGCACCGATTGCCGCATATGGCGGGGTCGAAATCTCTTGGAAGCGCTTGACTGCCTGCTCGCGCGAAGGGCCACCCAGACCAAGAACCTTGCGCAAACTGTTGAAGAGACCGCTTCTGCATTCTTCAGAATCCGGCAAAGGACGGTCAAACAGAACTCCGAAAAGCTTGCGAAACTCGAATTCATGCCCCGCAATTGCTTTTGAGCCAACCAATATGTCCAAACCCATCAGTACCACCTTCGCGTTCCGGGCATCGCTGCAGCCGGTCAACATGAACTTGCTGTGACTCGTGTCTATGCTTACATAGACAAAGCTGATGCTCGATTGCGACCCCTTTTTGAGCCAACGCTTTGACAGGAGCCTGCCTGATGCCGATGAATGCCCATGACATCGAGAAAATGATCAAAGCCGCAATCCCCGATGCCACGGTCTCGATCCGCGATCTGGCCGGGGACGGCGACCACTATGCTGCCGAGGTTGTCTCGGAGAGTTTCCGCGGCCTCAGCCGTGTCAAGCAACACCAGATGGTCTATGAGGCGCTTCAGGGCCATATGGGCGGGACGCTGCATGCGCTTGCCTTGCAGACATCAGCGCCACAATGATACGACCACAGCCAATCTCCGGGCCTTTGAACCCGGCTTTGAACAGGTGACCCCATGAGCATGAACGAATTCATCGACAATGAAGTCAAATCCAACGACATCGTCCTTTTCATGAAGGGCACGCCCGGCTTTCCGCAGTGCGGCTTTTCGGGTCAGGTCGTGCAGATCCTCGACTACCTCGGCGTGCCCTACAAGGGCGTCAACGTGCTTGCCGATGCGGACCTTCGCCAAGGAATCAAGGACTATTCCAACTGGCCGACGATTCCGCAGCTTTACGTCAAGGGCGAGTTTGTCGGCGGCTGCGACATCATTCGCGAAATGTTCCAGGCGGGCGAACTGAAGGCGCATCTGGAAGACAACGGCATCGCGGTCAAAGTGGCGAGCTGACGACTACCGGCTTGCAGGCCCTGCCGGACGCCATCATCGCGTCGTTGCAGCGACAGGCCAAGGCCTGCCGTGATCTCGGCTCGCCGTTTACCGCCAAGGTCTGCGAAGCGCTCGCAGGCGAGGCCTTGCCGGCCGGTCGCACCCGCGCAAGGCTGGCAGAATGGCCGCTCGATCCGGACGGAACAGCCAGTGCGGTGGCGCTGCGTGTCACGCGGTCGCTGCACTATCGCGTGCTGGCAGGAACCGCGCCGGATCTCGCTGCGGTCTATCCGCCAAACACCGCTAGCGATGCTGAGTTGTCGGCTGCCATAGCCGCCGCGATTTCAGCCCATGACGATGCGATTGCCGTCGAACTCGACCAACCGCCGCAAACCAACGAGACCGCCAGGGCCGGGCTTTTGCTGCCGGGAGTGCTGATCCTTTCGAATCGTTGGTCGATGCCGTTTGACGTTTTCGAACTTGGCGCCAGCGCCGGGCTTTTGCAAAACCTGTCCCGCTTCCGCTACGATTTCGGCGACTGGCAGTGGGGCGATCCGGCCGCTCCGGTGAGACTGGAGATCGAGTGGCGCGGGGCACCGTTTGCGCATGATATCGGTGCCATCAACATCGCCCGCCGCCAAGGCTGTGACATTGCGCCGGTCGATGCCACCGACCCTGCGCAAGCGCTGCACCTGCGCGCGGCCATCTGGGCCGACCAGAGCGCCCGCATG
>JBGSWL010000064.1:0-9455 GCA_041752455.1 Roseitalea sp. | reverse complement strand
ATCACTCGACAGTCCGAACGGGTGGTTGACAGACACGGCAGTCATGGTCCCCGCGCTGCGATAGGCCGTTGCCCGGAGCGCCGCATTGACCTGCACCATCGGCTGCAGATCCTGTGTGCCGACAAAGACCGCGCGGATCTGCGTTTGAGCAGGAAGGCCGGTCAGCGGATGGCCCGCCAGCGTGTGCTCTTCCATCGTGTACCAGCGGTTCGAGCCGATCGGCTTGATCTCCCACTCGAACTCGGTGCCGCCCGGCGCCCACATCTGGCCGATGATCCGGATATCGGTCATGCCGTTTTCCAGTTCGAGCGGCTCGAACAGAACCTCGGTACGCACGTTGGTGAAGCGCGCCGCGTTGACCCGGAAGGCGAAGTCCTCGGTAAGCGAGCCCTGCGCCCATGACCCATCCGTCGACGTGAACAGCGAGCCGCCGGCATAGGAGCCGTCGTTCGTCACATGGACCTGATGACCGCCGGTGGTGATCAGCACGATGGCATAGCGCTTGCCGCTGTCCAGCAGCGTCGGCGGCACCGCTATGCGCGTCCAGCCAATGTTGAGAGCGGATGGGTTGACGCTGACCGATGCGATCACCTTGTCAAACGCCGGCTTGCCGCCCGGATCGCACTCCGCAATGTGGACGTGCAGCACGCCGTCCTGGGCCACAGAGACGAAATCCAGTTCGATCGAGGTCGCGATCATCGGCTGCGCACAAAGGAACGTCTGCGCATAGACAGACCCGGTCACCGTGGTTTCGGTGCGCTCGGCGTCCCAATAGGTCTCGGTCCAGGCGCGGCGCACGACCGTTCGGATATAGCGCCACTTGTCGGTGTGCACGCCCGTCGTCGCGCCGGTCGGCGTAACCAGCTCATAGGTCTCGCCTTCGTGGAAGAAGGTTGCCCCGACCTCCAGCCCGCGTGTGATGTTCGCCCAATATTGAGCGTTGGTGCAGACCTTCTTGATCGTGCCGTAGTCGATCATCTCGCGGGGAACTTCAAGGCGCACGATGTCGATCGCGACAGACGACAACTGGTTGAGCCGCTTGACCGCGCCGCGGCCCTCGTTGGCGATACGCGTCACCTGCGTGTATGCGGGCAGCATCTTCCGGTCGGCGTGGATGATCACGTTCGGATCGTCCTCGTTGACCATTTCCATGCGCTCTTCGCGCACGTTCGCGTAGGGAAAGCGGATGCCCTCGCGGACACGGAAATTGGCGTCCGCATGGTCGAAGTCCCACCAGTCGCCTGTCAGGCCCGGATCGAACCAGTAGGCCCGCGTGCCGTCCGGCAGCGCCAGTTGGCGGCGTGTCGCGCCAGCATCGCGCTCAAGCTGGCGCATGCGCTGCTCGAGGTTTTCCGATGGCATCCGCGCGGCAAGGTTTGCCACGTCAGTCTCAAGGCTTTCGGTGCGAAGGAACAGCGCCGACAGATCGACCTCGACCGCGGTCAGGCGAGCTTCAACTTGTGCAAGCGAGCGGACGCGATAGTCGGTCCCGGCTTCGATCAGCGCAATGCCGGCGAGCGTCAGCTTGACGAAGGCGATGGCGCAATTGCCGGTCGCGATCGCAGGCTTCAGCGCCGGCGGCGGCGAGGCAAGGCCCTGCTGGATCGACAGGGTGATCCGGCGATTGAGGGTCTTCGGCGTTTCCAGTTGTGCGACCGTCTCGTTCTCGACATCGGTCATGAAGTTGCGGGCTTCGTTCAGCGTCACGGTTTCGCCGCGCACGAGGATCGCCACCCACTTTTCATCGCCGGCTGCAACCGGAACGAACGCTTGCAAATCCTGCACGATGGCCGCCGTGGAAGCGAAGACCTGCGATGCCTCGAAATACCGGCCAGGCGTGATCGTCACGGCCGTGGTCGAAGACTGCGCAACCGTGAAACCCGCCCAATGCGCCGGATAGCCGATGGCATCGCCGGTCAAGGCGGTAATGGCTGCATCGGACAGAACGCCGATCTGCGTGAGGTCAGCGCCTGTGACCTCTTCGGCCTCAGAGACAATCAGTCGATCCATCAGATGGCTCCTGTAACGGGTTGATGCGATGCGCGCCGATCGACAAAGCCGAAGGTGGCATCTGCAAAGGTCGGTGCATCGCCGAAAGTAATGCGGCGGCGCCAATCGAAGGCGACGAGGTACTGGCTCTCAGGCGTCTTGGCCGCGCGCATGGCAGCCTTGGCGCGGCGGATCGGCCCGATGTCGGTATTGTGGGCGAAGGCAACGTCTGCGTGCCCGAGGGTTGCAAACAGCGCCTTGGGCTTCTTTTCGAGCGCCACCTTGACCGTATAGCGGCCCCGGAACGGTTGGCCGCCGAAGGGTGTGGCACCGGCATAGGCAGCGCCTGCGAACCACCGCAGCGGCCAGGCGCGGCGGATGATGATCTCCGCATCCGCGAAGGCCAGCATGCGATCCAGTGCCTCAACAGTGCCGCGCATCATGCCAAGGCGAAGGGCCTCATTCAGCATCTTGCGCTTGCGCTCTACCGTCCACTGACCAAACCAGAGCGGCACGCCCTCAAGCGCGGCCAAGTGATCCAGCAGGGCTTCCGGCGCGGTGTCCGGGTCCAGCGCCTCGCGGATCGCGACCGGCAGCGTGTCGTCAAAGCCGGCGGCAAGACCTTTCTCGAAGGTCTGTGCGTTGCCCGGCAGAAGGTTGCTGACCGCGCCCATCAGACCGCCACCGTCACGGTAACGCCGGTCAGAACCGGCAACTGGTAGCGGGTCGCTACGATGTCCGTCAGCGCGCCGGCGTCGACATCGATGATGCCCGGGCCATAGGCGGCACCGGTGATATAATCGACCGGAAGCCGGCCGCCAATCAGCGCCCGGGCTGCGCAAGCCGCCTCGACGCGGGCCTTGGCATTGTCCGCCTCCAACACTTGGGTCCGGTTGGCATCGAGCGTCAGTGTCAGCGCCACCGCATAGGGCAGCCGCAGCGCCTCGGCGACGTTGACGGCCGTCGCCTCCGGCCGCACGCGCGTTCCGGTGACCGCATCGCGGACCAGCTCGACTTGCGCCGGATCCGGGCCAGGGGCATCGTCTTGATCTTCGGGCAGGGCAGTGGCGACGATGATGTCTACCTCGCCGCGCCGGCCATGGACCGCCTGTCCGTTGACGGCAGCGTCCAGCAAATCAGGCGCCACCGAATAAGCATGGAAAAGGTAGTTGGCGGCAGAGCCGGTCGCACCACGCTCGAACGACAGGAGATACCGGCGCGCCAACTGCATGTCGGTTTCACCGGCGATCCGGCCGACGCCGTTGCGGGCCACGAGCGCCTCAAGGTCGCTGCCGGAAGCCCAGGGTAGCAGCACCGCTTTCAAGGCATCGTTGACGCGGGCCCGGTCGAGCAGGCGGATGAACGAGAACGCCTGGGCGGCGATCGCCACCGGATCGGTGTCCAGCCTCTCGACATCAAATTGCGGCAGTGTCGGATCGGCCTCGCGCGCCGCGCTCCAGAAGGCGACAAAACGGTCTGTGAAGGCCGTTTGAAGGGCCTCATAATTCAGCGCTTCGATGATGGCCGGCACTGGCAAGCGGGCCAGATCGATCAGCGAGGGCTGGGTGGTTGTCAGGGTCATGCTGCCGCCCTCGCGCCGCGCGCCAGCCAGGACGGCAGGCCGATCGCCGACGCGTCGGTGACCGTAACCGCATCAGTGTAGTTGCCGAGCCGGCCTTCCGGGTACCAGATGCCGGAATATTTCAGGGCCAGCGCACCGGTCGCCGACAGGCGCACAAACTGCAGCGCCGAGATCCGGAATTCAGGCTCATGGCGGTGGGCGGCCGCGATCAGGCTGTCATAGATGGCCAGCGCCAGCGCCGGCGACAGATCCTCGGAAAGCAGCGCCCGCACGTCGGATCCGAAATCAAGGCGCATCACGCGCTCTCCGAGCCGGGTCATCCAGATGACCTCGAGCGACTGGCGCACATGATCAAAGCCGGTCAGCACGCGGCCGGTGCGGCGATCGGTACCGGTGCGGATGGTCAGAGCCCGGGTCATGGCCGTTCACCAGGCGAGGCCACAACGGAGCGCACGGCACCCTGCGCCAAAGCAAGGGTCGCCTCATCGGTGGAAAGCTCGACAATGAGGCCCGGCCAGACACGGCGGCCGGCAAGGCGCGGGCCGCATTTGTCGGTGACCTCATAATGGCTGCCAAGTGCCTCGTCGCGGGCCGGGACCAGTGCTGCCGCGGCGGGTGTTGCTTGCGGTTTGCGCTTGCGGCGCTGGCGCGGTGCCTTGATGCTTGCGGTGTCGGTCATGTTGCACTCACCACATCAGAGCCGGTCACGATCGGCCATAGTCCCGCAGATGAACCCGCGCCGACCTGGACCATGTCTCCCACGCGGGCGACCTTCTGCCCGCCCTCGCCACCCAGCGTCACGATCTCGGCGTCCACATGAGCGGCCTTCGTCGCGATCCGGGTCATCTCCTTTTCGATCGAGACCCGCGTCCCGTCTGCAAAGGTGATGACCGCCTCGCTGTCTTTGTCAGAGGGCGCGCCATGGTCATCGTCATAGGTCGCCCACTCGGCGATGGAGGCTGCGCCGATCGTGCCGGAAGGCGAGGTCAGCATCATCTGTTCATTGTCGGCCGGGACCGAGTGGATTTTAAGCCGGCCCGCGCCCTGCTGCGCCCAGCGGACCGGCGGCGACAGGATCTCCGACCCGTCGGCGGCCTCGCCGAGGATCAGCCGGACGGTGCGTTTGTCCATGTCCTGGCTGCCGGGCTTGACCTTGCCGGTCAGGCGCGCCGTGGCGACGCGCCGGTTGACCTGGACGATCTGGCGGCGAAGGCGCCGCAATTCTGCTGCGAGCGCGCTCATGCTGCCTCTCCCGGAAAGAACAGCGCCGCGATTTCCGCCTCTGCCTCGATGTCCGGGGCAAGCATCTCGCCGCCCTCGCCATTGAGGCGGAAGGGCGAGGTGCCGCCGACCGAGGGCGACAGGTCGATCAGGGTCTGCGACCAGGTGACCGCATACCAGGCAACGCCCTTGGCATAGGCATCCGATGTAAAGACCGGCTTGAATTCTGGTCCGGGCGTGCGCGAAGGCGGCGTCACGGCCTCAAGGCCCCAAGCCGACAACGTGTCATCGATCAGGATATCGATCATCCGCGCGCCGATCGCACGGGCGACGACCTCGCGGTTGACGCGGCGTTTTTCGGAAAGGTCGGTCAGCTCGCCGGTCACGATATAGGCAATGACATCGAGCATCAGGCCATGATGTGCCGCGGCCTCCGAGGTCGCGCGCATCCGGGTAAAGCCGATCCGGATGGCCGGCAGCGCCATGGTCTCGCTGGCGACGATATCGGCGATGTCCACCTTGCCCGGGTGCGAGGCCACATGCACGCCGGTGATCAGGCGCTTGAAGGTGGCGGCGGCCGCGTCAATCAGGGCGCCGGCCGGATCGGTGGCGCAAAGGGTTGCAACGGAAACCGGGGCGATGCGTTCGGGCAAGGTCATGGCTTCACAGCCTCCCCAAGCCAAACACGTCGGTGATCATTTCCAGCATCTCGGTGCGGTTTTCGGTCGAGAGGCCGAGAAAGGGTCGGGCCGGGATGGTGACCTGGCCCTTGGAAACATAACGGTCGCCGATCCGGAACTTCAAATTCGCCGCGTTCTTTGCCGAGATTGTCATCCCGAACTGGTGGACATGGGCATGCTCCCAAAAACTGCCCCACGCCGCCTCGCCATCATTCGACCGGTATCCAATCTGGTCGAGCAGGTTGGTGCCGGTCCGGCGCAGGATCGATGTGCCTTCAAGGTTCGGCGGCCAGGCGGCGCCGTCCGGGCCGGTTTTTTCGCTTTCGATGCGCCGGCGCGTCTGGCTTTCGCCCTTGCTGGCAAGGGTCTCCATCAGCTCGGCCGGATCGAAATCAAACAGCGGTCCAAGCAGCGTGATCGCCGCGTCGAGATCGGAAGCATCAAGGGTGATGGAGACCGCCATGGCTCAAAGCCCCCTTGCGCGGTCGCGGGTGAAAAGCCGCTCGGGCGCTTCGATCAGCACCTCGCCGGGCGACAGCGGCGCGGAGCCTTGCGTGTCGGTCGGATCGGCGCCTTCGGCGGCCACAAATGACAGGCCGCCATGGCCGCGAGCAATGGCCTCGAGGCGGGCCGTGGCCGCCTTGTATCGTGCCTCGATCCGCTCGTTGGACCGGGCAAAGGCCAGCGCGATCCGGTAGAGCGCGATGTCCATGGCGTAGATCTTCAGCATCGACAGGCTGTCGGCATCGAGCCGGCCGAGATCGGTGACCGAATAGCGGCCCTTCAGGATCCCGCGCACTTCGCTGGAGGCGTCCTCGACCGCCAGTTCGACGCGCGCGTCATCCTGGACGCCGGTCTGCTCGTCGGCCGCCAGCACGATCAGCTCGGCCGGGTAGCGGCTTTCAAGATCCGTGATGGTGGCAAACGGGGTCATGGCTCAAGGTCCGTGCAAAAGGTCCGGTGCGGCTGTCAGGCGTCGTAGTCGCCGGTGAGGAAGCCTATGGCGAGCATCTCTGCATGCTCATCGCGGGAAAGCTCGACCGGCTCGCCGGCGGGGAATGTCTGGCCGTCGCGGCGCAGATTGCCTGTCAGCGTGAAGGTGCGCACGTCGGCCGCATCGGCTTTGGCAGCATTTGCCTTGACGGCATCGGCCTTGGTCGCATCGACCTTGGCGGCATCGGTTTTGGCAGCACTCATCGGGTCTCTCCGTTTTCAGGGGTCGGGAATGTCAAAAGGCGCCGGCCCGGTGGTCAGGCCGGCGCCCTCAATGATCGGGTGCGAACCGCGATCAGGAAATCAGATGACGCCGGAGATCTGGTAGCCGACCGACGGGGCGCAGATCAGCTCCTTGACCCGCTCGCCCTGGCGCACGATCGTCCCGCCCTGCAGGCCGACATTCTCGTCCTCGATCCGGCCTGCGATGCGGCTGCCATATTCGGCGGTAAAGCCGAAGGTCATGCCGTCCTCGGGGCGGGCCGAAGCGTCGATGTAGAGCGCCTGGATCGAATTGCCCCAAACCCGTGCGAGCGTCGGGGCCTGACCCTTGGCAGCGGTGTTGAGGTAGGCTTCGCCGACGAGGATTTCGCGGATTTCCAGCAGGGCCGCCAGCTCTTCGCGCCGCACGATACCCTTGTTGGTAAAGCTGCCGCGGATCGCGTTGACGATGTCCGGGTGCGAGGACATCACCTGCCAGACGGCTTGGCCCATGGTCAAGATGTTGGCGCGGAAGATCAAGGTGCCGTTGATCGCGGCCTTCAGGACATCAATCGGGTCGGAGTTGGCATAGTCCGAAAACTTGTCGGTGCCGGTCAGCGCAACCTTGCGGCTGGCGTCATAGTTGCCGGACGCCTGGACGAGGTCGGCGACGCGCTTTTCCCGGCGCAGCATGTTCAAATTCGTCAGCATCATCGTGGTGTGCGCTTCGGGATCATAGGTCCCGAGGTTGGCATCACGCATGCGCTTGGCTTCTTCGATGTCCGAATACGGGATCGGCGTCTCATAGCCATAATCGTTGACGCTGTCGGTTTTCTCGTTGGCCGAGAATTCGATCTGCGGAACCCGGCCGCGGCGGCCGACTTCGTTGTCGGGGATCGAGAAGGCTTCGCCAAGCGGGTACTCGGCATATTTGAACTTCTCGCCGCCGACCGGCATGCGCGGCAGAACCTTGTCGGCAATCAGCATGTTGGCGGTGTTGCGGTAACCGATCGAGATTGCCGTCAGGGCGGGATCGACGATGAAGGGGCGTTTGTTGGCCATGGGTTAGGTCCTTTGGTGGCTGTTGGCGATCACGCGGCCGGAATTGCCGCGGTGCCGGGATTGGCAAAATACGGGATGACGTCGTCCTCGACGCCGGCCGCCATGGCCATGCCGATCGTGCGCACGGTCTGACCGGCCGTGACTTTCACGGCCCGGCCTTCGTCGTCGGATGTCAGCATGTCACCGACAGCCACCGTTCCGCCGAGGCGAACCTCGGCCCAGCCGACCATGATGACATCAGCCATGCCGCCTGCTTCAGCGCCTTGCGCGTCGAACGTGCCGATCAGCGGCGCGGCCGCAGCGGTGGCCAGAGCAGCGGCGTTGGCGCCGGTGATCTTGGCAATCGTGAAAGGTGCCGCGGCGGCGGCGGTGCGGAAGCTCTTGATGAGGATCGGGTTCATGGTGCGGGACCTGCTCTTTGGCGGTTGCGGGGCGTAATGGCAGCCGGGCCGGACTTGCGTCAGGCCGGACGGTTCATGATGCGGCCGACGGCCGTGGCGATATCGATCTCGACGCCCTTGGCCGACAATTCGGCCTGCAGCGCGGACGCCTTTTCGGCGATCTGTTGGGCGGTCATCGGCGCATCGTCCCCGGGCTGCGCGCCGGGCGCGCCGTCAAGGTTTGATGCGGAAAGCCGCGCCGGCATGGCTTCAAGCAGGGCCTCGACTTCGGCGAGCCCCTCGTCGGTGGCGGCAAGGCGCTCAAAGCGCTCGCGCTCGGCCGGGAAAATCTTCTTGGCAGACAGCGCAGCCCCGAGCATCGCATCGACGCGCCCCTTGCGGACCGACGCTTGCAACGCTTCATGCTCGGTGCGCAGCGTCGCCAGCGTTTCAGCAGCGGCAACGCCTTCCGCCATCTTGGCCTCGAGCGCGGCCAGCATTGCCGCCTCCTCGACGGTGACAGCGGAGGAAAGGCCGGCGAGCGCGGCAAGGCGCGCAAAGGTTTCAGCGTTCATCGGGTCGTTCTCCTGGTCATCATGGTCGGGGTGGCCGGTCGCGACAGCGGAGGCGAGCGCCGGCATGGAAAGGGCAGGGGCGGCGACCAACGCTGCAGAATGAAGCCATGTGGCCTTGCCGAAGGCATCGTGCCGGAAGGTCGGCGAGACATAACGGTGCGTGCGGGCGGCGAGCGCCTCTAGGCCCGGGGCCAGCCAGGTCACCTCGCCGTAAAGGCCATCCTCGCGCGCCTCGAGGCGTGAAATCCAGCCGACGGCGCCGCGGCCCTTGTCGCCAAGGAACGATGACAGCGAATGTTCGAGGTCGACAGGAATATCGACGGCGTCCTTTTCAAAGCGGGCGACCAGCATTGCCGGATCGAATTCGAAGGCGCGGCCGTCGCGGGTCTGCACCCGGCCCGCCGGGGCCAGCTTGATGGTCGAGGGCGCTTGTCCCGGCGCGGCAGGATCGGCCGAGGCGGTCGCCAGTGCCTCGAAAAGGAAGTCGCCGGCCGACACCTGCTCGCCATGCGAAACGGTCGGTGCGGTCTGCCTTGCCCCTTGCGGAGCCCGTCGATTTGCGGTTTGCTTTGCCATGGCGCGACGTTAGTTGCGCCGCCCCGACAAAAAGGGCTTGCAGCTGCAAGCCGCGTCCATTGGGCCGACCGGCGGTCAATCAAGCCGGTACACGCCTCCCCCGACCTCTTTACATCGGATTTGAAGGGCTTTCAAAGCCCGCCAGCGCCCGTTTGGGTGCTGGCGGGTATCGGCGGCCCGGCCGCTCGCTCGCGCC